>CALKDR010000008.1 GCA_938084175.1 uncultured Campylobacterales bacterium
GCTACAAAAGTATTACCGAAAATATCATCTAATATTTCGCTTTTGTTTATTTGGGAGAAATTATTCATTTATGGTGCATCTTTTGATTGTTTTATCAATGTGAACATAGTAAATAACTTAAAAAAGAGTTGTTTTAAAGTACAACAACTCTTTTTATAACACTAAAATTAATAAACTATAATGTCTTTAAGACCTTTAGGAATAACTTCTCCAATAACAGATGCATATCCAAAAGATAAATCTTCTATTTCTTTTATATATTCTTTTGCATCATTTTTATCCATTGCTATTAATAGTCCACCTGATGTTTGTGCATCACATAAAATAGTTTTTGAATATTCAGACAATCTACTCATATATGAAACTTTATCTTCCATATATTTCATATTTTTTTTAGTTCCACCTGGAACTACATTATCTTTTGATAATCCTATTGCTTCTTGAATCATTGGTACTTCAGAACATTGAATAGAAAATGATGTATTTTCATTTACAGATTCTAAACTATGCCCTAATAATCCAAAACCAGTAATATCAGTACAAGAACTAACATCATATTTTCTCATTATTTTAGATGGTAAATAATTCAATGCAGCCATAATATCTGCACAATGTCTCATTGTTTCATCTTCTAATAAATCTCTTTTAATTGCTGTTGTTAAAATACCCATTCCAAGTGGTTTTGTTAAAACTAATACATGTCCGATTTTAGATGTATTATTTCTTATTACATCATTTGGATGAATTATTCCTGTTACTGATAAACCATAGTACATTTCAGGTGCTTCAATTGTATGTCCACCTAATAATAAACCTCCACATTCTTTTATTTTTTCATTTCCACCATTTAGAATTTCTCCTAAGGCTTCAGATGATAAGTTTTTTTTATCAAATCCTACTATATTCAAAGCTGTAGTAACATCAGCTCCCATAGCAAATACATCTGATAAAGAGTTTGCTGCTGCAATTTGTCCATAGATATATGGATCATCAACTACAGGAGTTATAAAATCTAATGTTTGGACAATAGCTTGGTTTTCATTGATTTGATAAACACTAGCATCTTCTGCTGTATCAAATCCTACTAAAATTTTTTCATCGCTTGGTGATAAATTACAAAGAGTTTGTTTCAGATCCCCCGGACCCATCTTTGCGGCTCATCCTGCTGCTTGAACGAATTTAGTTAGTTTATATTCGTTATTCATAATTTCCTCTTCTTTTAGATTTATCTTTAATATGAAAGGATTTTACATCTTTTTATTTTAAATGGCTATTAATATAACTAGGATAGTAAAAAATATTTTACCATTTAACCTTTT
Organism: uncultured Campylobacterales bacterium; assembly: GCA_938084175.1. GTDB lineage: Bacteria > Campylobacterota > Campylobacteria > Campylobacterales > Arcobacteraceae > Poseidonibacter. Next base: position 1,320 of record CALKDR010000008.1, read on the forward strand.
GTTTACTTTTTATATAGTATTATTGCGCATAAAAATAGCATTTAGACCTAAGGTTTAGGTTTGACATAAAGAAAAATGATTATTTATCACTCTTACTTTATCTCTTTACGTATGCTTCAAAACATTGAGGTTTTTTTATGAAAAAAATACTTATTACATTACTTGTATTATCATCTTTTTTATTTTCGCAAACGTTTACGTTTACGGCTATTCCTGATCAAGATGAAACAAAATTAAAACAAAGATTTTCAAAATTAGCAACTTATTTAACTAAAGAGTTAGATGTTGAAGTTAAATTTGTTCCAGTTAAGTCATACTCAGCATCAATTGCTGCGTTTAGAAACAATCAAGTACAATTAGCATGGTTTGGTGGATTATCAGGTGTTAAAGCTAGATTAATAGTTCCAGGTTCTGTTGCAATTGCACAAGGTGTTGAAGATCCAAAATTCAAATCATTTATTATTGCTAATACATCAACAGGTTTAAAGTATTCAAAACAATTCCCTAGTGGTATTGCAGGTAAAACTTTTACATTTGGTTCAAAAGGTTCAACTTCAGGAAGATTAATGCCTGAGTATTTTATTAAAGAAAACACTCAAAAAACTCCACAACAATTATTTACTAAAGTTGGTTTCTCTGGAAATCACACAAAAACTGTATCTTTAGTTCAAAGTGGTGCTTACCAAACTGGTGCAGTAAACTTTAAAGTATGGAATAAAGGAATCAAAAATGGTTCTATTGATACTTCAAAAGTAGTTAAAATTTGGGAAACACCTGATTATTACGATTACAATTTTACAGCTCAAGGTAACTTAGATGAGGTTTATGGTCAAGGGTTTACAAAGAAATTACAAAACGCTTTAGTAAATTTAAAAGATAAAAATGTTTTAAATGCATTTCCAAGATCTGGATTCATTGAAGCTAAAAACTCTGATTTTGACAAAATCTTAAAAACTGCAAGACAAATTGGTTTAATCGACTAGTCTAATGGCATTTTATTTACAAAATGAATCTATTTCATATTTAGAAACTGTAATCTTAGACTCTTTATCTTTAGAGATAAAAAAAGGGGAAAAGGTTGCACTTTTAGGTAAAAGTGGTAGTGGTAAATCCACATTAATAAAAAGACTTTATGAACTTAAAAAAGATGAATCTTCTTATATTCCACAAGAATTAGGTTTAGTAAATAATCTGTCAGTTTTTCATAATGTTTATTTAGCAAGATTAGATGACTACTCAACTTTTTATAATATTAGAAACCTAATCAAACCAGCTTCAAAAGAAGTTGAAGCTATTAAAAATATTCTTAAAGATTTTGATTTAGAAGATAAAATCTTTATAAAAAACCATGATTTATCAGGCGGACAGAAACAAAGAACTGCAATTGCACGATCTATTTTTAATCAAAAGAATATTCTTTTAGCTGATGAACCAATTTCAGCATTGGATGAATATTTAAGTTCAAAAGTTCTACAAGTTTTAAACAAAGAATTTGAAACAATTGTTTGTGCATTACATAATGTTGATTTAGCCGTACAACATTTTGATAGAGTTATTGGTCTCAAAAATGGGAAAATACTTGTTGACAAAAAATGTACTCAATTAACAAATGAAGATAGACAAAAGTTATACTATGTCTGTGACTAAAAATACAAAAGTTTCAGTACTTTTTCTCCTTGTAGGATTATTCTGTTTCTTTTTAGCAGATTTAGAAGTATCAACTGTTGATACAACACAACTTACAAAAGATTTCTTTTATTCTATTTTTGATTTACAGTTTAATGATTATTCTATTTTATTTGAAGCTTTTTTAAACACTATTTCAATAGCAATATTAGCAATATTTTTTTCTTCTATTATTGGTTTTTTCTTAGCATTATTTTTTAACTTTTTATTAGTTCGTATTTCTTTAGCAATTACAAGAGCAATTCATGAACTTTTTTGGGCTTTAATTTTTTTACAAATTTTTGGTCTTAACACATTAACAGCACTTTTAGCAATTGTAATTCCATACAGTGCGATTTTAGGAAAAGTATACGCAGAGATACTTGAAGAACATGATACCTTTCCTAAAGTTTTACGAGGCAAAAAAGCTTTTTCATACTTTTTATTTACAAAAGTACCTGATGCTTTTCCACATTTAATATCTTATACTCTTTATAGATTTGAGTGTGCTTTACGTTCTACGGCTATTTTAGGATTTGTTGGTATTACTACTCTTGGATATTATTTATCATCATCATTTATGCAAGGAATTTATTCAGAAGTGTGGATGATATTAATCTCATTTTATATAGTAATTGCTACTATTAAGTATTGGTTTACAAAGTACTCATTTCCTTTTTTAGTTATTGCTTCATTTTTTTATTTAGATGATTTTAAAGGTTTTAATCTTGATAATTTAATCAGATTTGTTACAAATGATATTGTGCCTCATCCAATTAGAAATGATTTAGGTTTTGATAAAACTCTTTCTTGGTTTTCAAATATTTTTTCAAATGAAATAATTCCAGGAACTATTAATACAATAGTTTTAACGCAGCTCTCACTTCTTTTAACAGCAATTTTGGCTCTTTTCTTATTTCCTTTAGTATCAAAGAAGTTTGTAAGTAAACCTGCACGTATTACTAGTCATGTATTTTTAGTGATAATGCGTTCAACTCCTGAGTATATTTTAGCTTATATCTTTTTACAACTCTTTGGTCCTTCTATGCTTCCAGCAGCTCTTGCCCTGATGCTTCATAATGGTTCTATTATTGGACATTTAATGGGAAATGAAACAAACCTTATAACTTTAAGACCTGATGTTAGTAAAAAAAGAATCAATCTTTATTTTTATGAAGTAATGCCAAGAGTTTATAATCAGTTTTTAGCTTTTTTATTTTATAGATGGGAAATAATTATGAGAGAGAGTGCTATATTAGGAATTTTAGGAATTGCTACATTAGGATTTTTTATTGATTCTGCTATTGCTGACTTTAGACTTGATAAAATGTTCTTACTTTTAGCTGTAACTGCTTTGTTAAATATCATTGTAGATTTAATATCAAGAAAAATTAGATCATATTTAAGAGTTAAAGAAAATATTACAACTTGCGCTTATCCTTTAAAATAAAAAGAGTTTAAATATTTCTAGATATAATACAAAAAAAATTACAAAAGAAGTTTGAATATGAATGAAGTTATTAACAAAGATTATGAACCAGTAGAAGTATTTAATTATGCACAACACCAAAAAGATATGGAAGCTAAAATAATTAGAAATCCTAGAACGAATACACCAATAGATTACATTTCTGATGAAAAACTAAAACAGTTGGAAAAAGATGGTATTACTGATTTTAGACCTTATATCCCAGTTCCTAAAGATATAAAAGCACATTTATTATTTGCTGTAAATATTTGGATCAAATTATCTAAAACTTATCCAAATGATGAATACCTCAAAAGTTTAGATAATGAAGCTAATCACTATATTGTATTATCATATGATTGGTATAAAAAATTTGGAATAGATAAACCAAAGTTTTAAATACTATGATAAAGCTCTTTGATTAAATTTATAAGTCTTATGAGCTACTTTTACCAAAATATCTTTTTGGGCTAAATCTTTAAATAGTTTTATCAAAGTTGGTTTGGATATAGATATCTCTTCCATAATTTCTGTATATGAAGCTGTAAAATTGTTATTGTTATCCAAATTATTAATTATGTATTTAACAATATCAACTTGTTTACTATCTGTAATTGCTGATATTGTCTTAATTACATAAATATTTTTTTGAATCTCTTTTTCTTGAACTAAAGGGATTAAAATATCATATAAGCTATTTAATAACTCTTTTATATTAATAGGTTTTATAATATAGTTTTCAACTTTTAGTTTAATAGCATCAAGTAAATACTTTGTATCTGTATGTGCTGTTGTAAGTATTGTTGGAATATAAATATCTTTCTCTCTAATTTGCTGTAAAAAATCAATACCATTTTCATTTTCAAGTAATATATCGGAAATTATTACATCAACTTTTTTATTTAACAGTATGTTCATAGCTTCTTTTGAGGTTTTAACTGCATAAATATTATTTACAAAATCCTCTAATACGTCATGTGTATGTTTTAATAAGTGAATATCATCTTCTAGATATAAAACATTAAAATTATGTAAGATATTTAAATCTTTATTTTGCATCAATAACCTTTTTATTTCCAATTTCTTCTGTAATAGGGATTTTAATAGTAAACAAAGAACAAGAATAATTTGTTTTATCTTTGATTTTATGTGTTACCGTTTTATAAGAAATAGTACCATTCATATGTTTTTCAATAATCTGTTTTGACATATAAAGACCAATTCCTGTTCCTGCACTTTTATACTTAGTTGTATAATAAGGTTCAAATATTTTAGGAATAACTTTTTTTTGTATCCCTCCACCATTATCAATCATATTGATAATAATATTTTTTTTATATTTATGAACTATTATTTTGATTATTCTATCATTTTTATCAATAGCTGAACATAAAGCATCTTTTGAGTTTGATATTATATTCAAAAATACATGAGATAATTCATTGTAAAAGCTGTTGATTTCAATATCTTCTTTTATAATTAGCTTGATTTCTATGTTTTCTTTTTCTAATAAATACTTAGAAAGTTCCATAGAATGTTCTAAACAATTTTTAATAAAAAATTTACTTTTAGTTTTATCAGGACTAAAAAAGTTTTTGAAATCATCAAGAGTATTTGACATATTATCAGCTAAAAGTAAAGCATCTTGAACTTTCTGGTCTACAAATTTTTCGCTTAGTTTTCCTAGAGACATTTTTGTTTGGAAGCTCTGAATTATCATTGTTAATGATCCTAAAGGCTGTCTCCATTGATGGGCAATATTATTAAGCATTTCTCCTAGTGAAGCTAGTCTAGCTTGTTGAAACATGATAATATCTTTTTTTCTATTTTGTGTTACTTCTTTTGATACTTTTGTTTCTAGGTAATTGTTAAGCTCTTGAAGCTCTTTTGTTTTGTCTTCAACTTTTTGCTCTAAAGTATTATGTAAAGTTTTAAAGTTATTGATAATTAAAACAGTAAGAATTATTGAAAATAAAAATACTAAAAAAATTGATATAAAAGAGAAAAACATAATTGTGTTAAATATTTTTTGTGTATTTCTCTTTTCATCAACAGCTAGTGATAAATCATAATTAATCAAACTTGTAAAATAAATTGATATAGAACTTATATCAAGATTTAGTTTTGCATAATATTCTTTTTTATCTTTTATATTAATGCCTTTAAGGCTTGTTTTTATATCCAAAAGTTTTTCATCAATATTTATAATAATATTCTCTTTTAATATTTCATTCTTATAATATTTTTCCTCGTTAATTAAAAAATCTTTAATAAACTTTGTTATAAACAATCTTGACTTTTTTGAGTCTAAATTCTTTTTATATGTAATCCAGTTTTTATCAATAAGCTGTTGTGCTAATATTAAAACTTCATTTGCTTGTTTAAAAGTAATTGCTTCATCTTTTAAATCTTTTAAGGTGTATTGAATATTAACACTATATGTATCTTTTATATTCTCAAGTTTAATTAATGTTTTAGTTCTATTATCAAATAAAGTATCGAAATCTTCTTTTATAGTAAAAGTTGAGATTTGAGATAAAACAACAATACAAATCATACCACCAGCAATTATAAAAATTAAAAAAGATGTTTTATATTTAAAACTTAGATTATCAAAGAATATGAATATTTTTTTTAAGCTCATATTATCTCTTTACTTCAATAAATTTTGAATTCTCATAATGAAATAAATAAATTTTGTTTAAAAGTTGAGTCTTATAAAATTTTAAATAAATACCATCTAATATATTATTAGGAGTGTTTTTTAATGCAGTCAAAAAGTTCTGTCTTGTTAAGCTTGTATCTATTCTACCAAGAGCATTGACTAAAACTTTTGCAGATAAAAATGCTTCAAGCGAAATAAATCCAAGTTTCTCTTTTGGGTAATATTTTTTCATTAATGTTTGATACTCTAATATAACAGGTATTTCGCTATTTGTATAATCAGGTACAACTTGTGAAAACAAAAGATTACTAGTATTAGTTTTTTGTTCTTTTAACTCTCTTATCATTTCAGTAGCATCACCAAATGAAATGGTACTAAAAATAGTATCTTTTAAAAATTCGTTTTCTTTTGCTTTTTTAATAAACAGTGAGTTTGCTTTATAAGCACCTATCATTATTATAGCTTCAGGATGTGCATCTTTTATTTCATTAAATGCATGGTTAATGGAAAGAGTATTTCTTTTATAAGAACCTTGAGCAACTAGTAAAAGATCTCTTTTTTCTAGTGATTTTAATATTGAAACATAACCTTCTTCACCATAATCATCATTTTGATAAAAAACAGCAATTGATGTTAGTCCTTTATCTTCATGTAAATGAGAAACAATTGCTTCAATTTCTTCTTCATAAGAACTTCTAAAATTAATTAAGTTTTCATTTTTACCATTTCTCAAAAAAGATGCACCTGTAAATGCTCCAAAAAAAGGAATATCTTTATCATGCAAAATTGGTAAAATACTTTTTACAGTTGGTGTTCCTACAAAACCAAAAAGTGCAAATACATTATCCTTAAATGTAAGAGTATTAATATTATCTGTAGTTAGCTCAGGTTCATATTTATCATCAAGAGTTAGGAAGTTTATTTTTTTGCCATTTAGTATATTTTCTTCATTTACATAATTAAAATAAGAATCAGCTCCTGCTGTAACTGCATCACCCCAGGTTTTTATTGTTCCTGATTTAGGTATAGAACTACCTATTATAATGGTTTTACTAGTAAATGTTTTATCTTTAAAATAAATAAAAATTAATGCAAATATAAAAATTAATATTGGAATACGTTTAATCATAAAGTAGTTTACTGAAAAAATTACAACAATCTGCTTTAATAATTAAAATAAAAAAATAATTAAATCTAGAGTAAGAGATTAAAAGTAACAGTATTCTTTTTTTTGGTAAAATATTTTTTAACTTTTAAGCATTGTTTAATTTTTATACATATATGATTAAGTAAAATATTATTGACCAAAAAGGCATGTTATATGCAAGAATTTATATATTATAATCCAAAAGGACTAGATTTTCCAATTAGTGAAGAAATTTTAGTTACTACAAATATTGAAGATACAAAAGAAAAGAATTTTTTAATATCAAATACGAAAGAAGTTGAATCTGAGTTAAATGCTGATGAAATTGATTTTTATATCAACAATTCAAAAGATGCAATGTCAGCAAAAATTGAAAATGTATTAAAACTTTATGAAATTGCAGCGAGTAAATATGATTTTGCTCAAGATATTTCCTATTCAGAAGATATTTCAAAACAATTATTGTTAGTTGCGAATACTAAAGAAGAGTATGAAGCTTTCACAGAACATATAGATACTGATGATTTTGAGCTTTTTTTTGTAAAAGAAGAAATTGTAAAAGAAGTTTCAGGACATATTGGAAACTTATCAGTTGTTGTTGATGATGAAGGTAAAGATGTAACTTTAAATGTATCTCAAATTGTTTGGTTTGATGCTAAGCAAATTGCTCTTAACCAAAGTGGAACATTTGATCCAAATCTTTCAAGTATTGAAGAAGTTGTTACAACTTTAAAAGAAAATATCAACTCTTATTCTTATAAAAAATTCACAACATATGATAAAGAAATTTGTCAATACGATGGTAGACGAGAAGAAATCTGTTCTAAATGTGAAGAGGTTTGTCCAACAGTTGCAATTACAAAAGATGATGAAACTAAGACATTAGGTTTTTCACAAATTGATTGTCATGGTTGTGGTGGATGTGTTTCAGTATGTCCTAGTGGTGCAATTGATTATGCTCCTTCAAATAAAGAATCATTATTTGAAATGAGTAAATTTTATGAAGAGACTCATCCTTTAATCGTTCCAGAAAAAATGAAAATGTCTTCTCTTGAAGTATCTTTAAAAGAAAACGTTTTACCTTTTGCAATTGAAGGTGAAAAGTTTTTACATGAAGCATCATTTTTAACACTTCTTCAAATATCAGGATCACAAGTAATCTTCTTCTCAGATTTTATATCAAAAGGTTCTGGTGATGCTATTAGAATCGTAAATGATATATATCAAGCTAAATATGGTAAAGATGGAATTTTAGTTGCTATGAACGAAGAAGAACTTCAAAAAGCAATTAATGAAGTATCTTTTATAGAAGGTTCAGAGTTTAACTTTAATCAAGATGATCTTAAAAAAAGAGAAATCTTTTCTCATAGACTACAAAAATTAGTTGGAGATGAAGATTTAGGTACTGTTAAAACAGGTGAACATGTTCATTATGGACTTGTAAAAGTAAACGAAGATAAATGTACTTTATGTCTTGTTTGTGTAGGTTCTTGTAACGTTGATGCTCTTCAAGCAGATGCTACGGATAATACTTTAAGATTAAATCCATCTTTATGTACTTCATGTGGTTATTGTGAAGTTTCATGTCCTGAAACAGATTGTTTAACAATTGAAAGAGATGTTATTAATCTTGAACCAACTTGGTTTAAAGAGAATATTCTTGCTAAAGATGAATTATTTGCATGTGTTGAGTGTGGTGTAGAGTTTGCAACAGTAAAATCAGTTACAAAAATTGCGAATATGATGGCTCCAATATTTGCTCATGATCCTGTAAAAGAAAGATCTTTATATTGTTGTTCAGATTGTAAACCAAAAATTATGATGCAAAACTATTATGATAAAAAAAATGAAGGAAAAGCCTAATGCAAGATAATCAAGCAATAAATAAAGCAAGAGCACTTTACTACAATTTATTTGCAAACTTTTTTGTTTATTCAAAAGAGAGTGAAAAATATTTTGAACTAATTAGATTAATAAATATTTTAAAAGAAAACCCTTTGGACGTATCTTCAGGAAAAGCCTTAGAAAATATTTCTAATTCATTAGATGCTACATCTAATGTAGAACTTGTTCAAGAGTATGACAATTTATTTCATAATCCAAAAAATGAAAAAATAAGAACTACTGCATCATATTATGATGAAGGTGTTGAATCTGGTAAAAAAAGAGTTGAAATGATTCAATTCTTAGGAAAAACAAAGATAAGAAGAGACGAAAAAGAGTTTTTTGAATATGAAGATTCTATTGGTTTTATTCTTTCAGTTATGGCTGAACTTACAAATCTAGTTGCTAGTGATGAAAAAGTTTATGAAAATACAGTTCATTGTATTTTTGGAGAAATTTTAAATGACTTTATAGATGAATTTGCAAAAGATGTTTATGAGAATAAAAGTGCAGTAATTTATAAAGAACTAATGGTTGTATTACACTCATTCGTTGAGTTTGAAAGACTATACTTAGAAATTTCAAAACCAAAAGTAAAAGAAAAAACTACAAAAGTTGAATCTTGTGATGTTATTTCTGATGCGGAACTTGAAAGAAGAGCAAAAAATAAAGCATTAAAAGCAAATGGTCCTAAAAATAAACAAGATGATGAAGAACCTAAAGATATTGTTTTTGATGTAGAGAGTGAAGTTTAAATAAGCTTCTGTTTTTTGAGACTTTATAAAGTTTAGCAATGCTGGATTTTATAAAGTCTCTTAAATTCAGGGGGCTTAATTTCTATAAGGAGGTCAGTCGTGCAAGAAAGTAGAAGAAATTTTGCGAAAAAAACGGCAATTGTTGCAGCAGGTGCAGCAGCAGTTGCAGGAACTAGTGTATTGGCTGCTACGGGTAATTCATCTATTCAAGGTGATGAGAATAATGGTGTTGTTGTAGGAAGCTCTACTAAAAAAGAGATTCTATACAAAAAAACTGCAACTTGGGACGAATATTACAAGTTTGCAAAATAAGTAGGAGAGTAGTATGTCAGCGAATACATATGAAACTCTAAATGCAAAAGTAGGAAGACGGTCATTTATGAAAATGGCTGCGGTTGCTACTGCATTTGGTGTTACAACTTCTTTTGCTAGCACAAACGCAACTAGAAAAGCTACTGAGGAAGAGATTAAAAATCCATTCCCTGGTTCAAAAATGGTGAAAACTATTTGTACAGCTTGTTCAGTTGGTTGTGGTGTAATAGCTGAAGTTCAAAATGGTGTTTGGGTAAGACAAGAAGTAGCTCAAGATCATCCTGTATCACTTGGAGGGCACTGTTGTAAAGGTGCCGATATGATTGATATGGTTAGATCAGAAGTACGTCTTAAACATCCAATGGTTAAGAAAAATGGTGAATGGAAAAGAATTTCTTGGGATGAAGCTTTAGATGGTATTTCTTCTAAATTAGAATCTTTAAGAAAATCAGACGGTCCAGATTCAACAATGTTTTTAGGGTCAGCAAAATTTAATACAGAACAATCGTATTATTTTAGAAAATTTGCTGCAATGTTTGGGACTAATAATATAGATCATCAAGCTAGAATTTGACATAGCTCAACAGTTGCCGGGGTGGCAAACACATGGGGTTATGGTGCTATGACAAATTCTTTGGGAGATATTCAAAATTCTAAAGCGATAATTATTTTTGGAGCAAATCCAGCAGTAAATCATCCAGTAGGGTTCCAACATTTCTTAAAAGCAAAAGAAAGAAACAACACTAAAATAATCGTAGTAGATCCTAGATTTACTAAAACTGCTGCAAAAGCAGATTATTATGCACAAATTAGACCTGGTACTGATATTCCATTTATGTATGGAATGTTAAATATCATCTTTAAAAACGGTTGGCATGATGAAAGCTTTATCAAAGATAGAGTTTATGGTATGGAAGATGTTATGAAGGAGGCTAAAAACTGGCCTATTGAAAGAGTTGCTGATGTAACTGGTGTTGATGCAGATTTAATTGTGCAAATCACTAAGCATTATGCACAACATACTCCTGGTACATTAATTTGGGCTATGGGTTTAACACAACATACAAATGGATCATCTAATACAAGATTAGCTCCAATTTTACAACTTGCTCTTGGAAACATGGGTGTTGAAGGTGGTGGAACTAATATTTTAAGAGGTCATGATAATGTTCAAGGTGCAACTGATATGGCATGTTTATCGCATACTTTACCAGGGTATTATGGACTATCTGATGGTTCTTGGAAATATTTTGCTTCATCTTGGGGTGTAGATTATGATTGGCTTCAAGGTCGATTTAAATCTAAAGAATGGATGAATAAAAAAGGATTTACTCTTTCTAGATGGTGGTCAGGTGTACTTGCTGGAAATGAAGGTGAAGATGAGATCCATAATGCAGGAACTAAATTAAAAGCTTTATTTGTTATGGGTAATGGTATTACATCAACTGCACAAACAAAAAAAGTAAAAGAAGCTCTTGACAATCTTGATATTGCAGTATTCTGTGATCCTTTTGTAAATGAGGGTGCAATTATTACTGATAAACAAGATGATGTTTATATTTTACCAGCTGGAACACAGTTTGAAACATCAGGTTCAGTAACAGCTACAAATAGAGCAGCACAATGGAGAGACGAAGTTGTTAAACCAATGTACGAATCTAAAGCTGACCAAGACATCATGTTTGAATTAGCTAAGAAATTAGGTTTTTATGATGAATTAACTGCTGGAATGAAAGTTAAAGAGAATAAAAAAGAATATAAATGGCCTGAAGATGCAACTGATGAAATTGCAAGAATAATCAAGACAATCGGTTTAACTGGTTGGACTGCTAAAAGACTTAAACAACACCAAGCTAATTGGCATATGTTTGATGAAGTATCAGGTCGTGGTTATGGTGAGATGACTGGTGAGTACTATGGTTTACCATGGCCTTGTTGGACAGAATCACATTCAGGAAGCCCAGTATTATACAACATTAACAGAAGTGTTAAAGAAGGTGGTATGGGATTCAGAAATAGATTTGGATTAGAACATGATGGACAAGATTTACTAGCAGGTAAAGGTTCAGCACCAAAAGATTCAAATAATAAAGATGGATATCCTGAAATTAACAAAGATAATATTGAAGAAGTTCTTGGTATTAAGCTTAGTGATGATGAAAAATCAAGAATTGGTAAAAACTGGAAAGTTGATAAGTCAAATATAATTGCTGAAAAATGTATGGAAGCTGGAATGGCTCCTTATGGAAATGCAAAAGCAAGAGCAAAAGTATGGACGTTTGCTGATCCTATTCCACTTCACAGAGAGCCATTACACTCTCCTAGAACTGATTTAGTAAAAGAACATCCAAACTTTGCTGATAAAAAAGATCATTATAGAGTTGATACAAGATATATTTCTGAACAAACTAAGCAAGATTGGGCAAAAGACTTCCCAATTAATCTTGTAACTGGAAGACTTGTAAATATGAATGGTGCTGGTATGGAAAATAGAGCATCTAAGTATCTTGCAAAATTAACCCCAGAAATGTTCTGTGATATTAACCCAGATTTAGCTGGAAGATATGGAATTAGAGATGGTTCAATGATGTGGATTCATTCACCTCAAGGAACAAAGATTAAAGTAAAAGCACATTATTCTCACTCAGTTAGTCCTGATAGAATATTTATTCCAATTCACTTCGCAGGTGTAATGGAAGGTGAAAATTTACTTCACAAGTATCCTGATGGAACTGCTCCTTATGCTATAGGTGAGAGTGCAAATACTGTTACTAACTACGGTTATGACATTGTTACTCAAATACCTGAGACTAAGGGTGGATTATGTCAGATATCAAGAGTGTAGGAGAGCAAAATGAGTAATAATAATGTAGATTTCGCAAGTATGAGATTTTACTGTGATGAAAACAGATGTATTCATTGTGATGGTTGTTCTGTTGCTTGTGCTGAAGCTCATGAGTTACCTGTGGAGATTTCAAGAAGAAAAGTTGTAACTGTAAATGAAGGTAAGCAAGGGATGGAGTTTTCTTTATCTGTTGCTTGTATGCATTGTACAGATGCACCTTGTGAGCAAGTATGTCCAGTAGATTGTTTCTATATCAGAGAAGACGGTATTGTTTTACATGATAAAAACACTTGTATTGGTTGTTCATATTGTTTATATGCTTGTCCTTTTGGAGCTCCTCAGTTCCCTAAGAATGGTGCATTTGGAACAAAAGGTGTAATGGATAAATGTACTATGTGTGCAGGTGGTCCAGAAGATACGAATAGTGCTCATGAAAGAGAATTATACGGTCAAAATAGAATAGCAGAAGGTAAAGTACCTGTTTGTGCTGCTATGTGTTCTACAAAGGCTTTATTAGTAGGTGATGCAGAATCTGTATCAAATATTTTTAGAGAAAGAGTAATGTCAGCAGGACATGGGGTTCAATCTGCACCTTATGGTTGGGATAAAGCGTATGGAAAATAAAAGTTTTCTAAGTGAGTATAAGGCCTATTTAATTATAGGTTTTATATTCGTCCTTTTAACATATTGGTACTTTTGGTTAGCAACTATTGCTGATATTGGTTATGTATACCAATTCCTTTTACAGATGATACAAGGAAACTTCACAGGGCAAATTGTTCCTTTTGAAAGTTTAACAAATTATCAGCAAATGGAAGTTGGTTTATTTGGACCAGATTATCATGCAATTGCACCAGAAGTAATTAGAGCATTTGAAGAAAGACAGCACTTACTACCTATTGTATTTGTAGTGGAGTTCTTTTTATTCTTAACAATGTTTATTGTTGCAAAGGGAAGAAAACAAGCTGAAATTACTAGAGCTGCTGATACAGTTAAAGTATATTCAATTTTTCAAAGATTAGTACTTTTATTAAATATTATCGTAATGATGTATTTATTTATCACTGGTTTTTCAATTACTTTTGGTAATTGGACAGGCGGTGGTGAATTAGCTAGATTTATGAGATCAACTCATGAAGTTGTTGGTGTTGGATGGATACCAGTTTGGTTAATTATGACTATTATTGCATTCAAAGATCATAAGTATTTAGTAAGACCTAGTGCTAAAATTTGGAATAAGATTTTCTTAAGAGGAAAATATGAAGCAATGGACAGAATCAATTATTATATGTATGTAGCTTTTGGTGCATTACTTGTAATTAGTGGTTTTGTAATTTGGTTTATGGACCCTGATGCAGCAACGCATGCAGAAACAATACAGTTAAAGAGATTTATTCTGTTTATTCACTTTATGGGAAGTGCTATTATTTCATTCTTTACGTTTGAAACAGTGTACTCATATTTTGTATCTGTAAAAGGATATATCCCTGGAGTAATAACAGGAAGATTACCTGTTGAGTATCTAGAACAACTAAGACCAGATGTTTTAGAAGAAGAAGATTTAAGAAAATAAGTTAAGTAGTTTTACTCTTTAGGGAGTAAAGCCTCTTTTCTTTTTTTACAAAATACAAATATGCAAAATTTGCATATTAAGGAAAAACATGGAAAATATAGAAAACGCCAAATATTTAAAAACAGTAATTATTGACAAACTTATAGAAAATGAAGCAAGAGAATTTGAAGATGTGACAATTGATGAATCACGTCTTAACCTGTATTTAAATGGTGAAAAAACTATTTCCATGATGTGTATTCCTAAAGATCAAGATGCTCATGCTATTGGTTTTTTAATGAGTGAAAATGTAATTTCTAGTATAGATGATATTCAAGATATCAAAGTTAGTGAGGATGGATTAAGAGTTGATGTTAAAGCAAATATTAATGAAGGTTCACTAGAAAATCTATATAAAGAAAAAACACTTGTAAGTGGTTGTGGTGGAGGAGTTACTGGTAATATTGAAGGCTCATTAGAAATACCTTTTAATCAAACTGCTTTTACTGTAACACCACAAACTATTTCAACTGAAGTAAAAATATTTTACAAAGAGAGTGAATTATATTATTTAACAGGTTGTGTACATAAAGCTATGATTTATTTACTTGATGGATCTACTATCACCGCTGAAGATATAGGTCGTCATAACGCAATTGATAAAGTTGTTGGTAAATGTAAATTGCAAGGCTTAGATACAACAAAATCTGTTTTATTTGTATCAGGACGTCTTAGTTCTGAAATGGTTACAAAAGCTGTAATGCATCGTATTCCTATTATTGTATCAAGAACTGCACCAACCTATTTAGGTGTTCAAGTTGCACATAAACATGGAGTTACGATGATTGGTTTTGCACGTGGTAAAAAAATGAATTTATATACACACCAAGGAAGAATAGATGTCTAGTATTGATGATAACATAGATTTTAAACTTGATAATATTCAAAAAGAATTAGTAATGACAAATTTAGATGAAGACGGAAAAATGTCTTGTCTAAAGGCGTTTAAGGTTGCACGTTTAATTGGAAGACAAGCCAAAGAAATGTCAGCTATTACAAAAAGTTTAGGTTTAAAAATAACAAATTGTGAATTAGGTGTATTTGGAAAAGTGAAGTTTCAAGATCCAAATATGGCAGTTTATAATAAATTAGAAGAAAATTATAATGGAAATAAAAGACTTAAATGTGAGATTTTGTGGGAAGAAGCAAAAAAAACTTCTTTACGTACAGTAGGTTCTACAGTTAAGGGTACTGATATTGATGTAGTACATTGCCAACTTGGATGTTTTCGAGAAAAGCAAGGGCATAAGGCAGGACATCATGAAAGTAAAAGTTAAAATCTGGATTGAAGATGAAGAAAAAAACCTTATCTTCGGTGGTGGAAAAACAGAAGTATTAGAATTAATTGATGAAACTGGTTCTATTTCAAAAGCAGCCCAAAGAGTTGGTATGAATTATAAAAAAGCATGGTCTCATATAAAAATACTAGAAAAGCATATTGAAGATGACTTAGTATTTACTAATAAAGGTCAAGGTGAGTTAAGTGGTAGTTCACTAACACCAAAAGCTAAAGAAGTAATTCAAACATATAAAATCTTACAAAATGATATTAAAAAATATGCAGATGAAAGATATAAAGAGCTGTTTTTGAAAGATAACAAAGAAATTTTAAATGTAAAAGAGGGTGAAAAGTGATTAAATTAAATTCTTTACAATATCCAAATGTGCAAAATCTGCATATATCAAATGAACTTTCACTTGGGATATTAAAAAATAATGATGTATATGAAAAACTAGAATTAGAATTTAAAAAAGCATATTCGTTTAAAGACTTGATTACATTTTCTTTTTCACAAAGTGGATTTTTAGGATTATTTCTAGACTTAGAAAAAAAAGGAAAAATTGCAGTAAGTCTTGGTGAATCATATGCGATTATTCAAGCTGCTAAGCAATATGAATCTTTAGGATTCCAACTTGATTGGATTTCCTTACAAAAAGATGGAAATATAAATATAGATGATATTAAAAAATCTAATGCAGATTTTATTTTTATATCTTCATATATTATAGATACTTTTGTAAAAGTAGATTTAGAAAAAATTAAAACGCTTACAAGTGCAAAACTTATTTCAAATGCTAGTGCAGATTTTTCTAAACAAAGTGATGCTATTTATTTTGATTCTTATAAATTAAGTGCTTTCTCTTTATCTTCTGTTCTTTTATTTGATAATGATTTAATAGATGAACAAGTAATTGGATTTAAAGATGTTACGGCTGTTTATACTATATTTGAAGCTTTAAAAAATCAATGTTTTGAAACAAGTCAAAAAGAGATATTTAAAGCTAAATTTATTGAAGTATTTAAAGATGATATTTATTTCTTTGTAGATTCTAATCAGACTTTAGAATACTCACTTCATTTTGCACTTAAAAATATAAAAGCAAGAGAAATAATAAGAACACTAGCTTTAAATTCAATACATATTACAAATGGTGAAGGTTGTTCTTTAGGACTTTCACAACCTTCAAGAGTTATTCAAGAAATGGGATACGAAGAAGTGATTTCACGAAATGCAATTTCTTTAACATTTGTAGATAAGTTTGAAGAAGAAGAGATTGAAAAAATAGTAAAAACATTTGCAAAAAAATACAAACAAATAAGGGTTTTAAATGAGCAATAAAATGAATTTCTTAGATTTTGAAGAAGCTGTAAAAATAAGTTTAGAATTAGTAAAAACAACGACGTTAAAAGAAATTGTTCCAATCTCTAAAGCTTTAGGACGAGTTGTTGGAAGTGATGTAATATGTTGTAAAAATCTTCCTTCTTTTAATAACTCTGCTATGGATGGATTTGCTTTTAAAATTAAGGATGCTGGTAAAACACTAAAAATAAAAAAAGTGATTTTCGCAGGAGATAAGGGTAGTGATGTTGAAGCTATTTTAGAGCAGGGTGAGTGCTATAAAATCATGACAGGTGCAAAGGTTCCTGATGATGTTGATACTATTATTCCAATTGAAAATTGTATAGATGCAAATGAAAAAACTGTAACTCTTCCTAATGATTTAAAAGAAGGAAGTAATTTAAGATTAAAAGGTGAAGAGCAAAAAGAGGGTAATGTATTATTTAAAAAAGGTGAGCTTATAAACTCATCTCATATTACACTTTTAGCTTCTCAAGGTCTTATGATGATTGAAGTTTTTAAACAAATTTCCATAGCAGTTGTATCAACAGGAAATGAATTAAAAGAACCATGGGAACAAACAGATGAAGAAGAGATATATAACTGTAATTCATACGCATTAGTTTCGCTTTTACAAGAAGCTGGATTTATAGCAACTTATAGTGGTGTAGTTCCTGATAGCTTAGAAAAATCTATTGATTTTATTTCAAATTTAAAAACATATGATGTGATTATTACTACAGGTGGTATCTCTATGGGAGACGCTGATTTTGTAGGTGAGGCATTTGTTCAAAATGGTTTACAAACTGCTTTTCATGGGGTAAATGTAAAACCAGGTCGTCCTATTATGATGGGAAGTATAGAAGATAAAAATAAACAAACATTTGTAATGTGTTTACCTGGAAATCCATTAACTGCAATGGTTAATATGCAATTATTTGCAATTCCTGTATTAAGCAAAATACAAGGAAATAGTGCTTTTTATCATGATATTTGTATTGCAAAAAATACACAAGAGTTTAAAACGAAAAAAGGACGAGTAAACTTAGTTCTTGGAACTTGTGAAAATGGAGAATTTAGCGTAACAAGAAACAATAAATATGGTTCAGGGATGATTACAGCTTTATATGAAAGTAACTGCATCTTAGTAACAGATGAAAATACTTCTACTATTGAGCAAGATCAAATGGTTAAGGTTATTAAGTTTAATAAGCACTTATTACAAACACAAATAAATATATTTAATTAAAAGGAAGAAATAAAATGAATTTAAAAAAACTGGCTTTACTTACAGCATCCGTGTCTATGGTTTTTGCAACAACTTTAAGTGCAAAAGACTCATTAATGATGGCAACAACAACTAGTACTGATAATACAGGTTTATTAGATTATTTAGCTCCTATTTTTGAAAAAGAAACAGGAACTAATTTAAAATGGGTAGCAACAGGTACAGGAAAAGCTCTTAAAATGGGTGGAAATTGTGATGTTGATATTTTATTTGTTCATGCACCTGCATCTGAAAAATACTTTATAAGTACTGGCTTTGGTGTTAATAGACAGCAAGTTATGTATAACGATTTTGTAATTATAGGTCCTAAAAATGATCCAGCAATGGTAAATGGTATGACTCCAAGTGATGCTTTACAAAAAATCAAAACTAAAAATGTTAATTTCTTTTCACGTGGTGATAACTCAGGAACTAATAAAAAAGAATTGTCTTTATGGAAAAATGCAAATGTAGATACAAAAGATGAATCTTCATGGTACATTCAAACTGGTCAAGGAATGTTAAGAACTATTAACATGGCATCAGAAAAAACTGGATATACAATGACTGATAGAGGTACTTGGATTAAATATATGTCACAAACTGGTGATAAAAATACTATGAAAGTTGTAGTTGAAGGTGATAAGTCGTTATTTAACCAATACTCAGTTGTTACAATTAATCAAGACAAATGTACAAATGTAAAACCAGAACTTGCTTCAAAATTTACAAACTGGGTTGTAAGTGCTAGTACTCAACAAACAATTGCTGATTTTAGATTATTAGGTCAAGCACTGTTTATTCCAAACGCAGCAAAATAGATAATAAGAAAACAAGAGATTATAAAATGAGGCTTAGTTAATAGAATGAATCTTTTTACCGATGGTTTTAATGAAGCAATAGATTTACTTATGTCAGGAAACGAAAGTGTTTACTCTGCTATTAGTACAACTATTACTGTTTCATCTTGGTCTTTACTTATTAGTTTAGCATTAGGGCTTCCTTTAGGATTTGCCCTTGGTTATTATAATTTTTTTGGAAAAGCTGTAATCAGAACTATTGTAGATACATTATTAGCCTTACCAACTGTTGTAATTGGACTAATAGCATATACAATGCTTTCACAAGCTGGACCTTTTGGAGAGCATAACTTATTATTTACGCAAGAAGCTATAATAATTGGACAAATCGTTTTAGGTTTGCCTATTATTATTGCACTTACTGCAACACAAGTAGAATCTGTGGATAAAAGATTATATACATCATTAAAAGGTTTAGGAGCTCATCAGCATCAAATATTAGTTGCAACACTAATTGAGGCTAGATTTGGTCTTATGACAGCTGCAATGACTGCATATGGTCGAATAATTACAGAAATTGGTATTTCTATGATGGTTGGTGGAAATATTAAATACCACACAAGAACAGTAACAACTGCAATTGCACTTGAAACTGGAAAAGGCGAGTTTGTAACAGGTATTGCATTAGGACTTGTATTATTTGCAGTTGCCCTAATAGTTAATATTGCACTTTCGTCATTAAAAAGGAAATGGACACAATGACAAGTTTATATCAATTGAATAATATTGAACAGTACTATGATGGTAGAAAAGTCTTAAATATTAACTCTCTTACTTTAGATGAAAATCAAATTGTTGGTTTCTTTGGACCAAATGGAAGTGGTAAATCAACACTATTTTCATTACTTTCATTTGTTGACAAACCAAGTAGTGGATATTTATCTTTTAACGGACTTGATAACAAAAAAATTGATCAAGAAACAAGACATAGTGTAGTTATGGTTCCTCAAAATCCCTACCTTTTAAAAAGAACGGTATTTGAAAATATTTCTTATGGTCTAAAACTTAGAAACCAAACAAATAATTTAAAAGAAAAAGTTTTAGAAGCTTTGGCTTTAGTAGGACTAGAAAGTTCATTTATAAATAGAAAATGGTCTCAACTTTCAGGTGGAGAAGCTCAAAGAGTAGCACTTGCCGCAAGACTTATACTAAAACCAAAGGTTCTAATTTTAGATGAACCTACAAGCGGAGTTGATACAAACTCAGCACAACTAATCAAAGAAGCAATTCTTTGTGCAAAACAAAAATACAATACCACTATATTTATTTCAAGTCATGATCATAATTGGTTAAATCATATATGTGATAGAAGAGTGGCTCTATTTCAAGGAAACTTGGTTGAAAGTGGTAGTGTAAACTTACTTTTTGCACCATGGGAAAAAAATAAAGATGGAAATCTTGTAAAAGTATTTTTAGATTCTCAAAGGCTTACTATTCCAAATAGTGCTCTTAAAAAAAGAGATTCAGTAATGATGATAAATAGTGATAGTATTACTATTTGTAGAGAAAACTGTGATGATATGAAAAATGAAAATACACTAATAGGTGAAGTTCAATCAATCAGACAAGAAGCCTCAACCCAAAAACTTCTAATTGAGTTTAGTATAGGTGGTGTTTCTTTTAATAGTAAAATCACAAGAGAAGAGATGCAAAAGCATACTCTTCTTCCTGGTGATAAAATTCATGTTAATATTGATGTTGATGAGGTTTGTTGGATATAGAGTTTATTTTATTTTAATTTAGTATACTCTCTTTTTTAATTTTAAGATAATAAGGAAATATAATGCGTGTGAGTGAACAACTAAAACAAGATTGTATAGAAAATTGGTCAAAAGCTACAAATCATGATTTTTGTACAGAACTTTCAAAAAATAGTTTGCATTTAGATAAAATGCGAGTTTATTTAGCACAAGATTATACTTTTATTGATAATTTTGTAAGACTATCATCTTCTGCTATTCATCATGCTCCATCTTTACCTGATCGTTTACCTTTAGCTCATTTTTTAGGAATTATAGCAGGACCTGAAAACACTTATTTTCAAGAATCTTTTAAGATGTTAAATGTACCCAAAACTGAACAAGAAAATCCAATACTTTTAAAACCAACTAGTGATTTTCAAGCTTTAATGTTAAAAGCAGCAAAAAGTGGTGAATATGGAAATATGATAGCTGTTTTATGTGTTGCTGAATGGATTTATCTAAGTTGGGCAAAACCTTTTGCTAATTGTGTGGATTCTCTTCCTTTTTATTTTTCACAGTGGATTACTTTGCATTGTGGTGAATATTTTGAATCAGTAGTAGAACATCTTCGTACTCAATTAGATACAGCATTTAATGATGCAAATGCAATACAACAAAAAACAATAAAAGAATATTTTACTCAAGCTGTGTTATTAGAAAAACAGTTTTTTGATGCTTGTTATAAGAGTTAAACTTAATCCACAATCTGTACAAATATAAAAGGAAACATTAAAATGGAAACAATTTATTCAAAAAAAGATCATCTAGAAATTAACACTAGTGTTTTATTTAAATCTTCTGAGTTTAAAGAAAGTGTAATGAAAGAATCTGCTCAAAAGTTTGCACTAATATCACAAGCAACAAGATATATGCCACAAATTGTCCATAAAGGAAATTCTATGAATATAGTTTCATTTTTTGACAAAATGAAAGAAGAATATCTAACAGAGAATTCTTATAAAAACATATTTAATAAGTGGGAAGAAGAGCCTTCAAATGAAGTTTCATTTTTAACTCCGCTTTACCATATGGGTTATTTTTTACTTTTAGCTGATATTTCGAACAATAAAGATTTAAAAAATAAACTTAAAAACAGAGCTTCAAGTTTTTTAAGAACTTACTATAAATTAGAAGAATATCAAGCTATTATCGCTAATAATGATGATGCAAAAGTAAATATAAAATCTTTAGATTTTAAAGGGCTAATAGCTCAATGGATGTCTTTTATTAATTCATTTTTAAGTGATTTTTCTGTTTATTTAATCAAATCAAATCAAAAAGTTACTAATGAAAATAAAGAAGAAGTAGTATTAAATTTTGAAAATTTAATGAAAGATGTTAAGCCAAAATCTCTTAATATTAGTAAAGAGATTTTGACTTACTTAAAATAGAGTTCCTAATTGTAATAAATTGTAAGTTTCTACTAATGTTGAAAATTTGTGAAATACATTTTCTCTTTATTCAATTTATTACTCCATGGTAACCCTGAATTTTTCCATCCATTTTCCAATCTAAAACCTTTTTTATCACCAGTCTTAGTTTTTGAACCTTCAAATCCATCTGTTACAACATAAACTTTTGAATAACCATGACCTTCTAATAATTTAGTTGCAGGTGCACCTCTTGTTCCACCGCTTCTACACATAATTAAAATTGCTGTATCTTTTGACATACCTTTCATTTTTAATGCTTTTGCTATATCTTCTTCAAAATATTTATTTTTTTCTAATTTAAATACAGGTTTTTTACTGTGCCACTTATTAGTATTAACAGTCATAAATGGAATATTATAATCCACTACATCTGTAAAACCTACAAACATAAGCTCAATAGGATCACGAACATCTATAAATAAAACATTAGCTGGATCTGCTTTTTTCATTGCATTAGCTTCTTTAGCATCCACATATAAACCCCACTTTGTTTGTTTTTTGGGTGATGTTGGCGTTGGTGATGAGAATAAAGTACTACTCATAATTGCTGAGAATAATAATGTAATTAATATCTTTTGCATTTTTTCCTTTAAGAATAATTTACTAAATTATAGTTGATTATTCTTAAATCTAGCTAATTATTATAACTATTAATTATGATATAATTATAAATAATAGTTATATAAAAAGAAAAATACTTATATAATATTGAATTTTATAACAAAAAATTAATTTAACATCTTTTCTTACACTCATCTTTGAGTGTGGGTGTAAAAAGTATTTACGCTATACATTGAATCACTTACAATAAGGACAATCATAATCTGAATTATTAGGTTTTTCTGGGTGAGTTTTTTTATCTATTTTCTTTTTATCAAAAGCATGATAATTTTTGCACTCTTTTACAAAAGCACTCTTAGCATTTGAAGCATAGAAAAATTTAAATCTTTCATATCTACCAATCCAATTTTTAATCTCAGTATTTAAATCTGTATCAGAACGACCAAAATTTTCAACTACGAATAGTCCACTTTTTGTTTCATATCCTAAAGCAAAGTTACCTGCTGATATTTTTGTGATTTCACAATCTATACTTTTTTGCGTTAAAATATAAGAACTTTTCATTCCAATTGATTTCTTCATTCATTTTCCTTACAATGATTTTTATATTAAGAGTAAGATAACATCCTTTTACTAAAATATAGCAAATTTTATTGTGCTATAATTGCGCTTATATAAATACTTAGAAGAACAAAGGTAATAGTTATGAATGAAATTATTCAGCAAAGAAGAAAGTATTGGGAAGATAGAAAAAACGACTTTGTTATGCTATTACAAAATTGGCTAAAACATGAGAAAAAAAATTTACTTATATCTGTAGATAAGCTTTATGAAGACTATTTAATTAGGGGCATAGAAGAATTCGAATTATCAAAATATAAATATGGAAAAGACTTACAAAAATGGTTTGATAAAAAATTAGACTCTAAATTAGTTCAAAATCACAGGCACTTTAAAATATTTAAACCATATGGTTTTTTAAGTCAGTTTGTTCAAGAAGCAAAGAGAAAGAAAAAGTTATTAGGTGACTTATGTGATTTTCCTAACAATACTATGGCAATTGGACGATTAGATCATGATTCAGAAGGCTTATTATTACTTACAACAGATGGTATGAAAAGCTTTCAAGTAAGAGATAAATCTATAGAAAAAGAGTATTATGTGCAAGTTGATGGTGAAATTAATGAACAAGCAATTTTAAAACTACAAAATGGGCTTGAAATTACTGTTAATGCAAGTAAATATCAAACTCTTCCTTGTAAAGCATTTCTTTTTAAAAATGAACCTAAACTTCCTTCTCGTGGAAGAAATATACGTGATGCTAGACATGGTCCTACATCTTGGATTTCTATTACTTTAAATGAAGGGAAAAAGCGCCAAATTAGAAAAATGACTGCTGCTGTAGGTTTTGCTACTTTAAGACTTGTAAGAGTTAGAATTGGTGATATTTGTATTAATAATATGAACGCTGCTGACGTTGTTTCTTTAGCAAATTTTGACGATGCACTTAATCGTTAAGTTATAATTCATACAATGTGCTGTAAATTAGCTCAATTTAAAATTAGGACACATTAATGAATGAAAGTTTAATTTATTTTATTATCGCCTTCACAGCTTTTATAGCTTACAAAAAATACACTCAATACAAGGTCTTAAAACTTGTACCAAAACTTCTTAAGCAAGGTGCACAAATTGTAGATGTACGAACTGTATCTGAATTTAAAAATGCAAATAAAAAGGGAAGTATAAACATACCTTTAGATTCACTTGAAAATAGAATGAATGAGTTAGATAAAAGTAAAGCAATAATTCTTTGTTGTGCAAGTGGAAGTAGAAGTGCGGTGGCAAAGCGTAAATTTATTGCCAAAGGTTATGAAAATGTTCATAATGCAGGAACATACAGAGCACTTTCAAATCTTTAAGGTGGGAGTTAATTTAATCTAGAAGTTAAACTCTCACCAAAAGCTTCTTCTATATATGGATTTACTTGCCATTCACTTTTAAACTCTTTATATTGTTTTACTACTTTTTTCACATCATGAGTATCTTCAAAAAAAGCTCTAATCATAATGTTTTTAGGTGTATGTTCCATATCTATAAATTCTAAAACTTGTGTACGATAACCCATAATTTCTAGCACATTTGCTCTTACACTATCTGTTAATAATGATGCTATTTTTTCTTTTATAATTCCAAATTTCATCATAGAAATCATTTTTTCATTTTTTATTTTCTTTAAGAATTCATGTTGACAACATGGAACTGCAAGTATTACATTTGCTCCCCAGTTAACTGCTTTTGCAAGTGCTTCATCTGTTGCTGTATTACAAGCATGAAGTGAAATAACCATATCAACATTTTTAAACTGCTCAAAACCTTTAATATCACCTTGTTCAAATCTTAAGTCATCAAAGCATAGTTTTTTTGCTAAGTTTGAACAAAATTCGATTACATTTTCTTTTAAATCTAAGCCTACAATTTCTACATTATAACCCATTTTTAAAACTAAATAATCATAAAGTGCAAAAGTAAGATAGGCTTTTCCACATCCAAAATCAATGATTCTAATAGTTTTATTTTTATCTAAATAAGGAATACAATCAGATACAAGCTCCAAATAACGGTTTATTTGTTTGAATTTATCATATTTTGAATTTACAATTTTCCCATCTCTTGTCATGATTCCAAGTTCTATTAAAAAAGGTGTAAGTTCACCTTCATTTAAAATATATTTCTTTTTTCTATTATGAGATGCTTCTTCAAATTTTCTTGTAGGTTTTTTTCGATTTATTTTTAGTTCGCCTTTTTTATTTACAAGAATATGATAATCAGATTCTAGAGTATTTATAAGTGCTTGCTTGAAATATGTTCCTATAAGCTTTTGTATTTCAGCTTTTGTTTCATCATTATTTAGGTTTTTATGTTCTACGTTTTTATCATAAAAGTATTCAAATTGGTGTTTTTCTTCATTTTGGATAATTACTTTTTTTATACTTACTTTATTAAAAGTTTTTTCACCTTTATTTCTTACTCCACTAAAAATAGCATATATTATACTTTCTTCGTGGATTACTTTATTTATTAATTCTTTTAAATCTTCCATAATATTAAAACTCCTGTAAATTAAAAATCTATTATAATACTTTTTTTCGTATAATAGCAAAACACACTTCATAATCTATTAAATATTAACAAAGGCAATAATAATGACAATAACAAGACAAATAATTTTTTTAGCCAAAAGAGATTGTATCGAAGAATTAAAAGCCTTACTTAAAAGTACAATTAAAAAAAGTAAAGAAGAAAAAGGCTGTTTAATGTATGAAGTATTTCAAACAAAAAACAATCCTGTTGAGTTTATAGTAATAGATTCATGGGAAAATGAAGAAGCTTTAAACACTCATTATGAAAGTGAACACTATTTACATTTTATAAACAATTTCAAAGAATACAATGCTCATATTGAACCCTTTGAACTAGAGATTTTATAAAATACAAAAGAAATCAAACTTTTAAGCAAATCTCAAAATAGGCTCCATTTAACTTCATAGTCAAAATGTTTTTTGCTAAAAATAATCCAAGATCTGTTGATTCTAAACTTGTTAAATCCTTTTCGAATATACTGCTTATTGGACTTTGTTTTATTCCAACTGTATTATCACTAAATACAAGAAGTTTTTTCTTGTATTTGTCATTCTGATATAAATTCAATAAAACTAGTATAGAATAATCGGTAATGAAAAATCTATTATAAATGGTAGCCTAAACGCAAATGGAGTTTTATTTGGTAAGAATGCAAAGATTAATACATCAGGTATTTTAGCAACAACAGCAGAACTTTCTAATTCAGACTTTAATGCAGAAAATTATGACTTTAAAATACAACTTCAAACTCAGTAATAAATGAAGGAACAATAGAGGTTGAAAATAATGGTTCAGTAATACTAGCTTCAAATGAAGTACAAAATTAAGGAACTATGTAAAACGTATACTTTTTATGTATTAGTAGTTATATTGTATTTGTATAGAAGTACCTTAATAAGGTATCTAGTAGTACCGCTGAGCGGATTTGAACCGGTACGAGCAAAGCTCACCAGCTTATGAATTTTTGTTATTATTTGTAGAAGAAATGGAGGAGCTAGTCGGACTCGAACCAACGCATACCGGATTTGCAATCCGGGGCATTACCAGCTTTGCTATAGCTCCAATGTTAGGCAAATCATTTTTATAGTGAAAAGAAAATGATTAGTTTGTAAATAAAAGTG
>CALKDR010000009.1 GCA_938084175.1 uncultured Campylobacterales bacterium
AGATAAAATAAAGATAAAAATTTATAATATTTCAAAAATTATTTCAGGATATAACTTTGCCCTTCATACTAAAAAAAATCAAAGCAATAAAAGATAAGAAATTAAGTCTTTTTTTACTACAAGATTTAAAAGTAAATCATCGTAATGCCCAAAGATACGCATCTAGAGGAAGAATATTTGATGAAAACCTAAATACATTAAAGCCTAGTGATAAAATCCCTACAGAATATATAAACATGGCTGTATTTGAAGGTATTTCTAGAGGACTTAAGCCTCTAATCGAGTTTGAGGATTTTGCAATATTCGATAAACCAACTCACCTAATGGTTCACCCAATTTCAAAAAGTACGCCATACTCACTGCTTGATGAAATTCGCTTTCATTTTGGTGAAAATGCAAACTTAATTCATAGAATTGATGCAGAAACATCAGGTTTAGTAATAGTTGGAAAAAATAAAAAAAGTGAAAAAACTTTAAAAGATATGTTTGAAGAAAAGAAATATCATAAGTCATATTTAGCACTAGTCGATGGAGAAATAAAAAATGAAATTACGATTGATTCATCTTTAGAAAAAGAAGGCTTAAATATCGGTGTTAGGATGAAAGCAGGAGACACAGGGAAAAAATCATGTACCATAATAAAACCTATTAAATATGATTCAATAAAAAATATCACACTAATTGAGGCTATACCACTTACAGGTAGACAGCATCAAATTAGAGTACATTTATACTCTGTTGGTCATAGAATTGTAGGTGATCCAATATATGGAATTCCTGATGAAATTGCAGAAGATTATTTAAATAAAGACCTAGAAAAAGAAAAAAGAGAAGAAGCAACAGGAAGTCATAGACTTTGGCTACATGCAAATTATTTAGAATTTACTTTTAAAAATATTACATATAAAATAAAATCAAAAAATGAAGATATTTATAAGTTTTTTACAAAATAATAAGAGCTATAAATAAATATCTTAAAAATTTTGCAATTACAACTAAAAGAATAAATCTTTTTAAATTGTATTTTAAAACTCCTGCTATAAAAGTAATAGGATCACCAATTATTGGTAACCACGAAAACAGAATACAAAAAGTTCCATATTTATCAAAATAGCTTTTTGTTTTTAAAATTGACTTTTCTTTTAATAAACTCTTTCTAATTAAAAACTCTTCGCCTTTTAATCCTAGAAAATAATTAAGAATTGAACCCAAAGAATTTCCAAGAGTTGCAAAGAAAATAAGTAAATAAATATTATAACCTTCATTAATATCATAAATTAATAAAGCTTCACTACCAAAAGGAATAAGTGTAGCTGATATAAATGCTGATATAAAGAGTATTGAATAAACCACTATTTTCTACTTATAAATTTTAATATCTTTTTTAAAGGTGTTTCAGAAATAAAAACACCAAAAAGTATAGTAAAACAGGCAATAAGTTCAACTCTTGATAGCTCTTCATTTAAAATAAAATATGCCAAAATCAATGTAAATACAGGAATAAGATATATAAAAACAGCAGCTTTAGAAGCTTCTATTTTGGTAAGTGCATAATTATATAAACCATAACCACCAAGAGTTACAACAACACCTAAATAAAGTACACATAAAAGTGCATTTGTAGTAAAATTTAAATCAACAGTACTGTATTCATAAAGAAAAAGAGGGAAGAAAAATATTGTTCCTATGAAAACTTGAATAGCGGTTATAAATAAAGCTGAGTATTTATCAGATAAATATCTAGCAACTATTGTATAACCAGCACCACAAACCATTGCAAGTAATTCAAAAAAGTTTCCTAATAATGGATTTGGAGCACTTATACTTGATACTGCTTGTAAACTTAACCAAACTGCACCTACAAGTGCTATTAAAGAACCTATAATAAGTTGTTTTGAAATAATCTCTTTTAAAAAATATCCAGCAGCCATTGCAGTAATTATTGGCATTAAAGATGTAATCATTCCAACTTGAGATGCAGTTGTAAGTTCAATTGCTTTTGCTTCAAAAATAAAATATAAACAAGGTTCAAAAAAAGCAAGTAATATAATATATTTGATATCACTTTTTGAAAAAGTGTATTTCAAAAAACCTTTTATAAAATATATAAAACAAAAAGAAGCAGTTAGCATGCGTAAAAATATTACTGTGTAAGCTTCTAAATCGTTAATTGCAGTTTTTAAAGCAATAAAAGAACTTGCCCAAATAAACATTGCAAAAATTAATGCGAACACCCCAATTATGCTAAAGTTCTTACTCATAAAATATCCTATATCATTAATTAAAATTGTATTATACATCTAATTTCAAATAAATTTACAAATTTATAATAAGTTTAAGACTTTTAAGATATAATATGCGTTCCAAAGACGAACACTGAGAATATTTTAAATATTTTGAGTGCTCTTCTTTAGACCCTTACAATCATTATTAAAGACAAAGCCCCAGGATGGGAACATAGCAAGGCACCTTTCTTATTGGTGTGTTTGGGTATCTGGAGAAGAGTACTTTTTAAGTACTCTTTTTTTTTGCACTTTTTTTATTAAATAATCACTAAATTTTTACATCAAATCTTTAAAATCTGAATTTAAAATCAATAATTTTTTTTCAAGTTTATTATAAATAAATCTTCTATCATTATTTTTTATAGCTGTTAATATAATTAATTTAATATCATTTTGTGATTTATTATTCTTTTTCAATAAAATTGAGAAATCTTTTAAAGAAATAAAATCAGTTTCGTTTGTACTATTTGTATTATTAGTTTTTTTAAGTTCTTCTAATTCTGGTTTATAAATAGAACGCATTTCACTAAAAGCGCTTTGAAGAAGTTTAATTTCAGAGTTTAAAACTTTCATCATATTTTCTTGGTTTTTTTCTAATCTTTTAATTTCAGAAATATATTGTCTTTTCATCCATTTCATCGATTTTTTCAATAAAGCAATTTGTTCATTTTTTACATCGATAATCGGAGAAATATTATTAGTTTTGTTTTCTTGTATTGGAGTAACTTCTTCTATCCTATCATTTGTTTTGTCTATTGATTTTGATATTTTTTCCATTTCTGGAGAAATGTAAACGAAAAGTCGTCCACCTTCCTTAATAGATTTTAGTTGGTTTTTTTTTATTCTATAATGTATGCCTTGTAAAGATAGCCCAAGGATTTGAGCTGCTTGACTTGTAGTAACTAATCTTTCCAAAGCTTATAACCTACATCTTTGCAGAATCTATTTCAATTACAGTATGAACATTACCTCTTGGTTTAAAATCAGCAACAACTTTTAACCATTTAGGTTTTAACTTTTCATTTAATGTATCAAATATTTCATTTGCAGAGTTTTCATGAGAAACTTCTCTATGCATAAATGAATTAATATAAATTTTTAAAGCTTTTAATTCAATTACTTTTTCATCTGGAGTATATTGTAATTTGATTGTTGCAAAATCTGGATAACCACTTCTAGGACATAATGCCATAAATTCTGGTAGTTCAATATTTATAATATAATTTTTTTTATTTGCATTTGGCCAAAAATTTTCTTCACTGTTAATATCAAATTCTCTTATTTCTTTTTCACCATATTTCATTTCCATATTTCATTTAACCTTTATTAGTATTTATTAAGGCAATTTTATCTAAATATTACTTACAATTATTACTAAGTGAAAAAAAACAAAAATTTTAGTATAATCCCACAAAATAATAAATACAAGAATAAGAGAGCATTATGACAAATAAAATATATGATATTGTGATTATAGGTGGTGGACCTGGTGGTATAGGTTGTGCAATTGAAGCATCTTCACATAAACTAGGTGAGATTTTGTTAATTGAAAAGACTGATAACCACTCAAATACTATTAGAAAATTTTATAAAGATAATAAAAGAGTTGACAAAGATTATAAAGGTCAAGTATCTGTATTACAAGGAAATGTTGATTTCTTTGATGGAACAAAAGAGACTACATTAGATTATTTTGATAACTTACTAGATAGTGATAAAATTGATTCTTCTTTTAATACAGAAGTAGAAAAAATGATTAGAGTAGGTGAGTTTTTAGAAATACATACTTCAAATGGTATTGTAAAAACAAGAAATGCTGCAATTACTATTGGAAAAATGGGTAAACCAAATAAACCATCTTATAAAATTCCTCCATCAATAAAATCTCAAGTTAATTTTAATCTTGATAAATGTTCATCAAATGAAAAAATACTTGTAGTTGGTGGTGGAAATTCTGCTGCAGAGTATGCTTATGATTTAGCAGATCAAAATAACAATGTAACAATGGTTTATAGAAAAGAGAGTTTTTCAAGATTAAATGAAACAAATGAAGAAATACTTACTAAATATCATGGTGAAGAAAAATTAAGACTTAGAATGAGTACTGATATAGAGTCTTTAGAAAATGAAGCAGGAAAAGTTTTAGTTAAATACAATGACGGTTTTTCTGTACTTTATGACAGAGTTATTTATGCAATTGGAGGAACAACTCCTGTTGATTTCTTAAAAGCTTGCGGTGTAGAAGTAGATGAAAGTTCAAAACCTATTTTTAATGAGCATCATGAAACAACTGCAAAATGTGTTTATGTTGCAGGAGATATTGCAATGAAATCAGGTGGTTCAATTGCTATTGCTTTAAATCATGGTTATCACATCGTAAATAATATTATTAGAAAAAGAGGACAAATTTTCTCACATACAGAGATTGTAGCTTCTTTAGAAGATAATAAATAAACATAGCTTTTAAGCTATGTTTTGATGCAATATAAGAAACATTTTCTACTTTTATTATTTTTATTAAAAGCAATAATCATATTATTAAAAATCCTTGAACTTTCCTCTAATATTTTTACTTTTTTAGCAATATTAGGATTTAATTCAATCATTGTTTCATACTCAAAAGAATCTATAATAACAGCTTCATACAGACCAAAATATACTTTTAATAGTAATGAATTGTTATTTATAAATTCTATATTTTTTGTAATTTTATTTGGATTAATTTTTGTTTTTTCTAAATAAATTTTTTCTAAAAATAATTTATTTATCTTATTTACCTTATGAATAATGATTTTTTTGTTTTGTAGTTGGGACAGCTTATTTAACCCAATGTCTTAATGCACTTTCTGAGTTTTTATATTTTATTTTACTATTCATATCAGTATGAAAGATAGTTTTTTTATAGTTTTATTTTCGTTTGAAAGTAAGAGTAAAGGTAAAATTAAAAATATAATAATTCTAAAAATAAATTAATTTTACCTTTTTTTAGTTTGTAGTAAAAAATTAAACGTCTAAGTGTTCAACATCTTTAGCGTGTTCTTCAATATAGTTTCTTCTAGGTTCTACTTCATCACCCATAAATAGTGTGAATGTATCAGATGCAACTTCAGCATCTTCAACTGTAACTCTAAGAAGTCTTCTTGCTTCTGGAGTCATTGTAGTCTCCCATAATTGCTCAGGATTCATTTCCCCAAGTCCTTTATATCTTTGGATATAAGCACCTTTTTTAGCTAAACTTTCAATTTCTTCAAGAATTTCTATTAAATCTCGTCCATCAAACATTGATACATCTCTCTCAAGAAGCTTGTTAAAAATATATGTAGCTTCAGTAAAGTAAGGTGAAGTAAATAGCTCTTCGTCAATGATTAGCTCTTCTAGCCCCTCATTTGTTTGTACAAATAACTGTATCTTATGTTCAGTAATAGATTTTGATAAAATATTGTAACCTTTTTCATCAAGGAATGATTTAACTACTTCGTATAACTTAGAAAATTCTAAACCTACAAAATCAGCATTTTCAATTAAATATTTTAATACTTCTACAAGTGCATATCTTTTTTCTAATTGAGCTAACATTCCTCTATATCTTGAAACTGTTTTAAATAAATCAACTAAATCATTGTATCCAAGACCTTCAAAAGAGAATGACTCTAAACCATTTTCAATTAAAAAGTTGGATAATGCAGTATCATCTTTTAAGTATGTCTCGTTTTTACCTTTTTTATATCTATATAAAGGTGGTTGTGCAATATATAAATATCCACTATCAACAATAGGTCTTAAAAACCTAAAAAAGAATGTTAAAAGTAAAGTTTGAATATGAGATCCATCAACATCCGCATCAGTCATGATAATGATTTTATGGTATCTTACTTTCTCAGCATTAAAATCTTCACCAATTCCACAACCAATTGCAGTAATCATATTTCTAATCTCATCAGATTTTAGAATCTTATCTAGTCTTGATTTTTCAACATTTAAAATCTTACCTTTTAGTGGTAAAATTGCTTGGTAAACTCTATCTCTACCTTGCTTCGCTGAACCACCTGCTGAATCCCCTTCAACTAGATATAATTCTCTAATAGCTGGATCTTTTGATTGACATTCTGCTAATTTACCTGGAAGTGTTCCAACTGTCATTGCATCTTTTTTTCTAGTTAAATCTCTAGCTTTTTTAGCGGCTTCTCTACCTCGTGCAGCCATTAAAGCTTTTTCCATAATAGCTTTGGCTTGTACAGGGTTTTCTTCAAAGTGTTTTACTAAAGACTCAAAAGTAACTTTTTGACAAATAGGTTTAACATATGAGCTTCCTAATTTACTTTTCGTTTGACCTTCAAATTGTGGTTCTGGAACTTTTACAGAAATAATAGCAATTAAACCTTCTCTTACATCATCACCTGTTATTTTTGCATCTTTATCTCTAGCTGATGCATTATCATTTACATATTTTACAATTGCACGTGTAAGTCCTGCTTTAAAACCAGCTTCATGTGTACCACCATCAATTGTTCTAATATTATTTACAAATGATAAAGTTTTTTCAGTGTAAGTTGTGTTATATAAAACAGCAAAATCTGCTTCAATATCATCTTCTTGAACATTGAATGAAACTGCTTCAGTTACAGCTGTATCTTTATTAATATCATTAGCAAATTGTGCAAGTCCACCATCAAATGAATAAACTTCTTTTTTACCAATTCTTTCATCTTTTAATTCAATAGTAATACCAGAATTTAAATACGCAATTTCTTTAAATCTTTTTGATAATACATCAAATTGAAAATCAGTAACTTCAAAAATAGTAGCATCTGGCCAAAATTCAATTGTCGTACCAGTTTTTTTACATTTATCAATAACTTTTAAATCTTCAACCGGAATACCTGTTTTAAACTCTTGGTAATGAACTTGATTGTTTTGGTAAATTGTCATTTTTAAATCAGAAGATAGTGCATTTACAACAGAAACACCAACCCCATGAAGTCCACCAGAAACTTTATAAGTATCTTTATCAAACTTACCACCTGCGTGTAATACAGTTAAGGCAATAGTTGCAGCTGATTTTTTTTCAGTAGGGTGCATTCCTGTTGGAATACCTCTTGCATTATCAGAAATTAAACAAGAACCACTTTTTGTAAGAGTTACTTTAATAGTGTCACAAAATCCTGCCATTGCTTCATCAATAGAGTTATCTACTACTTCATAAACACAGTGATGTAAACCATTTGTATTTGTATCACCAATATACATACCTGGTCTTTTTCTTACTGCTTCAAGACCTTTTAAAACTTTTATATTTCCGGCGCTATATTCATTGCTCATTAATGTATTCCTTGATTTTCTATTTTTCTAAAACAATTGGCATTACAATTGTATAAAACTTTTCATCTTCTAAATAAAATGGTAAATTTGATTCATTAAAACCAACAGTTATATTTTCATTATTTGTCATACTTAAAAAATCTAATAAATATTTTGCATTTACAGCTAAATAAAATTCATTGTCAATATTTAAAGGCATATCAATTTGTGTTTTTGATTCAGTATCTTCATCTAATGATTCAAATATTATTCCATCTTTATTAAATGTAATTTTAATATTTGAAAATAAAGAAGTTACTAATTTAATAGATTCAACTAATACATTTTTTGGCAGTTTTAAATTGTATTTTAAATTTTGAGGAATAATTCTTTCATAATCTGGATATTTTCCATTAATTAATTTAGTAAAGAATGTCATTTTATCGTTTTTAACTACTAGATTTGTTTCATCATAATTTATTTTTGCTTCATCTAAAAATAGTTTTTGTATTTCAATTATAGCTTTTTTAGGAATAATAAACTGTGATTCTTCATTGTTTATATTTTGTAAATGAGATATTGCTAATCTTCTTGTATCTGTAGAAACAAAATTTATTTTAGAATTTTTGATATCAATTAATGCACCATTTAATTCAAATTTAGGATTATTATTATCAATAGCTGGTGTAATTCTTCTAACTGAATTAATAAAATTTAATGTTGAAATATCTAAATTTTTTAAATCTTGAGATTTAGTTAAATTAGGATATTCATTAGCATCATACATAGGTAATTTAAATGTAGATTTATTTTGTTTAATAATTATATTATTCCCAATTACTTCAAATATAATATCTTCATTTTTTAATCTTTTAATAATACCTAATAAATTAGAACCATTAGTTGTAGCTCTTCCATCTATACTATCACTTATATTATCTATATTTGATTCTAAACCAATTTCATAATCTGTAGCTTTTAAAATTAATTTTCCATTATTCGTTTCTAGATATATATGTGATGTTATTGAACTAGCATCTTTTTTTTCTAAAAAAGGTTGCATTGATGATATTACATTTTCAATGATATTTTTTGTAATTACAAATCTCATTTTTTCTCCTATTTCTTTTTATTTTATTAGTGGCAGTAGTAGAGCATGTGAAAAGATGAAAACACATCTTCATCAATGATTACGTCGAATGACTTTCATGTGATTAAACGAAATGAAATATTCACACCTTTTCACACAAACTCTTTAAACTTTTTCAAGTTTAGTACTTTTACCACTCCTTATTTATGATTTTATTCTTTAAATTTTGAATAATTAACTTAAAATTTTCATCTTTTTCAATTAGATCATTTGCTTTTTTAATATTATGAGAAATTGACGAGTGATCTTTCATTCCAACAAATTTAGCAATATCTGGCATTGAGTTATGTGTAAGCTCACGTGCAAGATATATAACAACTCTTCTTGCATTTGCTACTGTTGCTGTTCTTTTTTTAGATTTGATGTCACTTGGTTTTATATTAAGCTCAGAGGCAACTATATTAATCACATCAGGAAGTTTAATATTTTCTTTTGTTTCTTTTATTTGATCTTTTAATAAACCTTGCACCATTTCTAGGGTAATTTCTTGATTTAATAAAGATGCTGATGCGTTAATTCTAATTAAAACACCTTCTAATTCTCTAATTGAATTATCTAAGTTAGTTGCAATAAAATTAATAATTTCTCTTGTTAATTCAATTCCATTTAAATCAGACTTTTTTTCAATAATTGCTATTTTAGTTTCTAATCCTGGTATTTGAATATCAGCTGTTAAGCCCCATTCAAACCTAGATTTTAATCTATCAACTAGTCCTGCAATTTGTGATGGAAGTCTATCACTTGTCATCACAATTTGTTTTTTAGCATTATGAAGTTCATTAAAGGTATGAAAAAACTCTTCTTGAGTTTGTTCTTTTCCTGATAAAAATTGAATATCATCAATTAGTAAAACATCACATTTACGGTACTTAGACCTGAAATGTTCCATATTTTTATTTTTAATTGAAAATGTAAAATCATTCATAAACTGTTCAATTGTTACATAAATTACAGTTTTTCCATTTTCAATAGCAGAGTTTCCAACTGCTTGTAAAAGGTGAGTTTTACCTAAACCAGTACCTCCATAAATAAATAATGGATTATATTGAATTCCTGGTTTATTTGATACTGCTAATGAGGCATTATACGCCATTTGGTTTGAAGGTCCAACAATAAATGAATCAAATGTATATGAAGGATTTAATATTGTACTTTCTGCAGTTTTATTTTCTATTTGCTCTTTTATGATCTCTTTTTTAGACTTTTTTTCTCCAGCAATTTTTATTTCTATTGTTGGTTTTGTTCCATCATATATTTCAAAACATTGTTGTATCACTTCAGTGTATTTACTTTTAATCCATGATGCTATGTATTTATTTGAAACTTCAAAAATTGCAATATTATCGTCAGATGATACTTTTTTATATACAAGCTGCTTTAGGTATCTGTCAAAATCAACAGTAGTAGCTTCTTTTTGAATAATTGATAAAAACTCTTTATTTGTCATTTAGTATTAACTCTTTAATTTATAAATAGTAATTATTATATCTAAATTTTTATAAATTTAAAAAAAAGTAAATAAAAAGGGATTTTATGAAAAGAAAAAAGACTAAAATTGTCCTAATTGTAAAAAATACAATTAAATGACTTTTTCAAAGCCTATAATGTTGTACACATAGTGAATAAGTAGTGAATAACTTGTGATGATTAAGTGAAAATTTATGTAAATAATACCATTATAAGGCTCTGGAACGATGTGAATAAAAAAATATAAAAAAGAGTTAATACGTGAAAATACTAGGAATTGACCCAGGAACTAGAAACTGTGGCTATGCAATAATAGAGAAAAATGCAGGTAAAACTAAGCTTATTGAGGCCGGTTTAATAAAAATAAAAACCAAAATTTTGCAGGAGCAAATTGTTGAAATGACAGAAGGATTTGATCTTATTTTTGATAAACATAATATTGATGAAGTTTCAATTGAAGACATGTTTTATGCTTTTAATCCAAAAACAGTAATAAAACTTGCACAATTTAGAGGCGCTATTTCTTTAAAAGTTTTACAAAAATTTGGAAACTTTGCTGAATACACTCCTTTACAAGTTAAAAAAGCAGTTACAGGAAATGGAAAAGCTGACAAAGAACAAGTTGCATTTATGGTAAAGAAAATACTTGGAATTAAAAAAGAAATCAAACCTTTAGATATTACAGATGCTATTGCTATTGCATTAACTCATTCACAAAGAATTAGGTAAAATTATTTTAACTTATATTATAAATATTTTTTATTTGTTATAATCACGCCCTAATTATTACTTAGGATATAAAAATGAAAAGAATTGGTATTTTAGCATCATATAATGGAAGTGGATTTGTAAAAATACAAGAAGCCATACAAGAGCATATTTTAGATGCACAAGTGATTGTAGTTATTTCTAATAACAGTAATGCCAAAGCTTTAAAAATAGCAGATGATATGCAAATACCAAATTTCTTGATAAATGAAAAAAAATATCCTAATGAAAACATCGATGAAAAAATTGCAAATTTATTTAAAGAATTTAAATGTGATTTTATTTTTTGTTCTGGCTATATGAAAATGATTGGACCAAAATTAATTTCAACTTTTGATGAAAAAATAATAAATACACATCCTGCACTTTTACCTTCTATATACGGAGGAAAAGGAATGTATGGAAAATTTGTACATGAAGCGATTATAAAAAATAAGGAAGCTAAATCAGGTGTAACAATTCATTTTGTAAATGAAAAATATGATGATGGAAAAATTATTTTGAAAAAAGAGCTTGAACTTTATGATAATGAAACTGTAGATTCTTTAGAAAATAGAATTAAAGATTTAGAAAATATTGCAATTATTGAGGCATTTAAAAAACTTCTAGCTTAAAAAAGCTAGATAGTCTTTAACTTATTTAAATACAGCTGCTAATTCTTCAGCAGTTTCAATAAATTTAATATCAGAAACCTTCCCATCACTTATAGTATAAACAGTGATTTTATCATCTTTTGCAGTAAATGATTTACTTTGTTCTTCATCTACTAAAAGAATTGAAAATGGATACTTTTTCATTTTTGGTAATGCAATAAATTTTGAAATTAAACTTGGCATTCCTGAAATATCTGCTATATAATGAGCTTTGTTTGTTTCTAAGAAATTAGTATCTTTAGTTAAAAGGTACTCTCTTACTATAACACTAGTACTTCTACTTTCTGCAACTAAAATAGTTTTTGCATCTGCAGAAATCTTGTGCATTTTTTCAAATTGATCTTTGATTTCAAATTTAGGTGTTGAATCACCAATGTTTAAAGCGTTTGCAAATGTTGCGACTAATAATAATGTTGAAAATAATAATTTTTTCATTTTTTCTCCTAAATTTTTTAAATTGCGAAATTCTACCTATAAAAAGTAAATAAAAGGTTAATCTAGAAAAAGATTTTCCAGTGATGTTTAAAGTATACTTATTTTTAGTTGTTCTAAGTGCTTAGTAATATTTTTATATATAGTCTCTAAATTTATTATTTTTGTCTCTATTTGATATCTTTCTTTTGCATTTGTATTTTTAAATGCTTGTTTAGCTTCCTCTAATTGTGTTGAAACTTTTTTTTGATAAGTTTTTAGAAGTTGAATCATTTCATCTAATGGTTTATTAAATTGGTCTCTTAAATAAACTACATAGACTGGAAAATCAATAAAATCTTTATAAGTAGAACTTTGAATAATATCTTTAAGTTTATCTTTATGATCAATGATTTTATTAATTTTTTGATAAAACTCATTATATTCATCTTCTATATGTTTGGAAAGATCAAATATTTCACCTTTATTAAAAATAGTCATCTTTTCATTTAGCTGTAAATAAATGTCTTTAAAAACTAATAGCTCTTTATCTATTTTTGTAACTTCTTGTTCTTCTTTATTTAATGTAGTTAACTTATAATATTCCTAATTTTATTTAGATAAATTATATATAAAAAATAATTAAAATAAGTATATTTATTTTGAAAGGGTCGGAAGATGCCATTTTTGGTAGTAAGCAAGTAGACGAAGTGCTACACCAAATAAAAACACAGCAATTAGTGAAGGAATACTTTGTAAATTAAATATATGTAAAGCATAAGTAACAAGTCCAACTATAATTGCAACCGTTGCATAAAACTCAGATACCAAAATAGAAGGAACTCTATTTATCAAAATATCTCTAATAGTTCCACCACCAACAGCTGTTATAAATGCAAGTATTAAAACACCTAAAAAGTTAAACTCATTTTCAATTGCAACAAGTGCACCTGTAATTGCAAAAGAGACTAATCCAACTGCATCAGAGATTATGAAAGCGGTTTTACTCTCTAAATCATCACTTTTATGTAGTTTTAAAATTAGTGCTATTATCACAGTTGCAATTACAAGAATTACAGGTAGAGTATCTGTAAATACATATGGAGTTTTTGAAGCTAAAACATCTCTTGTCATTCCGCCACCAAGTGCTGTTAAAAATGCAGAGATAAAAACTCCAAGTATATCAAGTTTATAATGTACTGCTATTAGAAATCCACTCAATGCAAAACAAATTATCCCTATAAAGTCAGCTATTTCTAATGCACTCATTAATTACCTTGTTTTAGTTTTTATTATTATACTAAAAAATTAATCAGTTTTGTTAAAAAATTGATAAACCCGTTTTAGTAGTAAATAATTCTAAAGCTTTTGTACCAAT
The DNA here is from genome assembly GCA_938084175.1 of uncultured Campylobacterales bacterium. Lineage (GTDB taxonomy): Bacteria > Campylobacterota > Campylobacteria > Campylobacterales > Arcobacteraceae > Poseidonibacter. Next base: position 13,411 of record CALKDR010000009.1, read on the forward strand.
AAATGAATTACCTTGTTTATTTAAATTTGGAGAATAAACACTAATTGACATTTTATTTGGAACAATTGCAACAATTCCACCCCCAACACCACTTTTTCCAGGAAGTCCAACTTTATATGCAAAATCTCCTGATGCATCGTAATGACCACATGTAAGCATAAGTGAATTTATTCTTTTTGCTTTAGCTTGATTTATTAATGCTTTATTTGTAAAAGGGTTTATTCCATGATTTGCCAAAAAAAGCACAGAGTTTGCTAATTGTTCGGTATTCATTTCAATTGAACATTGTTTAAAATATGTTTGTATTACATCGTTTATATGATTATTGATGTTTTTGTAGCTTTTCATCATGTTAATTAAAGCCATATTCATATATCCATGTTCTAATTCGGATTTAAAAACTTCACTATCAAATGTAATTGAATAATCATTTGCAGCAGTACGAATAAAATCTAAAATATAATCAAAACTATTTTCATGATATTTTGAAAGTAGGGAATCTGTAGTTACAATTGCTCCTGCGTTTATAAAAGGGTTTCTAGGAATACCATTTTCATATTCTAATTGAACTAATGAATTAAAAGGATCACCTGAGGGTTCATGTCCTACTCTTTTATATAAATCTTTTCCATACAGCTGTAAAGCTAGGGTAAAAGTAAAAACTTTTGAAATACTCTGAATCGAAAACTTTGTTTGTGTATTTCCAACATTATATGCAGTTCCATCAATAAGTTTAATACTCATAGCAAATTGCTTAGGATTTATTTTTGCAAGTGCAGGAATATAATCTGCTATTTCACCTTCATCATAAAAGGGTTCAATTTCATCTTTAATTTCATTAATAATATTTTGGTAGTTCATAATAAAAGCTTATTAGCTTTTAACATAAGAAATACTTAAAAAACAAGTAATTGATTAATTGCTATACCTAATCCTAATCCAGAAGCAAGCCAGCCTATAAAAATCATATATAAAGATATTGTTTTTAAATCTTTTTGTAAAAGGTCTTGAATGATTGTAATATTGTAGTATGAAATAACAAAGGGATAAACTATACTCAAAATAAAAGACTCTTGTAGAAAATAAGATATATAGCTTAAAACAAAAAGACTAAGAATAAAAATTTCTTTTTTCTTTTTTTCAAATTGATATTTAAGCGCAAAAGCAATTCCTAATAAATGAAATAAAACAATTTCAAAAGTGTATCCATCTCTCCAAATAGAGATAAGAGTATGTCTAGATAAAGTTTCAAATAATGAGGCATCTAAGAAAACCCAAAATGACATTATAAATAAGGAGTGATTGTTATAGTTTTTTTGCTGTATTATTTTTTTTGGTAAATTAAAACTTGAAAATAGAGCTATAAAACTAAGAAAAAGAGCCAATTCTTTTCTATTTTCTACATCATATGTAAATAATAATGTGGCTAATGTATAAGAAATAGCTAGGGCAATTCCTAATTCAACAAAGCTTAGTTTTTTTAATTCTTTTATTAGTAAAGGGGCTAATGCACCAATACTTATACCAAGAATAAGAAGTAAAACATATGAAAAATTAGGGTAAAAAAAACTTATGATTACTTGTAAACTTAGGAAAAAAAATATTTTACTTTTATTAGAAAAGTTTAATAAAAAGCATAACAAAGATCCTAAAATTCCACCAATTGGTAATAATATTATTTGTGATATATTTGAATTGAAATGTTCAATTATTCCTGTTTGTGCGATTAATAAATAGTATGATAATTCAGCTGATGCAAAAAGAATTAAAAATAATCTTTGTATAAATTGTTTTTGCATTAATACTCCTTTGATATTGTATCTCTAAAAAGTAAAAATTCATAATTTTTTATTTAATTAATATTAAATCTGAAAACGTAGCTTAAATTAAGCAAACTTTTAGTATAATCCGCGAAATTAATAGAAAAAATTTTTATTTGTATAAATTTTTTCGCAAAATAACTGATAAGAAGAGATCCAATGAGAGATATTAGAAATATTGCGGTAATCGCACACGTTGACCACGGTAAAACTACATTAGTAGATGAATTATTAAAACAATCAGGTACTTTTACTGCTCACCAAGAAGTAGATGAAAGAGTTATGGATAGTAATGATATTGAAAAAGAAAGAGGAATTACAATTCTTTCTAAGAATACTGCTATTGATTATGAAGGTGTTAGAATTAACATTATTGATACTCCAGGCCATGCTGACTTTGGTGGAGAAGTTGAACGTGTTCTTAAAATGGTTGATTGTGTACTTTTATTAGTAGATGCTCAAGAAGGTGTTATGCCTCAAACAAAGTTTGTTGTAAAAAAAGCTTTACAATTAGGTCACAGACCAATTGTTGTTATTAACAAAATTGATAAACCAGGTTCTGATGCTGATAGAGTTGTTGATGAAGTATTTGACCTGTTTGATCAAATGGGTGCTAATGAAGAACAATTAGAATTCCCAGTTGTATACGCAGCAGCAAGAGATGGTTACGCAAAATTATCTTTAGATGAGCCAAATGAAAATTTAACTCCATTATTCCAAACTATTTTAACTGAAGTACCTAAACCAAAAGGTAGCGATGAAAATGGTCTTCAATTACAAGTATTTACACTTGATTATGATAACTTCATTGGAAAAATTGGTATTGCTAGAATCTTTAACGGTACTATTTCTATGGGTGAAACTGTAACTTTAGTTAAAGCTGATGGTGAAAAACTTAAAGGTAGAGTTACTAAACTTATTGGATTTAAAGGTGTTGATAGATTTGATATTAAGACTGCTGGTACTGGTGATATTGTTGCTGTTGCTGGTTTTGAAACTATTGATGTTGGAGATTCACTTTGTGATCCTGCAAACCCAATGCCTTTAGATCCTATGCATATTGAAGAGCCTACATTATCTGTAACATTTGCAGTAAATGACTCTCCATTAGCTGGTCAAGAAGGTAAATATGTAACATCAAATAAAATTGATGAAAGATTAACTGCTGAAATGAATACTAATATTGCTATGAATTATGAGCAAATTGGTGAAGGTAAATTCAAAGTTAACGGTAGAGGGGAATTACAAATTTGTATCCTTGCTGAAAACATGAGAAGAGAAGGATTTGAATTCTCAATTGGAAGACCAGAAGTAATCGTTAAAATCGAAGATGGTGTTAAATTAGAGCCATTTGAGCATCTTGTTATTGATACACCAGATGAATTTTCAGGTTCAATTATTGAGAAATTAGGAAAAAGAAAAGCTAATATGACTAACATGGTACCAATGGGTTCAGGTTATACAAGATTAGAGTTTGAAATTCCTGCACGTGGATTAATCGGTATTAGAACAGAATTCTTAACTGAAACTAAAGGTGAGGGTGTTATGAACCACTCATTCTTAGAATTTAGACCTCACTCAGGTGTTGTTGAATCTAGAAAATACGGAGCATTAGTTTCTATGGAAGCTGGTGAAGCTGTTGGTTATTCAATTTTCAACTTACAAGATAGAGGGATTATGTTTATTAAACCTCAAGATAAGGTTTATAACGGAATGGTAGTTGGTCAACATGCTAAAGGGAATGATTTAGATATCAATCCTATTAAAGCTAAACAACAATCAAACGTTAGATCTTCAGGTGCTGATGAAGCTATTAAGCTTATTCCACCAAGAAAGATGTCTTTAGAAAATGCACTAGAGTGGATTGAAGAGGATGAGCTTGTTGAAGTTACTCCTATTTCTGTAAGAGTAAGAAAAAGAGATCTTGATCCAAACGTTAGAAAAAGAACTGCAAAAAAGACTAAATTTGCTTAATAGAAATTAGATTTTTATCTATTTTTATAAAGGGAAGGGCTTTTTGCTCTTCCCTTTTTTTTTACAAAATTTTTAGACAAAAGGGTTTATATGTCCAATATGTTGGCATTTAGGATTAGACAAATTATATTTAACACAAAAAAATAATAGGAGATTTTTTCTCCTATAAAAAGGAGAAAAAATGGAAGATTTTAATACAAACATCAAAGATTATATTATTGTAATTGCTATTGAGTTTATTACAATTGTTACTAGTTTTGCTTTTATAGTAAAATAAGTTTATTTTGATAATTAATCTTAATTACACTAAAATGCATCACAAGCTTTAGGGGTGTCGAAAGACTGAGAATATACCCTTATTACCTGATCTAGTTAGCACTAGCGTAGGAAAAAGTTATCTTTAAGACATACTTCTTTAATTTTATACTTTAGCTTAAATCACATTTTCAAGGATTTACATGTCAACTATGACAGTTTTTATGGCTTTAGGTACATCAATTTTTTTATTTTTAGCCTTTGCATTTTATTCATATAAAAAAGCAAAAAATTCAGACGATACAATTGTAGTTTATAAAAATGCAATTACATCAAGTTTAGGTGTTTCAACACTAACTGCATCAGCTTTAGGAGTTTGGATACTTTTTTCACCTGCTTCTTCTGCTTTATGGGGAGGAATGGCTAGTGTTTTTGGTTATGCACTAGCTTCAACTTTACCTCTTGTAACTTTAGCTTTCGTTGGTTTAAAAATAAGAAAATATTTACCAAATGCAAGCTCATTAATAGAATATACAGAAATAAAATTAGGAAAGTCATATAAAAACTTGTTATTAGTTTCTACAGTTTTTTATATGTTTATTTTTCTTTGTGCTGAAATGACGGCTGTTTCAAAAGTACTTGAATCATATGCTGGATTATCTTTAGGAACAGGTGCTCTTATTATTTTACTAGCAACTGCTTCATACTCTTTATTAGGTGGTTTAAGACTATCTATTAAGACAGATATTGCACAATTTATACTTATTATCGTAGTTTTAATTTTAATGTTTGCAGCCTTCCCCTGGAAGCAAAGTATTGAGACATTAGACTTTACTAAAACATTCGTAAGTGATTTCTCTGATTTTAATAAAATAGCATTTGGACTTACTTTAATTATTGCAGTTTTATGTACTGAGGTTTTTAATCATGTTTCTTGGCAAAGAGTATATGCACTAAAAGAAAATGCGATTAAAAAATCTTTTATTATTTCAGCAGCTATAGTTTTTGTAGTAATTTTTACTTTAGGATTAGCAGGTTTATATGCAAAAAGTACAGGTTTATTAGGTTCTGATGCAAATCTAGCTTTATTTGATTTATTACAATTAAGTAATCCTATAATGATTTTTATTTTAATAGCTTTTGTTGTTTCACTTGTATTATCATCTTCTGATTCACTGTTAAATGCAATTGCATCTTTAAGTGTTTTAAATAAAAAAGAGAATAAAAACACTATTAAAATTTATCGTTTTGTAATCATACTTACGTGTTTTCCTGTTTATTATATTGCTTCAAAAGGTTATGATGTATTTTATTTATTTTTACTTGCTGATTTATTATGTTGTGCTTTAATAGGACCAGCTATTTTTTCTATTTTTGGTAAAAGAGAGTATAAAAATGCCTTCTTAATTGGAATTATATCAATTATTATTGGTTTTATTCTTTTCCCTGGTATTAACTTTACTGATGGAATGCTTGTTTCTATTTTGGGTGGAGCTTCTGAAGTAAATGCATTTTGGGGAACAAATCAACTTTTTGTATCATTTGCACTTACAGTTTTTATTTCATTTGTTTTAACAATGATATTCTCAAAAGAAAAAGAGATAATTTCATAAAAAATTGTTAATATAAATATAATTGAAATTATCCCAAATCTTTGGGAAAGGAGAAATGTATAACCCAGTTAGCAATGACTGGGTTGTATCTTACTGTTGGTATAGGAAGAGAACACAAATATGTAACTGTCTGAAATCAAGTTTATTAATCAGTCTTTTATAGTATATATTTAAAATTTGAATAAAAAATCAAAACTGATATAAGTCTTATGAAATTCATAGGGAAATTATATACATTAATGATTAATGAATATTAAACAAAAAGTTAAGATTAGTTAACAATATCTTTGATTGATTTAATTAAGTCTTGAATTTCATCTTCACTTTGTGAAAAGTGTATTGAAATTCTAATCCAACCTGGATTTTCCTCATTTTCTAAGTCTTCAATTCCTAATAAGTCATGACCATAAGGTCCGGCACAAGAACATCCTGCTCTAGTTTGGAAACCTTTTGTTGAAGATAGTTTTGAACATAAATCATATGGATCAAAATTCTGTATATTAAAAGAAATTATTCCTATATTATCTTCATTTTGATTTCCATAAATTTCGCAATTTGGTATTTCTAAAAGTCCATCTATAAAAATCTTTTTTAACTTATCTTTTCTTTCTTTTATAAAATTAAAACCAATTTCATTTCTTAATTGATATGCCAAACTAGCACGAATTAATTGTAAAATACCAGGTGTTCCCGCGTCTTCTCTTATTTGTATATCTTTTTGATAAACTTGTTTTTGTTTATTTACATATGCAACTGTTCCACCACCTGCAAAAGATGGAGCTATATTAGTATCAATAAGTGATTTTCTAATAATTAAAAGACCACAAGAACCAGGACCTCCTAAAAGCTTATGAGGTGATGTAAACATTGCATCATAAAGATGACAAGGAATATTTATATATGGAGATGAAGCTGCTGCATCAAAACAAATAACTGCATTATATTGTCTTAATATTTCTGAAATTCTTTCATATTTTGTAATAATTCCTGTAACATTTGAAGCTACACAAAATGAAGCTATTATTTCTCTATTTTTGTTTTTTTCAAGGACTTCTATTAAGTGGTCTAAATCAATCAAACCACTTTCACATAAATTTATTCGTTGAATTTCACAAAGTGCTTCTCTAAATGAAACCTCATTTGAATGATGCTCATAAGGTCCTACAATTATCAAAGGTAATTTTGATTTATCAACTACTATGTTATATCTTTTTTTAGTAGCTGGTGGAATATAAAGTCCTAAGAGTTCTTGAAAGTGTTTAATAGCAGCTGTTGTTCCGCAGCCATTTGGAAGTATCGCAAATTCATCAGATAGTTCTAAATTTTTTGCTAAATTTACTCTTGCCATTTCATAGTAACTACTTGTAGTATCAGCATTTGATGATTCTTTTGAGTGTGTATTTGCATAAGTTTCTAAAACATCATGAATACGGTTTTCTATTTGTCTAAATGCTAAACCTGTTGCAGTGTAATCAAAATACTCTTTTTTATTCTTTCCAATAGTATTGTATCTTATGAAATTAAGAGTATCTGTGTTTTCGTTTAGTAAGTTTTTGAAAATTTTGTTATTCATTATTTTATATAAAAGGATTGAAATTTATTTTTTCTAAATCATTTGCTAAACTATCCGCTTTATTTGTAGGAGCATCTAAAACTATTATATTACCTTTGTTTGTTAATTTTATTTTTGATGCATCGTGTTTTTCTAAAACTTTTGCAAGACTATTAAAATCACTTGCATTAAAGTTTAATGATGCTACTTTACATCCAATATAACTTTGACCTTCTACTATACTTTTGTTTATTCCAAAATGTTCACCTTTTGTAGGTGTATCATCTATTTCTAAAATAATTCTTTTTAAAGAAAAGTTTAATGATGAATCTAAAATATTATTAAACTCTTTTAATCCCCATGTTTTGATTAGTGAAGAAAAAGTACTTTTATTTATATCTGTTCTAGTTCCATAATCTTTGTAAATATTTGCAATTGCTTTTGATGTTTGAACTACTTGTGATGGAGTAACATAAGCAATATGCTCACCAGAGATTTTAACAGAGAATAAAACTTTATTGCTTTTATAAACATGAGCATCAAAATTTACATCAGGAGTTTCTTCTAAGTCACAACCTTCTTTGCACCCGCTAATTGCCATTTGTAATTTATTTGGTAAGTTTGAGAACTTTTTATTTCCAATAAAAGTGCTATTAACTTTTGAAGCTATTGAGCTTACATCAATTAACTGCTTACAATCAACAGTATTAATTGGACATGTAATAATACTTCTTACTGTATGTCCTGCTTCAAATATAGTGCTTAAGTTTACATTATGTAAAAGATTAAAAACATGAGGTAAATCATGCATTTTTAAGTATTTAAATACGATTTTTTGTCCATGATCAATATCTAGAGAATTTCGTGCATACTCTTTTGAAATAGATGCTAAAGTTTTTAATTGCTCTACATTTAATTGCCCAAGAGGAAGTGGAATAACAATTTTAAAATAATCTAAATTATCTTCATGTTGATAAATACCATACCATTGAAATCTAATTAAATCTTTCTTTGAAACTCTTTCACCTAAAACAGCATAGATATAGATGTCACTTAAGACATCTAATCCATCTTTTTCTTTTTTGATATGTTCTATATTTAATGTTAAATTATTCGACATTATATGGCCTTACAATTCCATTGTGGATAATTTTTTCTAATAAATGCGTTTAACTCAACTTCTGCTTGAGTATAAGTTTTTTCATCTTCAAGTTTTGCATCACCTTCTACAGAAGATACAATCATACCAGCACCTACAGTTGAGTTAGTGTACTTATCAATAATGATAAAGCTTCCTGTATATCTATTTACATGATATGGATCTACAGCTATTTCTCTATCTAATGATATTGTACATTTAGCAATATCATTTAACTCTAGAGTTTGAGCATCTATTTCTTCAAATGTATTAATGTTCTTTTTAAATTCAATAGAATTAAATGCACCATTAAGAACTGAAGTTGCTCTTTTAATCACATAATTTTGATTTAAAGCTAATGGAGTTTCATCCATCCATACAACCATTGCTGATAAATGATTTGACACTTGTGGAATATCACTTGATTTAACAATCATATCACCACGAGAGATATCTATCTCATCTTCAAGTGTAATAGTAGTAGCCATTGGAGCAAAGGCTTTAGGAATTGTTTCTACTGTTTCATCTTTTCCAATTGGTCTTAAATCTTTAATATCATTTGATACTATTGATTTAACTTTAGATGTTTTTCCTGAAGGTAATACTGTAATCTCATCACCAACGCTAACGCTTCCACTGGCAATCGTTCCAGAGAATCCTCTAAAATTTAAGTGAGGACGAACTACGTATTGAACTGGTAATCTAAAAGAGTTATTCTCTTTTTCATGAATTGAAATAGTATCAAGTAATTCCATTAAAGGAAGACCATCATACCATGGTGCTTTTGGAGTATTAGTTAAAATATTATCTCCATCTAAAGCAGAAATAGGAATAAATTCAATATTTAAATCTTCATTGTGAGGAAGATTTGGAACAATCTTTTGATAATCACTTTTAATACTTTCAAATACTTCTTGGCTAAAATCAACTAAATCCATTTTATTAATAGCAACTACTAGGTTTTTAATACCTAAAAGTGAAGCTATATAAGAGTGTCTCTTTGTTTGAGTTAAAATACCAGCTCTTGCATCTATTAAAATAATAGCAATATCAGCAGTACTAGCACCCGTTGCCATATTTCTTGTATATTGTTCATGACCTGGAGTATCTGCAATAATAAACTTTCTTCTTTCAGTTGAAAAGAATCTGTAAGCTACATCAATTGTAATACCTTGTTCTCTCTCGCTTGCTAATCCATCAACTAAAAGTGCTAAATCAATTTTATCACCTGTTGTTCCGCTTTTTTTACTATCTTGTTCAATAGCTGCTAATTGATCTTCAAAGATCATTTTTGAATCATAAAGAAGACGTCCTATTAAAGTACTTTTCCCATCATCTACACTACCACATGTAATAAATCTACAAATCTCTTTATTCTCATGTTCTTTTAAATATGCTTCTATATCTTTTTCTATTAAATCTGATTGATGTGCCATCTTAAAAATACCCTTCTTGTTTCTTTTTCTCCATTGACGCATCACTATCAGAGTCAATTAATCTACCTTGTCTTTCACTTGTAGTACATACAAGCATTTCTTGAATAATCTCAGGTAATGTTGTAGCTTCACTTTCAACTGCACCTGTTAATGGATAACATCCAAGAGTTCTAAATCTAACCATTTCTTTTTTAGCAGTTTTTCGTAATTCTTCAGGCATTCTGTCATCATCTACCATGATTTTTGTACCCATATACTCAACTACTTCACGCTCTTTTGAGAAGTATAAATCAGGAATATCAATATTTTCTAAATAAATATATTGCCAAATATCAAGTTCTGTCCAGTTAGATATTGGGAATACTCTTATTGATTCACCTTTTGTGTGTCGTCCATTATAAATATTCCATAATTCTGGTCTTTGGTTTTTTGGATCCCATCTATGATTTTTATCTCTAAAAGAGTAAATTCTCTCTTTCGCACGAGATTTTTCTTCATCACGTCTAGCTCCTCCAAATACTGCATCAAACTTTTGAATATTTAAAGCATTTTTTAAACCTTCTGTTTTCATAATATCTGTATGAACTGAAGACCCATGCTCAAAAGGTGAGATACCCATTTCAATTCCTTTTGGATTTGAGTATGTAATAAGCTCCATTCCCACTTCTTTTGCACGCTTATCTCTAAACTCAATCATTTCTTTGAATTTCCATTTAGTATCAACATGCATTAAAGGTAAAGGAGGTGGTGCTGGATAAAAGGCTTTTTGTAATATATGTAACATTACAGAGCTATCTTTCCCTACACTATAAAGCATACCAGGGTTTGAAAACTCTGCTACAACCTCTTTCATTATGTGCATTGACTCAGCTTCTAGCTGTTTTAAATGCGTTAATCTGTCTTGACTTATTTCCATCTTTATTCTTCTCCATTAATTTACGAATCGCTCAAATTAAAAGTTTGAAATCATCTTTTTTGTATTTTATTTAAACTAGGTTTATTTTTTGTGTAGTCCACACTCTTTGTGTTCTGGGTTTTCCCACCACCAACGTCCTGCTCTGATATCTTCGCCAACTTTAACTGCTCTTGTACAAGGTGCACAGCCAATACTTGGAAAGCCCTTGTCATGAAGTTTGTTATATGGAACTTTATTTTCTTTTATATAATCCCATACATCTTTTTCATTCCAATCTATGATTGCATTTACTTTGATTAATCCAAAACTTTCATCGTATTCAACAAGATTCATATCAGTTCTTGTAATACTTTGTGATGCTCTTAAACCAGTAAACCAAATATCTAAACCTTTTAAGGCTCTTTTTAAAGGTTCAATCTTTCTAATACCACAGCATGTTTTTCTATTTTCAATACTTTCATATTGTCCATTTACACCTTGTGTTTTATAAAGTTCTTGAACATCACTTTCATTTGGAAAATACACATCCATCTTGATGTTATATTTTAGATTTGTTGCATCCATAACATCATAAGTTTCTGGATGAAGTCGTCCTGTATCTAAAGTAAAGATTTTAGCTTCTTTATATTCTTTTAAAATGATATCTGTCAAGACTTGGTCTTCTGCTGCTAAACTTGAACTTAAAGCTGAAGAATATTTATAATGTTCTAAAAAATATTGAACTATCTCTTTTGTAGATTTATTTTTTAATTCTTCATTTAATTTTTTTGCTAATTCTTTACTCATAAATGCCCTTATATTTGATAATCATTTGCTGTAGGTTTAACTCTTCCTAAATCAATTTTATTCCATGCTCTTTCGTGAAAATAGTATAAAACCATTTTTGTGAAAAGTTCAATTGAACCAATTGAAGCTGCCATTGCTAAATTACCAGTGATGAAATATGAGATGATTATTGTATCTAGAGTCCCAATTGTACGCCAAGATATGGTTTTAACAACTGATCGATAAGCTTTTTCTTGCATATTATTTCTCCCTCATATTTATTATTTATATGAGAGCGAAGAGTTTTTACTCTTCGTCATAATCATATAATCCTGAACTTAAATATCTTTCACCAGTATCACATAAAATAGTTACAATTGTTTTACCTTTATTTTCAGGTCTAGCAGCTACTACTTTTGCAATATGAGCATTTGCTCCTGCAGATACACCAATTAATAAACCTTCTTCTTTAGCAATAGATCTAGAAGATGCAATTGCTTCTTCATTTGATACTTGAATAACTTCATCATAAATTTCAGTATTTAAAACATCTGGAACAAAACCAGCACCAATACCTTGAATTTTATGAGGACCTGGTTTTCCACCACTTAATACAGGAGATGCTTCAGGCTCAACTGCAATAATTTGTACATTTGGATTATTTGCTTTTAAAACTTCACCAACACCTGTAATTGTTCCACCTGTTCCAATTGCTGCAATGAAAATATCAATTTTTCCATCTGTATCTGCAATAATTTCTTTTGCAGTTGTTTTTCTATGGATATCTGGATTTGCTAAGTTTCCAAATTGTTGAGGAATAAATGAATTTTCTGTTTTTTCACTTAATTCAACTGCCTTATCAATAGCGCCTTTCATTCCTTTCTCTGGTTCAGTTAATACTAAATCAGCACCTAATGCTTTTAATAATCTTCTTCTTTCAATACTCATAGAAGAAGGCATAGTAAGAATTAATTTAATTCCTAAAGCTGCACAAACACTTGCAAGTGCAATACCTGTATTTCCAGATGTTGGCTCAATTACAGTTGTATCTTTATTGATTAATCCTTGCTCTAAAGCAGTATTAATCATATTAGTTCCAATTCTATCTTTTACAGAATGTGATGGGTTCATAAACTCACACTTTCCTAAAACAGTTGCTCCACTTAATTCACTTGCACCATTTAGTTTTACTAGAGGTGTATTACCTATTAATTGAGTTATATTTTCTGCATATTTCATTTTAATTTCCTTTTATATACTGTAATGTAAAAATTTGTTGTATTTGTCTTGATAATCATCTAAATTTGATAGATTCAAATCAAAAATCTTTTTCATCTGTTCTTTTGACTCGTCAAAGAATATATTTAATATTGGGTTTTGTGCTTTTACGTCTACAACTTTAATATCACCTTCTAGTGCTATTAGAATATCAACAACCTTTATTTCTTCAGGTTCACAAGCCAAGATATATCCACCCTTAGCACCTCTAATACTCTTTACTAGTTGTGCTCGTCTGAGTTTACTTAAAAGTTGTTCTAAGTAATTTTGAGGAATATTAGCATTTGAAGAGATCTCTTTTATTTGCATTGGAGTTTCTCTATCATGTTTACTAAGTTCATACATGGCTGTTAAACCATAAACGCCTTTTGTTGAAATTAATGGCATTTCATATAATCCTTAGTTTAATGCTTTGTTTAAATCTTCAATAAGATCATCAGTGTTTTCTAAACCAATACTTAATCTAACTGTTGTAGGATTTACTCCATTTGCAGCTAAATCTTCAGGACTCATTTGTGAATGAGTAGTAGAAGCCGGATGTGTAATTAAAGATTTACTATCTCCAATATTTACAACAACAGAAAATAAGTTTACACTATCAATAACATTTTTAGCTTCTTCATAAGTATCAACTTCAAATGAAATTAATCCAGATGCTTTTCCACCTTCAAAGTATTTTTGTGCTTTTGCATATTCGGAATTATTTTCTAATCCAGGATAATTAACACTTTTTACTTTATCATGTGCTTCTAGGAATTTTGCAATAATTAATGCATTACTAGAATGCTTATCTACTCTTAAAGCTAAAGTCTCAATTGTCTGAATAAGTAACCATGAGTTGTGTGGTGATTGTGCCGCACCAATATCTCTTAATAATGCTAATCTTACTCTAAGACAAAAGTTTGGTAATGGAACATCCGTATAAACTAAACCATGATACGAAGCATCAGGAGTTGTGAAATGAGAATATCTATTTTCATTTGCTTTAAAAAACTCAGCTAATCCATCTCTTTCAATAATAATTCCACCAATAGTTGTACCTTGACCATTTGTGTATTTTGAAGTTGAATGAACAACAACATCAACTCCCCATTTAATTGGATTAAATAAGGCTGCAGTTGCAACTGTATTATCACAAATAGTTAAAACACCATTTCTTTTCCCAATATCAACAATAGCTTCAATATCAGCAACTGCGATTTGTGGGTTTGATAATGATTCAAAGAAAATTGCTTTTGTTTTATCATCAATTTGTTCTTCTAAATCACTTGCATCTTCACTTCTAAATATTTTAGCTTCAATTCCAAATCTTTTTATTGTATGAGTAAGTAGTGTAACCGCTCCACCATATAATTTATCAGATATTAAAATATTATCGCCAGCCTCAGCAACATTTACAATTGCATAAAAAATTGCAGATTGCCCAGATGCTACACATATAGCAGCAGCTCCACCTTCAAGTTGTGCATATCTTTGCTCCAATACATCAGTCGTCGGATTTGTTAATCTAGTGTAGATTGGTCCTAATTCTTTTAAAGCAAATAAATTCGCAGCATGTTCTGAATCTCTAAAGGCATATGCAGTTGTTTGAGCAATTGGTACAGACATTGAACCATAACCTTCTTTTTTATTATAGCCCCCATGAACTGCAATTGTTTCGTTTTGCATTTTGTAATCCTTTTTTGTTTTTTATTTATAGTGAAAGTATAGAACTTTTTTATTTTAATGTCAAGTGATTTAATCACTTTTAATTAATTAAAGCATATTAAAATGCTTGTATTTAATAAATATGTGTAAATTTTATTATAGTATATTATTTTAATTTAGATGTATAGACTCCTATTTGTAGTACTTTTATTATATAAAATACAGTAGCAAGCTAATCATGATAAAAGAAAAAAGAATTTTTAAATTTAATACAAAATAAGAGTAATTAATATACTATAGTATTTTACTATAGTATATTAATTGGTTTTTTTTAATAAAAAAGTTATACTTTTGAAGACAGAAAGGTATAAATTTATGAAAAATAATGTATTTGAAAATATTATAGTAGATAAAAAACAAGAGCAATTTTTTGATTTGTTAAAAGATGAAAATATAAGAATAGAAAAAATCGTTTCAAATGGACAAAGCTCGCCTATAAACTTTTGGTATGAGTCAGCAGAAAATGAGTTTGTTCTTATATTAAAAGGAGATGCTATTTTAGAATATGAAGATAAAGAGCTTACTTTAAATGAAGGTGATTATATAAATATAAAAGCTTTTACAAAACATAGGGTAAAATACACAAATCAAACGCAGCCAACTATATGGCTTGCAGTATTTTACTAAGGTATAAATTGAAAATAGCAATAATTGGAGCGGGAGCTGCTGGAATAATAGCAGCTATAACTGCTAAAAGATTAAACAAAGATATTCAAATAGATTTATTTGATGCAAACAAAGGTATTGGTAAAAAAATACTTGCAAGTGGAAATGGAAGATGTAATATCTCAAATAGCCAAGTGACAGCAAAAAACTATTTAGGAGAAAACCCTGATTTTACTTCCTACGCATTAAAAGAGTTTGACTTCAAAGCTTTTGAAAAGTTCTGTAAAAGTATTGGACTACTTCTTGATATAAAAGAAACAAATAAAGTATATCCTTTATCAAATGAAGCAAAATCAGTAACAAAACTTTTAGAATTAGCACTTGATTCTTTAGGGGTTAATGTTTATTTAGACTCATTAATATCAGATGTTCAAAAAAGCGAGAATAAGTTTAATATAAAAACACAGACACAGGAGTATAAAGACTATGATAAAGTTCTTATATCAAATGGTCTAGGAGCAGCACCACAACTAAATGCAAATGAAACTGGACTAGATTTCGCTTCAAACTTTGAGCATAGTTTCAATCCAACTTATCCATCACTTGTAGGACTTCATACAGATGTGAATTATCACAGCCGTATGCAAGGAGTTAAAAAAGAGTGTAATGTATCATTATATATAAATGGACAGCTAGAACAAGAGATATCGGGAGATGTATTATTTACTAAATATGGTGTTTCAGGTTTTGCTATTTTAGATATTTCACAAGTAGCTGCATATAATCTAAGTCTTTACCAAGATGTAAAAATAGCAGTTAATTTTTTCCCAAAACTTCATAGAAATGATTTGAGCAATCAAATTCAAAGCTTATTTAAAAGTGCAGCAAATCAAAAAGCCTTAGATATTTTAACAGGAATGATATCAAATAAAATTGCACCAGTTTTACTAGAAATTTGTAAAATAGATAGTGAGTGTAAAGCAGGGCAAGTAAATGCAAAACAAATTAAAGCTATTTCATATCAGTTAAACCAATGGAAACTAAAAATCACAGATACTCAAGGCTTTGGTCATGCAGAAGCCAGTGGTGGTGGAGTTCGTACTGATGAGGTTGATAGTAAAACTTATGAGAGCAAAAAATGTAAAAACTTATACTTTGCAGGTGAGGTTTTAGATATTGTAGGAAATAGAGGTGGTTTTAATCTACAGTTTGCTTGGGCTAGTGGGTACTTAGCTGGAAAATCACTAATAAGAAAATAGTAATACTTTCAAGATATACTTGAAAGTATTTATTTTTTGTTTTTATTAACAACAACCACTATCAGGTTTTGCAATAGAAAAAGCTGCTTTCTTTTTATCCTCATTAAATGTTGGAGTACAACATTGGCTATGTTCATTATCTCCATATACTTCAACATCATTCATTGAGTGATAGTTTTCCCAAATTAGTCCACTTGGATCATTTACCCAGTATTTATTCGATTCTTTATAACAGCATATAGCTCCTGCTTCTTCTTTACCTTTTATTCCCGCATCTTCAAAGCTTTTTTGAGCAGTACTTAGTGCTTCATCGCTTTGGTATTGAATTCCTAAGTGATTAAGACCTTTTTTCTCACCTTTAGTTGATATTGCGAAATTAACTGACATATCTTCTAATAGCCATTGTGCATAATCTTCTTTTATTTTTGTAGGTTTTGCATCAAACTGTGTATTGTAAAAATGTATACTTTCTTCTAAATTATCAACTGTAATATGCATATGTAATCTTTTTTTATTATTCATTTCTATCCTTTTAATTATAGTTTTTATATCTTATAAATCAACAGCGTAAGATTTTAATGTTTCTAAATCAATAAGTTCTAACATACGTTCATGTGTAGAATGTATAAATATTTTAGGCGCTTGACCCTCATGATGTGCTTTAATAAAACTATATCCTCCTAAACACCAACTCTCACCTGGCTTAACACCTGGAAAGTTATACTCAGGTATTGGAGTTGATAAATCATTACCTGCTTTTTTAGAATAGGCTAAAAACTCTTCTGTTGCATAAATACAAACTGCATGAACTCCATCATTTTCTTTTCCTGAGAAACAACAGCCATCACGATAATATCCTGTTAGTGGATTTACACTACATGGTTCTAATATTCCACCTAGTACATTTAACTTTTTTTCCATTTTTTGTCCTTGATTTTTAATAATATTTTTTACGACTGTAAAATTATTCTACAATCCCACTCATACATGTAACTTCAACACCTTGCTCTCTCCAAGCCTTTACAATTTCTAGTAATCCAATACTATCACTTGGCATATGAGGTGCGATTATTATATTTCCTATATTTTGTTCTTCAACTGCTTTTTTTACATCTTGGGGAACATGCATAGCGATTATTGTTCCAACACCTGCTTCAAAGTATGATTTATAAACATCAACTCCACCGTTTGTTCCACCTGCCATTAGAACTTCGATTTTTCCTGCATAATCATTTGCTGCACCAACTCTAATAATAGGCTGTGCTACTTTGTTTATATAGTATTCCCATGAGTTTAATTCTTCTATAATATCTTGTAGTTTTGTTTCTGATTTGTTTTGAAATGCTTTATCAAGTTTTGATTGAACTATTTCTTCTGTTATAAAATCAGCCGGAATATGAATATTTAAATAAGGCATCTGCATAAGTCTTGCTGCTGAGCTTACTCTGTCATAGTTTGAGGCATGACTTCCTAAATCAACACTTTGTTGTTTCTTCTTTAATGCTTTTTGAGCTTTATTTATAGGAACTCCACTTCTTACCATTCTTTGTATTTGTACATCCATAACTTTTGAAAAATCCACTATACAAGAGTCCGCTTTTGGATGATGTGAAACTACACAATCAAAGCCCATTTGCTTTGCAAGAAGAAGTTCAGGAGTTTCCATATCAATACCAATAAGTATTTTTTTTATGTGTTCACCTTCAACTATGATATCTGTATCATAAGGCATTGAGTCTAATTTTGCTAGTTTTAGTGCTGTATTCATTAAATTAGTTGTATTCATAATTGTAACCATTCTAGTTTTTATGAATCATAACATTAATTTGTTTTAAAAAGAAGTGTCAAATAAAAAATTAAACCCAAAAAGGGTTTGATATAAGAATTACTTTCCTAATAATTTTGTAGCAGTACCCATTAAAGATGAGTTAGAAGTTACTTCTTTAGTAACTTCAGTTGTAGCTTTATCTTTTGCATTATTAACAGCATTTTCTAAACCTTCACTTGATTTTTGAGCACAAATATCAATAGCATTTGCCATCATTCCATCTTCTGCAATTCCTACAAATGATTTATAAGTTGAGGCTTGTGTACAATAAGTTTTAGCTTGAGCAGTAGTAGCTGGTGCTTTTTCTTTTACTATATCTGCTAATTTTGTTCCAATACTTTCAGCTGTAATTCCAAGTGTTCCACCAACAGTTTTAACTGTATTTGCAATATCAAAAGCAAAAATACTAGTTAGAGTAAATGCTAATATTAAAAATAATTTTCTTCATTTTTTTACTTTAAATTTTTTGGAGTGTACTCTTACTTTCTTAAAACTTTTCTTTTAAAATCACAATTTTTGTTATTAATTTAAAAGAAAAATCAGCATTAGTCGTTTTTAATAAGTATTCTTCTTTTTGAATAAGTTTTAATGGTTTAATTTTTGTATATTTCTTCTCTTTGTATGTAAAAGATATATAGTTTTTATCTTTGATAGCTTTTTGTAAAAATCTTTCTTCAATATTCATTTTATGATTTCTCTTTACTTTTATCATCATTAAAAATATCTGTATATTTTAAAATAATAGTATTCATACTTTTCCTTTTTTGTAAAAATAGACTATAAGTATATCTATATATTATTTAGATAGAATGCCACTTTAAAATTATAGGACTATATTTGAATTTGAAACTTATTACAATGGCTATATATTCAACTTATCTTACAAATAAGTTTGGATTTCTTCTTAAAAATGCAAAAGACAAAAATGAACAAATGCTTCTTCGTGAAGATTATATGAAAGCATTATTCAAAAAATTAAAGATAAAAGTAAATGTTATCAATAAAGAAAAATTACCACAAGATGGTAAATATCTATTAATTTCAAATCATAGAAGTATAATTGATCCTTTAATAATTGAAAATGCTTTAATTGATACAAATATTAGAGGTTATTGGGTTGCAAAAAAAGAGTTATATAATTCTTTCTTTTTTGGTATGTTTACAAGAAATGCAGGTTCAATACTTTTAGATAGAGAGTCTAAAAATATGTCTTCATTTTTTAAAAGATTAAAAGAAGTATCTTTAGGAGGTGATTGTATTTATATCTTTCCTGAAGGAACTAGAAATAAAGAAAATACACCCTTATCATCTTTTAAAGAAGGTGCTAGAATAATTGCTTTAAAAAATAGACTCCCTATATTGCCTGTTTATATAAAGACAAATGCAAATGAAGTTTTAAAAGAAGCAATAAACAAAAGAAATAGAGAATTATCAATAGATATAGAAATCGGAAATATTATAGATTATAAAGATAAAACTTCATTAGAAGAAAATTATCGTAATACCTTTAATTTAGGTAAATAAGAAAGGAATAAAATGAATAAAGAAAATATAGAGAAACCACAAACAAAAGTACAAGAAAAATTAGTTCAAGATGAATTCAATATTAACGTTGCATTTTATATTCATTTAAAAACATTTGATGATAGTGTAAGAAGTGAATTAAAAAATAGAATTAAAGAGGTGTTTTTCTTTTCAAAAGGTATTGATTGGAAGTTTGATAGTTTTGGTATTGAGAAAGCAGGTTCAAGAGGTAGTGAAATTTTAGGATACTTTATTTTTAGAACTTCAAATGTAGATAAACTAAAAAAACTATTTTTAGCAGAATTTAAAGATTATGAGAATACTTCAAAAATTACTTGTTCTCTTGCTAAATATGAAAAAGTAAGCGAAACATTCTTTGAACTTGAGGTATAAGTTTTTAAAGCCAAAGGTTCTATCGTGAGTTGGGAAGATTTTTTCAAAGAAGAAGAAAAAAAAGAATACTATAAAAGCTTAATGAAAAGTATAGATAAAGCATATAGTAAAACAACAGTTTTTCCAACAAAAGATAAAATATTTAATGCTTTTTTTTTAACACCTATTTCAAACTTAAAAGTAGTAATATTAGGACAAGATCCTTATCATGGAAAAGGACAAGCTCAAGGTTTGGCTTTTTCAACTCCAATTACTGTTAAAAATCCACCATCAATGAGAAATATACTAAAAGAGATTGAATCAGATTTAAAATCAAAATCAATATGTGAAGATGGAGATTTAAACCCTTGGGCTAAAGATGGAGTATTACTTATAAATGCAATTTTAACAGTAGAAGAATCAAAACCTAAATCACATCACAAATTAGGATGGGAGATATTTACAGATAATTTGATTAAATTTATTTCTTTAAACACTAAAGATATTGTTTTTATTTTGTGGGGAAGTTCTGCAATTAAGAAAGAGAAAATTATAGATACTTCAAAACATCATATTTTAAAAGGTGTACATCCAAGTCCATTATCTGCATACAGAGGTTTTTTTGGTTGTAAGCATTTTTCTAAAACAAATGACATCTTAAATCAAATAGCTAAAGATCAGATAAAGTGGTAAAAGCTATAAAATCAGGTTCTATTGTGTTGAGAATATACTGGTAATTCTTTTTTTCACTTTTGAAAGACTTAGTTTTATTGCTGCATATTTCATAACTTTAGCAGTATTTTTCCATCTAGATTTCTCATAACAAGGTGTTGGACAAGTTCTACATCTTGGTTTTATGTCATGAGGACATTCTCTTAAACGCTGATAAGAGTAGGCAATTGCATCATGACAAGTAGTACAAAGAGATAAATTCATAGTAAATTTCTTATTTTTATATTCTAAAACTACTTGTTTATTTATTAAGTTTTCGTGTTTATCTTTACAAAAAAGCTCAAAAAAAGTCTTTAAAGTATTTATTTCTATCTCAAATTTTTCTCTTGTCATAGTTAAAATGCCTTTATTTTAATATTTAGGGCTAAATATGTCTTATTTAAATTAGTTTTTATCATTTTTCCATAAAATACAAATACAAACATTGATTTTAGTCAATATAAAGAGAGAAATAACTATGGAAGTAAGCGGATTAGAAGATTTTTATTTTTTTAGCTTTTTAAAAAATGATGAGCTACTTAGATTAAAAGAAATATCAATAAAAAAACATTACAACAAAAATGAGATTTTATTTTATAAAGGTGATGAAGCAAGGTATTTACACTTATTGATTAAAGGTGTTGTTAAATTATATACTCATGATCACAAAGACAATGAGATAATAATTCATAATTTAATGGCTCCTTCTTTTATTGCAGAAATTGCAAATTATGAAGAAGTAAAGTTTCCTGCTAACTGTGCTTTTGAAACAAAAGCGGAAGTATTATTAATTGACTATGAAAAGTTTAAATCAGAGTTCTTATTAAAACCAGAGATTTCTATTTTCTTTATAAAATCATTAACAAGAAAAATCAAAGCTTTAGAGAGTTTTATTTCATATAATATAAGCTCAAACAGCAGTGAAAAAATTGCAAAGTTTTTACTAGATAATGAATCTATTTTAATAAATTTAAAACAAGTAAAAATTGCACAAATATTAAATATCACACCAGAAACATTTTCAAGAAAAATTTCTAAATTGAAAAAAGAAGAGATTATACAAAACGAAAAAGGTTATATTAAAATATTAGATCATGAAAGATTGAAGCATTTGATAAATGAATAAAGAAAGAGTTTAAACCTCTTTCTTTAAATCAAATAATAGTCTATATAAATTTGTTTTATGCGTTTTATCTACTTGCATAAATATAAAAGCTACAACTACTACATTAAGATGTATAATCGCATCTTGAAATGGGAAAAATATAAAAATAGCTCCAATAATAAAAATGAAAAAAGGCTTTGAGAATTTAATAAGTCCTTCTGTTTTTATTAATTGAATTTTATATTCATTTTCATTTTTTTCTATGAATACTTTATCTTGTTCACTTAATTCATTAGAACTTTTTAATTTTACTAGACCTTGAATAACATCCATATTTTTTTTATATTGAAGATATCTATATAATAGTACTCCAAGTAAAACTATTGATGCAAAGTTCGAAATTAGTTGCAGTGGTATTTGATTTAACATTAACTTCCTTTAAAAATATTGTTCTTATTATACAAAAGATATCTTATTAAATACAAAGTCTTACTTATAAATTGAAAGATTTAAATAAAATAAGATATAATTAATTAAATTATTTTAAGGAGAGAAAGTGAAAAAAATTATTATCTTACTAATGTTAGGTGCATCGCTTATGCTAGCTGCTATAAATCTACAAACAGCTTCAAAAAATGAGTTGATGAATATAAAAGGACTAGGTCCTGTAAAGGCTGATCAAATTATCAAGTACCGAAAATCTAATAAGATTAAAAGTGCTGCTGATTTACAAAATATAAAAGGTTTTGGACCTGCTATTATTTCTAATATCAAGGGAAATAAAACAGTAACAAAAGCAAAAATGACAGAAAAAAAGAAAAAAGCTAAGATAGAAGGTAAAACTTCAAAAGTTAAAAAGTCTTCAATGTCAAAAGATAAATTAAAAACAAAAAAGAAAATGCAAGAAGAATTAGAAAAAGCTAAAAAATAAAACTAAAGTAGAGTTTCTCTACTTTAGTTTTTTACTCAAATTATGCTAATATCTCTTAAATATTTAAGAGGTTTATATTGAAGATATCTCCAAATTCACAATGTCCTTGTGGTTCAGAAAAAAAATACAAAAAATGTTGTAAACCTTTTCATGAAGGTTTAAATCCTAAAACAGCAGAAGAACTAATGCGTTCAAGATTTTGTGCTTATAGTTTAAATAATGCCTTTTATATTATAAATACAACTCATGTTGATAACCAAGATTATACTTCAAACATAAATTCTTGGAAAGAAGATATTACAAACTTTAGTATGTGTACCCAGTTTGTAAAACTTGAGCTTATTGATAGTATTGAAGGTGATAGTGAAAGCTTTGTAAGTTTTAAAGCAAGTTTAATACAAGATAATAAAGATGCCTCTTTTATTGAAAAAAGTAGGTTTTTAAAAGTTAATAATAAATGGTTATATGTTGATGGAACAATTAGTTAAAGGAAAAAAATGAAAATACTATTTTCACCTAGTGAAGCAAAATACAAAGATGGTAGTGACAAAAAGTTTAATAAGAAAAGTTTTATTTTTCCGGAACTTTTTGAGCAAAGATTGGAAATAATTGAAAAATATCAATCTTTTATAAATAATGCAAGTAATGAAGAAATTGCAAAGTTAATAGGTACAAAAAAACAAGATGTAATTGATTATTATTCAAGTGATATTTTTGCACGTAATACAAAAAAAGTTATTCAAAGATATGATGGTGTTGCTTATGATTATTTGAAATATGAAGATTTATTAGAAAAAGAGAAAGAATATATTGATAAAAATGTGTTAATTTTCTCAAATCTTTTTGGTCCAATTCTTGCAGGAGATACAGGACTTCCAGATTATAAGTTAAAACAAGGCGAAAAATTAGAAGGATTAGCAGTTGAGCATTTTTATAAAGAACACTTTTCAAATGCCTTAGATGAATATTTAGAAGATGAAGATATTATAGATTTAAGAGCAGGCTTTTATGAAAAGTTTTACAAAATAAATAAACCTTACACTACAATGAAATTTATAAAAGATGGAAAAGTAGTTAGTCATTGGGCAAAAGCTTACAGAGGTATTATATTAAATACAATTTCTAGAAATAATATTAATTCTATTGACGAGTTAATGAATTTGGAAATAGATAATTTAAGTGTAAGTGAAATAAAAGTACAAAAATTAAAAACAGAAATAATTTATAATATAAAAGCATAATCTTTAAAGATTATGCTTTTACACTTTTTACATTATCTTACTAATATTTAAGAACTTGATCGAAAAAGTCAATTTCTAATTCTATGGCTTTAGCAAATATTTCATTTAATTTTTGGATATCATAATTTATAAGTTCATCAACAAGTTTAGTACAAGCATCACTAGATTTTTTATAATCATCATCTTGATACAATTTAATCCAATCTTCATAACGATTGTTTTCGCAAACTTCTAAGCTACTTATATAAACACCAAGTTCGTAATAACCTACTAAACAAGGAGCTATTGCTATTAATAGTTCTTCATATGTTCCATTATTTATAAGATTTTTTAAATATTGCGTATAATTTTTTGTAGCAATGCTTGGGTTTATATCAGAAGTATCAGATTTAGTATGATGTTTTAACTCAATTCTCACACCTTCAATGATAGGTGTAAAACATTCTTTAGCATTTGGAAATTGGGCTAATTTTTCAATTGCATCTAGGTATATAAGTAAATAATAATAATCCTGTTGTATATAATAATCAAAAGATCTTTGGCTTAATTCTTCTGATACTAATTTATCAGCAAATTCGTGTTTTGTATATGTATTCCAAATATTTATATTTCTAGTTTTTAGTTTTTCAAATAACACATCTTCTCCAAATAGTTTTCATAATTGTATCAAAAAAATCTGATTAAAGTAAAAATAAAGACATAAGAGAAAAAATTGCAAATATAGCACTATACATAAATAAATATTGACCATAAGCCCATCCTGCAAGTAAAGCACCAACAAATCCACCCAAGCCATAAGCTACCCCATACATAAATTGCTGTGCAAGTTTTTTATTATCATATAGTGAATATAAAAACATGATAACAGTACTATGATATAGCCCAAATGAAAAAGCATGTAAACTTTGTGATATAAATGTCATAGTTAATGAATCTGGATATATGTATAATATTAACCATCTAACTACTGTAATTCCCACACAAATTTTTATGATAGTTAATAGATTGTTTTTTAATAATGGACCTTGAAAATAAAGCATTATAATCTCACATATAACACCAAAAGACCAAAGATAAGAAGTCATCTCTAAACTAATTCCATGTTCTGTTTCATAAATTGTAAAGAAGTTATAAAAACCACCAAAACTCATTTGCATGAAAAATAAACTTAACCAAAAAGGCCAGTATTTAAAAAAAGAAAAACTCTCATCTTCAATATTTTTTACATTTGTAACATCATTTTTTACTAAAAGTAATGCAAATATTACAGTTAATACATTTGCACACAAGTAATAATTTAGAGCAATTTTTGGTTCACTTAAAAACTTTGCAAGTATTAAAGATACTAACATAAAACCAATTGAACCAAATAATCGTGACTTTCCATATTTATCTTTACCAAGATTTTTAATTGCAGTTACATCTAAAAACGGTAGTATTAAAGAAAGACAAACACCAAGAACCGCATTATTTAGCATAAAAGCATAAAGGTTTTCAATTGTAAAATAAAATAAAGATGAAGTTAATATTGATAAATATAATGCTGTTTTAAAAACAGTTTGATTTAATTCGACATGTTTTAAAAATAAAAAGGGTGTAGCAAATCGCATTAATGGAGCAAGAGCAAAAACAATTCCAATTTCAAAAGCATTGTAACCAATATCATGTAATACTTTTGGCATAAAAATTACATATACACCAACAGCAGCAAAGTAAAAAAAGTAAAATGCAGATAGATTAAAAAATAGCATTATTCAGGAACAATGATAGTATTAGAGACTAAATCCTGAAATGTCTTTTTGTCTTTTCTAAAAAAAGCTAAGAAAAGTAAGAAAAATGAAACAACTGCAAACAGTGTCGCCACATATCTTATTAGTGATTGAATTAATGATATTCTATTTTTACTTCCTGCATCAACTATTTTTAGCTGATATGCTTTAAGTCCAGGAGTCTGATTTTTCACAAACCAAAAGAATATAATTAAAAGTAGATGAGCAATAAGTATTATTCCCCAACCTTTTAATCTATTTTCAGAAAATTCCTCACCACTACCCATAATAAGATAAATAACAATATAAAATATTGGAGTGGTAATTAGGAATGTATCTGTTAAAAAAGCTCTTAACCTTGATGATAGAGAAGATGATTCCATTTGAACCTTCTGTTTTTTAATAGGAGCTGCTTCTTTATTTTTACTTCTATTATTTTTTGTATCTCTCCATCTAGCCATTTAGCTTAGTTACCTCTTGAACCTGGTTTATAAGCTATACTTCCATCTTTACATAATGGGCAATCTTCAGGTGAATACATTTCAAATGTAAAATCATCTAGTGCAAAAAGTGGTTTATCTAAAGGAAGTTTACAACTTTCTTTGTTTTCTAAATCACTTCCTTCTCTTGAACAAAAACCTCTATTAGCAAGTGCTGCATATGCTACAATATTTCCACCATCAGCTTCAACTTGATGTGCTGCTTCAAGAGCAGATCCACCAGTTGTGATTATATCTTCACAAATTACATAGTTTTCACCTTCTGTAACTTCAAAACCACGTCTAATAGTCATTTCACCATCAACTCTTTCTGCAAAAATAAATCTTACATCAAGTGCAGTTGCAAGTGCAAAACCAGCAATTAAACCACCAAGTGCAGGTGAACATACAGCATCAACTTTGATACCAGATTCTTTAATTTGTTTAGCTAATTCTTCTGCTAAAAGTTTTGCAGTCTTAGGGTCTTCTAAAACTTTTGCTGATTGTAAATAAAATCCAGAGTGATTTCCAGAACTTAACTTGAAGTGACCTTCTAATAACGCTTGAGCGTCTTTATATATTTGAGCTACGTTCATCATTAAACCGTTAAAATTTCTTGTTCTTTTGCTTTAAAAGTACTATCTGCTTTTGCTACATAAGAATCTGTGATTTTTTGAATATCATCTTGAGCTCTTTTACTCTCATCATCACTAATTTCTTTATCTTTATGTAAAACTTTTATTTTATCATTTGCAGTTTTTCTAATATTTCTGATTGCAACTTTTGCATTATCAGTCATTACTTTAGCACCTTTAGCACTAATTTTTCTTTGATCAACTGTCATTGGCGGAAAGAATAATTTGATTAATTCACCGTCATTATTTGGATTAACACCAATATTAGCATTTTGAATTGCTTTTTCAATATCACCTAAAAGGTTTTTTTCCCATGGATTAATTACAATAGTTGTAGCATCTGCTGCTAATACAGAACCAACTTGATTTAAATCTGTTGGAGTTCCATAATAATCAATTTTAATACCATCTAATACAGTAGTTGTAACCTTCCCAGTTCTTAGTGTCTTATAATCTCTTTTTAAAGCCTCAATAGACTTTTCCATATGATCTTTAGTTTCAGCATTTAGCTCTTCTAACATTAATTCTCCTTTATGTTATAAATTAAGTTTTGAAATTTCTTATTAGTCAGTGCATTAAGCAACTGTTTATTTAATTTGATGGACATTATACCATTTTTAACTTTAGATATTTAGAATTGTAATAGGTAAAAAATTGCATTAACTAATAAGTGTTATTTAGTAATACAAAGAAGTTAAAAATAGTTTATATTTTTAACTTTTTATTTAAATTATTTAGCTGCAGGTACACTTGGTACTGGAGCAGAAGTAGGAGCTGCTGGAGCTGCTTGTTGTGTTACAGGAATAGGAGTCGATGGAATTAATGTTTCTGTTTTAACATTATCAATAGCACTCTCATTTCTTTCTTGGTTATATAAATACCCTAATGTAACTGTGTTAATAACAAAGATTAAACCCAAGGCCATTGTAGCTTTAGTTAAAAAATTAGCAGGTCCTTTCGCACCGAATAACGATTCATTACTTCCACTGTAAGCTCCAAGACCAATGCTTGTACTTTTTTGAAGTAAGATCACTATTGTTAATATAATTGCTAAAGCAAATTGTACTATTAGAAGTGTAGATGTCATTATCTATTTCCTTTTTGAAAAATGGGTTGTATTTTATCTAAAACTTATTAAGAAAAAGTTAAAATATTATTATACTAGAATCCAAGACTATAATAAAGAGTAAAATTGTCAATAAAAAACGAATTTTCAAAACATGCAAATGAATACAATAATCACAATATTATTCAACAAATTATTGCGAAATCACTAATTAGAGAATTAAAAAATAAACCAAAAAAAATATTAGAATTAGGTTGTGGTTCTGGGCAAATTTTTAATCACATAAATTGGCCAATTGACTTTTACAAAGCAATAGATTTTTCTGCTGAAATGTGTGAACTTCATCCTAAACATAGCAATATTGAAGTTAAATGCTTTGACTTTGATACAAAAGAATTTTTAAATGAAATAAAGGATGATTCTTATGATTTAGTACTTTCTTCTTCATCTTTACAATGGTCAAAAAATTTAGATAAAATAATAAAAAATCTTTCATTTATTACAAAAGAAATAAATGCAGTTTTATTTACTTCAAACACATTTAAATCAATTCAAAATATAACAAATACAAAATCTCCAATTTTGTGTGAAAGTGAAATTAAAAAAGCTTTTTCTCACTATTATACTTGTGAGTTTGAGACAATTATGTATAAATTAGAATTTGAAAATAAAAAAGATCTCTTTAACTATATTAAAAATTCAGGGGTAAGCGGTGGATCAAAAATATTAGATTTTAAAAATGCTAAAAAATTATATAAAGAGTATAAGTTGAATTATTTGGAATTTGAAGTAATCTTTGTTAAGACTGTTTCTAAAGTATAAAGTTCATATCTAATATATTTAAAAGTTTCACTATCTTTTATTGAGATTAGTTTACAAAATTCTTCAAGTACACGAGAACTTTCTTGAGCTCTTTTAAAGTTTGCAACTAATATAGAGTATAAATCATCTCTATTTTGTTCGCTTTTAATTGATTCTCTTAATACATCATTATTAACATCTCTAGTTTCAAGCATTTCCTTATATATGTCAAGTCTTGCTAAATGTCGTAAGTTTTTCAATTTGAGTGATGTTTGTTTATCATTGTATACATATCTAAAAATATCTTCTACTACTCGAATACCTTCTCGTAATCTATTTAAATTTGCATCTATTAGTCTTAGTTTATTTGATTCCATGATAGTTAAAAAGTAACTAACTCCAAAAGGAGTTAGTCTTAGTCGTCGCTACTATTCATAATTCCTAAAATTTGTAATAATGAAATAAACAAATTAAAGAAATCTAAATATAATGATAACGCTGCTTCAACAGGTGAATCATATCCACCTCTAATTATTTGCTGTGTATCATATAAAATGAATGCAGAAAATAATAATGCACTTACACTTGCAATTCCTAATTGCATTAACGATGATTGAATGAAGATATTAGAAATACCTGCAACAATTATGATAATTAAAGCAATCATTAAAAATTTACCCATTGAAGAGAAATCTCTTTTCGTAGTCATTGCAAACATTGAAATCCCACCAAATGCTACAGATGTCATTAAAAATGCTTGTCCAACTATTGAAGCGCCACCAGGCATTGCGAAAATTGATGCTAATAATGGAGCAATCATTAATCCTGTAATAAATGTTAAAGTAAATAAAGCTAATAAATTAATACCAGGTTTATGTTTTACTTTTGGTATAACAAACCATACCATTCCAATTACTGCTGCAAATAAAATCCATTTAACTGGACCCATTAATAAAGCAACAATCTCAAGTCCAATATAAGAACCTGCTGTTGCAGCTAATAATGACCCAGCAAATAATTGATATGTAGCTTTAAGAAAGCTCATTAACTGTACTTGCGAAGATTCTTGTGCATGCTCAGTAGAATTGTTTGATAAATAATCTCTATTATACATATGTATATCCTTTTTTATTAATTGTATTTTAGTGCGTAATTTTATAATGTTAGACTTAATAACATCTTTAATAAGAACGTATATCTTTATTACACATACATATATTAAGATATAAAAGTAAATGAATAATTAATATGTATAACAAAAAGCCTTATCAAAATGTATATTCATGGTCTTTTACAATGTTTAACTAGCTTAAAATTAAAAACTTAATAAATTTCAAAATTTAAGCAAAAGATAAGCAATACCCCTTGACAAAGGGGAAATAATCTCCTATAATTCCCGTCCAAATTAAGTGACACCAAGTGAAACTGAAATGGATGATCTTTAACAATGTAAAAAGTTTGTAAAGTAATCTTTATAAACTGAATATAATACTCTAAATAATCTA
>CALKDR010000010.1 GCA_938084175.1 uncultured Campylobacterales bacterium
TTCATTTACATCATCTGCCCAGCCTTTGATTAAAAAACCAGTTTTTGGATTGTCTAAAGCTGTTGCTTTTGCTGGTGGATATGAACCATAGATATTAAGTTGTGCATTTGGAATTTGCTTTCTAATTAGCGGCCATATTTTTTGAAGATATAAAACGACATCCCAATTTGGAGCATGTCTAAAGTTTCCAATAGTCATAAAGTGTTCACGTTGCTCGTATGATTTTGTTTCGTTAGGAAGTTCTTCTAAATCTACCATAAAAGGCAAATGATGAAGTAAACTTTCATCAATTTTAAAAGTATCTTTCAACAACTGCATTTCAAAAGAAGAAATAATCAAAGAAACATCACATCTTAATATAGCAGAGATTTCTCTTTTTGCTAAATCAGATGCATATAAATCTTCATTAATCATTTCTCTATTTTCTTTTAAGGCTTTATGTCTTACATTACGTAAACATTGTAAATCTTCCGTATCCAATACTTTTAAAGCCTTTGGACAATTTTTTTCAACTCTCCAAGCAAACTGTTCTTCCATCATAAATCTATCAAAAAGTACAATACTTGGATTAAACTGTTTTACATACTCATCAAAACTATCATTGTTAAGTTCAATACTAGAAGATGCAATACCTTCAGCTTCTAAATCAATCATATGAATTGAATGTGCGCAAGGAGTACAAAACTCTACTTCATATCCATTTGCTTTAAATAGCCTCATTATAGACATCATGTGACTACCTGCGGCTGAGGATTTTGGTTCAGGCCAAACGTATCCTATTACTAAGAGTTTTTTCACTTCATCCACTCTTTTATTTCTAAGCTTAACTCAAATGGCACTTCAAGTGGAACATTATGACTAGTTCCTTTTCTACTTATTAGCTTTATATTATGATTTGTAGTTTTTAGTTTTGCTATTGATTTATGATTTAATAATCTATCACTATCACTATAGTAAAACCATATAGGCAAATTAAATTCTCTATTAAGTCTAACAAGCTCTTCAAGTAAATCAACTCTATTAAAAGTAGATGTTAGTTGTGAAATAAAAGTCTCTTTTCCTAAGTCCATAAACATATCTTGTATTATAGTAATTAACTCTATGTCTTCTTGATTTTGTTTCTCTACTAGACTTACAGCTTTTTCATAAGATAAACCTTTAAATCCTTCTTTTTCTATTACAGCAAACTTCTCTCTTCTTCTTTCAATCTCAGCAACTTCAGAAGCCCCAGGAGTTGCTGCAATCATAAATAGTTTGTTTACTCTACTTGGGTATGTAACTGCAAAGTATGAAGCTATATATCCACCTAAAGAGAAACCTAACAAATTTACTTTCTCTTCTTTAAAAGTATCTTCTAATAAATCCAATACCTCATCAAAGTCACTACTATCTGGAATTGCTACATGAACTAATTCATACTCAGCTAAAAAAGGTTTGATTCTACTCCATAGTCTAACATCAGTCATAAGTCCAGGAATTAAATATATTTTTTCTTTCATGTGCGTATAATATCTAAAGTTTTTTAATTTAATGGTTTATTAATTATGATTAGCTAACATATCGAATGAATAATAATTTACAAATGGTTTATACCTATCACAATGAAACAAAACACTCACAGCAAAGATACGCAAGGTCTTTAGGTTATATGGACTGGGCAACACAACCAGATCCTTATCGAATATATTTAGATACAGATACTACAAAACTACCTCTATCTTTTGACAATAACACTTTAGAATACTCACAAATTTTTCAAAAGCCAAAAGATAAGTCTATATGTGCTCCTTTATGTATAGAAGCAATATCACAGTTTTTTCAATTCTCACTTGGACTTGCAGCTATCAAAGAATATGAAACACAATCTTGGGCTTTAAGATGTAATGCCTCAAGTGGTAATTTACAACCAAGTGAAGCATATATACTTTCAAATGAGATTCAAGGTATAAAAAATGGTTTACATCACTACTCTCCAAAAGCACATGAACTTGAATTACTTTCAAATACAAAAGAACTTCCAATACCTAAAAACTCTTTTTTAGTATGTCTTTCTTCTATTGTTTGGAGAGAAGCTTGGAAATATGGTGAGAGATCTTGGAGATATACACAGCTAGATTGTGGACATGCTTTAAAAGCTTTAGAAGTTTCTGCTTCAATTCTTGGTTGGAAAATAGAAGTATTAAATGCAAAAGATTCACAACTTGAAAAGTTTTTAGGTTTAAATCAAAAACATAGATATATAAAAGAAGAACGAGAATTAGCAGATATATTAATTCTTGTATCTTTTGATGATGAAAATGATAAAAATATTGACACAAAAGATATTAACCTTAATGAAATACAAAGTAAACTTCAAGATGAGTATGAAGGAAAAGCAAATCAACTTAGTCTTTCTTGGCATAAATGGGATATTTTAGAAAAAATTGAAGATACAACTCTTAGTGATAATTTAGAAATAAAAGTTTTTACTAATACAAAATATGAAGAAAATCCATATAGACAGCGATCGTTTACTGCAAAAGATGTAGTTTTAAAAAGACGTTCTGCACAAGTTATGGATAAAGATGATTGTACAATTTCTAAAAATGAGTTTGAAACGATTATTGGATCTGTTAAATCATATGAATCTTCTGTTCATTTGCTTATGTTTGTACATAGTGTTGAAGACTTAGAATCAGGTCTTTATTTATTAGTACGTAATAAAGAACATAAAGAGCAATTGCAAGGTTTATTAAAAGAAGAATTTCTTTGGGAAGCAGTTGATACTAATGCAGGTGAGTTATATAAGCTTGAAGCCGGAGATTTTAAATTTTTAGCAAAAGCAATTTCTTGTGATCAAGATATAGCAAGTCATGGAGCATTTTCTTTAGGAATGTTATGTGAGTTTATGAATCCACTTGAAAAACACGGACCTTCAAAATATAAACAATTATATTGGGAATGTGGAGCAATTGGACAACAACTGTATTTAGAAACAACAACATTACAATTATCAGCCACTGGAATTGGATGTTTCTTAGATGATATTGTTCATGATACAATTGGATTGAAAACAAATCATTTCCAAACACTTTATCACTTTACAATAGGTCGTGGTTTAGTTGACTCTAGACTTACTACAAAAGAACCTTATGAAAATAGGAAAAAATAATGTCTCAGCTATCACCTAGAAACTTATTTATCTTATCTTTTGTTGCTATTATTTCTGTTTATTTTTATGTGTTTGGACAAGAAAAAACAATAGAGTTAATAAAAGAAGAGTATTTATTTATTTTAGCATTAGTTCCTGTTACTATTGCATATTTTTATTTTAAAATAAAGTTAAAAGGCAAAGAGTTAATTGATTTTAATAAAAACAGTGCAATATCTTTAAAAAGTACAGTTATGTTTTTTCTAATTTTTCAAGTGGTTGATTATATTGCAGAAGATGGTTTTATAGGAATGATTAGTATGTGGTTTTTATATTGGCTTATGGGGTTAATTGCTTTATTAATAATGGAAACTATTAATTATTACAAGAATTATAAATTACTTTTTAATTCATAATTCAATAGTATAAAATACTTTAGTCTAAATTTACTAAATATATTTTCCCACTATCAGTAGAAATGTAGATTTCTCCATTTGGGGATTCTACTACATTTCTTATTCTTTCATTTAAATCTTCAAGCAGTCTATTCTCTTTTATTACTTTGTTGTTTTCATTTAATATAATCTGATTTAGATGTCTAAGTTTAAGAGCACCAGAGAATAAATTTCCTTTTAAGTTTTTATATTTCTTTCCACTATAAGAGATCAAAGAACTAGTTGCTATTGAAGGTATATAAACTTTTATACCATCTACAAACTCTTTTTTACTACGATACTTTCCAACATAAGATGTATTCCAGTACTCTTTACCTTGTGAGACAATTGGCCAACCATAGTTTAAACCTATTTCGATGATATTAATCTCATCACCACCTCTTGGGCCATGTTCATTTGAAAAAAGTTTTTTTGAATTACTATCGTAAAAAAGACCTTGAGGGTTTCTATGTCCGTAAGAATATATTTCATTTAAAGCATTAGCATCTGTTATAAAAGGATTATCAAAAGGAATGGAACCGTCAAGATTCAGTCTTAAAATAGAACCTGCATGGTTTTTTAAATCTTGTGCATTCTCTCTGACTCCTCTATCTCCTATTGAAAAGAATAAATGTCCTTTGTCATCAAAAGTTATTCTACTTCCAAAATGTGCTGTAGTAGATGTTCTTGATTTAGTAATTAGTAAATCATTAAAATCTACAAGCGTATTGTTCAAAAGTTTGGCCCTAGCTATTGTAGTAGCACCTAATCCATTTACATTTTTCACATAAGTAATATAAATCCATCCATTTTTATTTTGAATATCTAATAATCCAGCTTGTCCATTATTAAAAACCTTTGGCACATTTTTTATGTTTTTAATAGTTTTATCTTTTAAATTTAATAGTGAGATACGTCCATTTTTCTGAGATATTATTAAACGATTTTCATCTAAAAAACTCATTCCCCATACAACACCTAAATTTGAGGCTATATTTGTAACTTTGACTTGTGAAAATAAAGGGAATATTGTAAATAACAAAAGTAATAGCGTTCTCATAATCTCTCCTAAAATATTTAGGTATATTATATCACTATTGAAAATTAAAATACATTATTAAGAAATTAAATCTTATCGTATTTTAGGGTATACTAACAAATAAATTTAAAGAAAGGAAATATTATGGCAAAAGGTAAAGATGTTCAAAAGTCTGTGAAGACAGCATCAACAAAATCATTAAAAGAAAAAAGAGCTGAAAAGAAAGCTAAAAAAGCTTCTAAATAATTAAATAGATATTGGAAAGTTATGGAGTCAAAAGAATTAAATGTTCTTCTGAGTCCAAAATTTATTTTTATTCTGAATTAGAATCTGTTTGAGTTTCATCAGAAGATTCAGCATTTTTCAAAGCTTCTTTTTTCTTCTTTTTTTCTTCTTTTTTCTTTTGTTTCTCTAATTCACGAGCACGTTTTTCATAATTGTAGTTCACTTTAGCCATTACTAATCCTATTTTTATATTTTATAAATTTATATCACGAGTATAACTAAGCATAAGTACATTTGTACTTAAATATAAAACTTTAAATTACATCGAATTTTTTTATTTTATTTTAATAGGTAAAAGAGTTAAAAAACTTAATACTTCAGGAAGAGAAAACTGTGCTTTACTTATATTATTACAAGAAGGATCTATTAAATAGTTTTTAGATGTCTCAAAATTAGCTTTTTTCAAATTGTTACGAATAAAAACTGTTTGTTCCAAATTACAATTATCAAAAATAGCACTTTCAAGGTTACACTCTTCAAATCCTGTATCACTAATAAAAGAATTAATAAATTTGATTTGACGTAAATCTAAAAGATGAAAAGAATTTTGAGAAATATTACAAGTATCAAATTTCACATCAAAAGGATCAATACAATTACTCCAAGAAATACCCAAAAGTTTAGAATTTTTAAATAGGATATCATTAAATATAGAGCTTTTTAACACACTTAATGACAAATCGCAGTTAATAAAAGTACATTCAGTAAATTTACAATTATCAAAAACACTTTTAGTAAAATCACATTTAAGAAAAGTGCAATTGTCAAAATATATTGAATCTAAATATTTGTCCTTATATTCGATAAATTCTTCTTCCCAGTAATCATTCTCTTTAAACATAGTACTCTTTTTTTATTTAATTTTATCATATTTTTGTAAAGAAAATATAAAATTCTCAAGAAAAAAAATAGCAATATTTCTAATATTTTCGTAAAAAATATTAAATATTCTTGCATATTGATTTAATTTATGTTAGAATACTGCAATTGAAAGATGATTTAGAACTTCATTTATGGCATGCTTTATATTGATAACCTACAGTTGCAGTAAAATCACACCACAAGATAGATTCATAATTAGATTTTATACAACAAACAAAAGGAATTAACATGGCAGTAGTAAACGGAACAGTAAAATGGTTTAATAGCGAGAAAGGTTTTGGATTTATTGAGCAAGAAGATGGTGGAAAAGATGTATTCGTACACTTCAGAAACATTAATAGCTCAGGATACGGAAGAGTATCTTTAGAAGACGGACAAAAAGTTACTTTCGAAGTAACTGAAGGTGAAAAAGGTCTTCAAGCAGAAAACGTTACTCCTCAGTAGTAATTTTTCATTTTATAAGCGGTTTATCCGCTTATAATTTTTACACTCCCTCAAAGAAACAATTTACCCCACAACTTTATTACATTCATAACTTGCACTTTTATACTATTTAGATAAACTTCTACTATATATACAGGAGACTGAATGAATACATTCCAATTTGAAAACCAATTTTCTTCACAACTATTAGATAAGACTGTTAATCATCCAAATATTATTATAGGAAAATTATCATATTATTCAGGTTATCATCATAAGCATGATTTTGTTGAGTGTGCTAGATACTTACACCATAAGAGAAAAGATGTTGATAAACTTATTATTGGATCATATTGTTCAATAGGTTCTGGTGCTGTTTTTATGATGGCAGGAAATCAAGGTCATAATAAAGAGTGGATTAGTACTTATCCATTTTATTTTCAAGCAAATATTTTTAAAAATTCTAAAAATGGTTTTGAGAAAGCTGGAGATACAATAATTGGAAATGATGTATGGATTGGTTCTGAAGCTATGATAATGTCAGGAATTAAAATAGGTGATGGAGCAATAATCGCAGCACGTGCAGTTGTAGTAAAAGATGTAGAACCTTATACAATAGTTGGTGGGAATCCAAGTATATTTATAAAATCTCGTTTTGAAAAGAACGAAATAAAACAATTACTCGCAATGAAATGGTGGAATTGGGATGAAGAAAAAATCAAAGAGTCTATGCCTCTTATTTGTAGTGATAAAATTGAAGAACTTTATAATTATTGGCTTATAAATAAAAAGAACTTACAAGGATAAAAATGTCTTATTTTGTTTATATACTTGAATGTAATGATGGAAGTTTATATACAGGAATCACTACAAATATTACAAAACGATTGGATGAACATAATACAAAAGACACAGGTGCAAAATACACAAAAGTAAGAAGACCTGTTAAACTTGTATATCAAGAAAATTCAGAAAATAGAAGTACTGCTTCAAAACGCGAATATGCAATTAAAAAACTTACAAGAGCAAAAAAACTTCTTTTAATAAAAAAGCTTCTTTTATAGTCTAATATATACTCTTATTTTCTACTAACTAATATTCCACCTACTACAATAAGTAATATCCCAAAAAGTGTCAGAATATCAGGTAATAAATCACCTAACATCACTCCAAATCCAAGAGCAAAAGGAATACTTGTATAACTTACAACGCCAATGATACTTGCTGGACTTAAACTATAAGCCCTTGTTAAAAGCCACTGCGAAGCTGTTGATATAAGTGCCATTAAAATGATAAGTAACCATAAAAAGATATCTGTGTGTATCTTAAATTGAACATAAGGAGTAAATAAATAAAGTAATAATGGAATAATCACACCAATACCCATAAATGAAAGCATAATAACCCTTGCATCATAAATATCTTTTATTTTCTTTATAGTAGCATATGCAGCAGCTGCAAAAAAACCACCTAATATTCCCAAAATATGATCATGTGATAAAACAATACCAAAAGGTTTTATAATTAAAAAAACTCCTATAAACCCAATAATTAATGCAAATAATGTATTTAAAGTAATTTTTTCTTTCATTAAATAATAAGCTAAAATTGTTACAAAAAATGGTGATGTTTTATTTAATATTATTGCTTCACCAAGTGGAATTGTAGCAATTGTATAAAAAAAGAATAACATTGCAATTGTTCCGAATAAACCTCTTAAGAAAAGTAAGTGTAATTTTGAAATATTAATTGACACAGGAATTTTCTTTAAAGTATATAATATAATTAAAACACCAAGAAGGTTTCTATAAAAAACAATTTCAATAGGATCCATACTTTCAGATAGTATTTTTGCAACTGCTCCATTAAGTGCTCCCAAAAAAGCACTCAAAAGCATAAATAAAATACCTTGATCCATAAGTTTTAAATTTGATAATGTTTTATTTAGCATTTTTTAGTATTTTTTTCTCTTCTTCTATTGATAAAAAACGCCATTGCCCACTTTTAATATCAAGATTAAAACTAGCAATACTAATTCTTGATAACTCTAAAACTTTTAAAGGAGTTCCAAACTTTGGATCTTTTAAAGCTCCAAAAAGACGCCTAATATGTCTATTTTTACCTTCATTAATTTGAATTCTTAGTTTTGTTTTAGCTCCACCCATTCCAATTTTTTCAACCATTAAGGCTTTTAATAAACCATATTTACTATCAACACCTTTTAAAGCTTGAGATATATGTTCGTCTGTAACATAACCTCTTACCCAAATTTCATATATCTTATTACAATTTCCTGGTTTTGTTAATTGGTTATTTATTTGCCCATCTTTTGTAAATAATAAAAGTCCTTTTGAATCCAAATCCAAACGCCCTATTGGCATCCATTGTTCATCAAAAACCCATTGAGGTAAAAAATCATAAACTGTTTTTCGACCCATATCATCAGACCTAGTAACTAAATATCCTTTTGGTTTATTAACAGCTAAAAGTTTTGTAGATTGGATTATATTACTCATTAAAGATATTCCTTTTTATTTAAGCTTTGATATTTCTAAAATATGTTCAGGACTTGTTTCGCAACATCCACCTAAAATAGTAGCACCAGCATTTTTAAATTTTTTTACAATATGTGCCATATTACTTGCTGATAAATCTTTTCTTTGTCCTAAAAACTCATGGGGGTTTCCACTTTTACTTTTATTAAAAGTACTTGTATAACCTAGTTTAGGTTTTGTAGTTTTAAAACCATTAAGTTTAAAACCAAAAGGAATACCTAAACTTTTTATTTCATCAAGATTCTCTTCAAAACTTTCAGGAGACACGCATGCTAAAATTATTCCAAGAAGATTATTATGATTTATTTTAGAGATTATATCTGAAATTTTCTCGCCACTTGGTAATCTTGTACCTTCTGAAATATGGGCACCTATTAAATATGGTTTTTCAAATTCTTTTATAGCTTCAATCGCTAATTTTAGTTCACGTACACTACTTAATACATCAAAATAAAAAAAGTCTACAAAAGGATTTAATAGTTTTGCTTGTTCATAAAAGTTTTCTTTTATTTCATTATCTGTTCTTGTATCTGATTCATAAGTTAAATATTGAGGCGGTAAGCCTCCTGCTATTAAAACATGGGGATTTAAGTCTTTTGCTTTTTTTGCTATTTCCCCTGCTTTTGTATTTAAATATTCAAATTTATCTTCAATATTATTATCTCGTAATCGTAATCTTCTAGTAGTAAAAGTAGCAGTTACAATAACTTGTGCTCCTGCTTTTATAAAGTCTAAATGTGTATCAAGTAATAGTTGATGGTATTTTTCTTCTAATAATGCATTTGCACTCCATAAAGTACCTTTAGGTTTCATTCCCCTAGCTAATAATTCTTGGCCTACTCCACCATCTAAAATTTTTGTATTTTTAAAGAAATCTTTATTCATTTTTGTATTCACCTTTTAAAATTAGCAAAACAGTATACTCAAGTTTTATTTAATTAAAGAAAGAAAAACAAAGAAGTAATTTTTTAAGATAAACAAAAATGTTTATCTTAAAATAGTGATGATTGATAGTAAATAATATAAGCTCCAGCTACAATAAGGAAAATAGAATTAATTTTTCTACTTATAAAATCTTTTGCAAAAATTGAACTCATAATTGTAATAAGCATTAATAAACTTATTCCTACAAAATAAACAACAATATGACTAAGATACCTAAAATTGAGAAAAATAGAAGTTTCAAAGCTCTTAATAAAAGATACGATTGTATCTGTTGGGTCAATACTTATTGATACAAAATTTACTCTGTCTTTATAAGTTTTATAAACAATATTAATTGACGGCCAATTTTAGAACAAGTTGAACACCATGATGCTGTAAAATATACTAATGTTGGTTTTTAGTTTCTAAAAAACCATTTAAACTTACTTTTTTACCTGTAATTGTTGTTGCCTCAAATTGTGGAGCCATAGTTGGTGCTTCGAATAAAGTCCATATGAATAATGCAAGACCTAATAAAAAAAATTTCATGATTTGTTAGAAGTTTAGTATGAATTTTGTCAAAGTATGACAAAGATGTACTAAAAGTACATCGCAGTCAAACTTTAACAGAAGATCTGCCCTAATTACGGCAAAAAAATTATTCCCACTCGATAGTTGCTGGTGGTTTTGAAGAAATATCATAAACAACTCTGTTTATTCCATCTACTTCATTAATTATTCTTCTTGAAATTGTTTCAAGAATTTCATGAGGAATATATGCAAAAGTTGCTGTCATCCCATCTGTTGCGTTTACAATTCTTACACAAACAGTATTATCATAAGTTCGATTATCACCCATTACACCTACAGATTTTACATTTAGTAAAACAGTAAATGCTTGCCATGTTTTATCATAGTAACCAGTTGATCTTAATACATCTAACATAATAACATCAGCTTTTCTTAAAATTTCTAAATCAGGAGTATTAACATCACCCATAATTCTAATAGCAAGACCAGGACCAGGGAAAGGATGACGTCCAATCATATCTTTTGGAAGTCCAAGTTCTAATCCTAAAAGTCTAACTTCATCTTTAAAGATTTCTCTTAATGGTTCAATTAATTCAAATGTCATCCAATCAGGAAGACCACCAACATTATGATGCGATTTAATAGTTTTTGAAGGTCCTTTAACAGAAACTGATTCAATAACATCTGTATAAAGTGTACCTTGTGCTAAAAATTCAATACCATCATGTTTTTTTGCTTCTTTATCAAATACTTCAATAAATGTTTCACCAATGATTTTTCTTTTTGTTTCTGGATCAGTAACACCTTCAAGTTTTGAAAGGAACTGCTCACTTGCATCAACAGTAATTAAAGGAACACCACGAGCTTTAAACATAGTTTCAACTTGAGTTCTTTCATTTGCTCTTAACAGTCCATTATCAACAAATACTGGTACTAATTGATCACCAATAGCTTCAGCTAAAAGAGTTGCAACTACAGAGGAATCAACACCACCTGAAACACCACATAATACTTTTTTATTTCCAACTTGTTCTTTTATTTTATTAATTTGTTCTTTTGCAAAAGAACCCATATTCCAAGTTGATTCACAATCACAAATATGTTTTGCAAAGTTTTTAAGAAGTTTTGTACCTTCGTCTGAGTGATAAACTTCTGGATGAAATTGGAATGCATAGATATTTCTGTGAGTATCTGCAATTGCTGCATATGGAGAGTTTTCACTCGTAGCTATTTTTTCAAAGCCTGCAGGAATTTTTTCAACTCTATCACCATGAGACATCCAAACAATTTGACCATCTGTTGTATCTTTAAAGATTGGATTTTCTTTTTCAAAGTTTAACTTTGCTTTTCCATATTCGTGATGATCAGCAGGAATTACAGATCCTCCAAAATGCTGAGAAATAAGTTGCATTCCGTAACAAATTCCTAAAATTGGAAGACCTAATTCAAATATTGTAGTATCAGGATGATAAGAATCTTCAGCATAAACAGAAGCAGGCCCACCTGATAGAATGATTCCTTTAGGAGTTCTAGCCATTATATCTTCAATACTTTCAGAATAAGGTACTATTTCAGAATAAACCCCTGATTCTCTAAGTTTTCTAGCAATAATTTGTGTATATTGACTACCAAAGTCTAATACTATAATTGGTACATGTTTCATGTTTTAATATCCTCTTTTTGATTTATCTAAATCTATAATAATGTGCGATTATATCTAAAGGTATGTTTAATTATGTTTAAAACAATTAATACCTATTTTGTTTATTTTTTACAAAAAAAAGGCTTCCAAGGAGAACCTTGAAAACCTTTTTAATAAGTTTGAAAAGAGACTTATAATTAGTGTCCTATTCCTAATGCTTGATATTGTAGATACCAAACTGCAATAGATACAAAGTAACCAATTACAATAGTCCAAGCATATTTCATATGTGCACCAAATGTGTAAATACCATGTAATTTTCCCATAACACCAACACCAGCAGCAGATCCAAATGAAATCATAGATCCACCAACACCAGCTGTTAATGTAACAAGCATCCACTGATCAAGTCCCATAGTTGGGTTTGCTTTTAAAACAGCTGACATAACAGGAACATTATCAACAATTGCAGATAAGAAACCAACACCTATATTTGACCAAGTAGGACCTAGGACTGAAGGATCATAAACTACGGCTGCAAGTCCTAGCCAACCAATAAAGTATAAGGCACCAACCGCTGCTAAAATACCAAAGAAGAACATTAATGTATTGTTTTCAATTTTTGCCATTGAATGGAAAATATTGAAGTGATCCACACCATATTTTCTTTTTAAACCATAAGAGTAAATTTTTAGTAATGATAAACCAAACATCATACCCCACATTGCTGGTAAATGTAATACTTGGTGTGACATAACTGCACAGAAAATTGTAAATACACCTAAGAACATTACAACTTTAGCACCTTCACTCATTACAGGTTTAACTTCTTTTGTAATATCAAATGAAGGAACTTCACTTGGAACAAATCTAGCAAGAATGAATGCTGTAACTAAATAACCAATAATTGAAGCTGGAAATAAGAATAAGAAGTCAGTAAATGAACCTTTTCCTGCTGTCCAAGCCATAAGTGTTGTAATATCACCAAATGGAGACCATGCACCACCTGCATTTGCAGCAACAACAATATTAATAGCACCTGGTACTAAGAAATCTTTTCTTGTTTTTTCAATTGTTATTAATACAGTTGATAAAATAAGAGCTGTTGTTAAGTTATCTGCAATTGGAGAGATAAAGAATGCTAAAATACCAGTTACCCAGAATAATTGTCTATATGTATATCCCTTTGAAACTAATTTATATTTTAAAGCATCAAAAACACTCATGTGAATTAAAGACTCAATATATGTCATAGCAACAAATAAGAAGAAGAAAATTTCAGAAATTTCTAAAATAAGATGTTGTGCTTGGGTATGAACTAATCCCATATCCATACTGTTTAATGAATAATAAACGGCAACTAATATAAACATAAAAGTACCTATAAATAAAGCAGGTTTCGCTTTATCAATCTCATACTTTTCTTCTGCTGCAACAAAGTAATACCCTATCACAAAAATAAATAAACAAGCAAATCCAACCCATGTCATAGTAACATCAGGTATTACACCCATGCCAGCTGAGCTTGCGAATAACGATACTGATGAAACCAGTAATGTCATTAATAATTTTAACATTAATTCTCCTTAAGTTTGTATACGCATAGCGATTTTATATACGTCAAAATCACTTCTAAATATTGATTTTGCCTTAATTAGCCTTAAAAATAATAGTAAATGTAAATTTATTGTCAAGAAAATGTCAATTTTTTAATTTGACATTTTAAGCTTTAACATTAATAAAGTGGGCGCCCATAGATTCTTTTCTATTCATTGCGCTTTGTATAATAGATTTTGCTGTAAGTAATCTAAGAAATAATAATCTTCCAAGATCTTGTTTTAAATACTCATCAATTTTAATCAAAGTCTCATCTAATTCTTTTGGATCTCTTACAATTGATGCAGCTTTCCACATTATTTTTCTTAAATCGTCTTTTATTGCTTTATCTATTTTTTTATTTCGAACATAAGATTTAATATTTTTTGTATAATCTTCTTTTGATATTTCAAAAATATTTTCAAGCGAATCTTTAACCGCTATTTGAGAGAATACTAAACCTTCTAATAAAGAATTAGAAGCTAATCTATTTGCACCATGAACACCAGTGCAAGCAACTTCTCCCACTGCATATAAGTTTTTTACACCCTTTACTTTTGCATCAAGTGTAGTTTCAATACCACCCATTGCATAATGAAAAGCAGGCGAAATTGGAACTCTTTGAGTTGGTAAGTCATAACCTAAATCTTTTAGATTTGCATAAATATTTGGGAATCTTTTTTTGAAATATTTTTTTTCAAACATTTCAAAAGATAAAAAAACACCTAAACCAGTTTTTTTATGATAATCAAAAATAGAACGAGAAACTACATCTCGTGGAGCTAGTTCTGCATCTTCATGATAATCTTTTAAAAATCTATAATCATTCTCATCTACAATATGAGCACCCTCACCTCTTAAAGCTTCTGATAGTAATGGTTTTCTCGCAAAGTGAGTACCTTTTACAACTGTTGGATGAAACTGCATCATTTCCATGTCTTTTAGTTTTAGACCTTTTTCAGAAATAATACCTTGTATTTCTCCTGCAATTGCAGT
Organism: uncultured Campylobacterales bacterium; assembly: GCA_938084175.1. Classification (GTDB taxonomy): domain Bacteria; phylum Campylobacterota; class Campylobacteria; order Campylobacterales; family Arcobacteraceae; genus Poseidonibacter. Next base: position 14,438 of record CALKDR010000010.1, read on the forward strand.
TGAATTTGTATGATATCTATAAATAGAACCAATTCCCCCACTTGCAATAATCGTATTATGTGCATATACGACTTTTTGTTCTGTTTCACTAGTAAAAAACTGTACACCATAACAAATACCATCTTGAATTAATAAATCATTCACAACTGCATTTGTTATAATTTCATGATTAAATTGTTCTAATAAAAAAATATGAATCATTCTACCCGTTGCATCTCCATCTGCATGAAGTATTCTACTTCTACTATGCGCTGCTTCTTTGGTAAAGGCTAATTCACCTTTTTCATTTAAATCAAACTTTAAACCCGAATCAATTAAATTCTTTACTGCTTTTAAAGATTTACTACTTAATAATTCAACTGCTTTTTTATCATTATAATTTACACCTGCAGTTAAAGTATCTTGAATATGTGAGGGAATATCTGCATCATCTACAGCAGTTGCTATCCCACCTTGCGCCCAAAAAGTATTACAGTCCCATGGAGATTTTTTGCATAATACTAAAACTTTTTTATCTTTTGGAATTAGTCTTGCGGCATTTAAACCTGCAATTCCGCTTCCTATTATTATATAGTCATACATTGTTTATTTACTAATTTCTTTTTTAGTTTTAATAGTTGTTACTTTATTAGTGTCATAAACTGGATCACCTTTGTAACCACAACCATTAAAAGATAATATAAAACCTGCTATAATCAGCGTATGAAAAAATTGAATGAAATACTTAGTCATCTTAAGAAAAATCCTGAATTCAGAAAAATCAACACATCATCTTCAATTGAAAAATTCATTGAAGTTCTTCCTTTAAAATTAAAAAAAGGAGTTAAGTTTGCTTACATAAAAGGTCAAACTTTATTTTTTGTATTAACTCATCCTGTTTATAAAATGGAATTTGAGTATAACAAAGCAGATATAAAATCATTATTAAAAATGGGAAACTTTGAAAATGTTACAGAAATTGCTTTTTTTGTTTCTAACAAGATAGAGAAGAAAAAGAAAATAATAAAATTAGAGCCTTTATTCAAAGAAAGAGCAAAGGGAGTTTTTTTCAATCGTGCAAATGATGAAAAAATTCATGAAAAGTTTGAAAACATTCGTAATATTATAAAAGAGTCTTAAAGAGTTTTTCTCTTTGTTTATAATCTGGGCAAAATTCATTAACTAAATCCCAAAACTTTTTTGAGTGGTTTTTATGTTTTATATGAGCTAGCTCATGAATTACTACATATTCTGCAATAAAAACAGGAAACTTACAAAGTTGAGTGTTAAATTTTAAATCATTTTTATAGTTACAAGAACCCCAAGTTCTTTTATTTTTTCTGTAATTTATTGAATTTGGAAAAAGTTTCATCATTTTAGAATATTTTTCAATAAGAGGTGGAATTATAGTTTTTATTTCATTTTTATAAAAAGTATCAATATTTTTTATTTTAAAATCACTGATTTTTTTTACTTCCCCAAAATATAAAAACTCATCATCATTTAAACTGTTTTTATTCGATTGTTCTAGACTTTTTATTATCCAATTCTTTTTTCTATTTAACAGTTCATATGCATCTTCAAGAGAAAAATAGATATTTGCTCTTATTTGAACTTCATTATTCACAACTCGTAAATAACAATGTTTTATATGTTTTTTGTTCTCAAGTTTAACTGTAACTACCAAAGAATCAAGATTATGCACAAATTCCAAATTTTTCCTTAAGATTATTTTTGTTATAATCACGCATTATATCATATAAAAATTAAACAATATTACATACGAGGAATCATTAATGAAAATTGCAAACAGAATGGAAAACCTATCTCCATCGGTTACTATGGCAATTACAGCCCTAGCTAGAGAGTTAAAAGCTCAAGGTAAAGATATACTAAGTTTTAGTGCAGGAGAACCTGATTTTAATACGCCTGAAGTTATTAAACAAGCAGCTATACAAGCTATAATTGATGGTCATACAAAATACACTGCAGTAGAAGGTATAACTGAAACTAAACAGGCAATCATTAATAAATTAAAAAGAGACCATAATTTAGAATATAGTTTAGAACATATCATAATAAGTAATGGTGCAAAGCATTCATTATTTAATCTTTTCCAACTATTAGTGGAGGAAGGTGATGAAGTTATTATTCCTGCACCTTATTGGGTTACATATCCTGAACAAGTAAAGTTTTCTGATGGAGTTCCTGTAATTATTGAAACAGATGATACAAATGATTTTAAAATTACAGCTACACAATTAAAAAATGCAATTACTAGTAAAACAAAAATTCTTTTATTAAACACACCTTCTAATCCAACAGGTGCAGTTTATACAAGATCTGAACTTGAAGAGATTGCAGAAGTTTTAAAAGGTACTGATATTTTAGTATTATCAGATGAAATGTATGAAAAAATCATGTATGATGGTAAGAAATTTACAGCTTTAGCAGAAATATCACATGATATGTATATGAGAACTGTAACAATTAATGGTTTAAGTAAATCTGTTGCAATGACAGGTTGGAGATTTGGATATTTAGCAACTCCTAAAACTGAACTTGTAAAAGGTATGATCAAACTTCAAGGCCAAGTAACTTCAAATGTGAATTCAATTACTCAATATGCAGCTATTCCTGCACTTGAAGGTAAAGCTGATGAAACAATGGAAATTATGAGAAAAGAGTTTGAAAAAAGAAGAAATGTTGCAGTTAAATCTTTTAATGCAATTAAAGGACTTTCTTGTTTTAACCCTGATGGTGCATTTTATTTATTTATAAATATTCAAGGCTTTACAAAAGACTCAATGAAGTTTTGTGCAGATTTACTTGAAGAAAAAGGCGTTGCCTTAGTTCCTGGACTTGCTTTTGGAACAGAAGGTTATGTTAGATTCTCTTTTGCTACTGATTTGGAAACTATTGAAGAAGGTATTAAAAGAATTAAAGAGTTTGTAGAGAGCAAATAATATGACTCCTCAGAAAAAAGCTACAGTCGTTTCTAGTTCAGTTGCGGCTCTTCTTACAATAATGAAACTTGTGATCGGAATTGCAAGTGGATCGGTTGCTGTTTTAGCTTCAGCAATTGATTCAGTTCTTGATATGTTTGTTTCACTATTTAACTATTTTGCAATATCAAATTCTGAAAAACCAGCTGACAATGAATTTAATTATGGACGTGGAAAAATAGAAGCCTTAGCTTCTGTTATTGAAGGTACTATAATTACAATTTCTGGTTTATTTTTACTATATCAAGCAATTAAAAAAGCAATGAATGGTGAAGTTTCTCAATACATGGGAACATCAATAACTGTTATGGTAATATCTTTAATAATAACTATTTCTTTAGTTATTTACTTAAATAAAGTTGCTAAAAAAACCAATTCAATGGTTATAAAAGCAGATGCACTTCACTATAAAACAGATGTATATTCAAATGTTGCAGTACTTGTATCATTAATTTTAGTTCATTTTACAGGATATGAACTAATTGATGTTTTAGTAGGAAGTGGAATTGCCTTATTCATTATTTACTCTTCATATGAACTAATTCATGATGGGGTGCTGGTATTACTTGATCGTGCAGTTGATCATGATATTGTTGATAAGATTGAAGATATTATCAAAAGTAAAGATAAAGTAAATACACACCATCTTTTAAAAACAAGAGAAGCAGGTCATCAAACTTTTGTTGAAGTTCATTTAGTTTTTGATTGTATTATTACATTAATGGATGCACACAGAGTTAGTGATAAAATTGAACAAGAAATTGAAGATTTGGATAAAAATAGAGATTGGATAATTAATATTCATATGGATCCATATGATGATTTTTCAATTAATGATGTTAAATAAAAAGGAATCTTAATGAGAAGTATTGTATTTATTTTCATGGTTTTAATTTCAACAACTGTATTAAACGCACAGATAAATTATCAAACTGCAAAAATATATAAAGAAGATATTTCTTCAAATTCTGCTTATAAAATGCAACAAAAAGGTTCTTTACTAATCGATGTAAGAACAAAAGCTGAGTTTAAAGAACTAAGATCAAAAGATTCAATAAATATCCCAATTTTTTATGCAAAAAATGGTCAACGAGTATTTAATAAAAACTTTATAAATGAAATATATGAAGCCTCTAATAAAAATATAAATAGAGAAATAATCTTAATTTGTAGAAGTGGTTCAAGAACAAAAGTTGCAAGTAACTTGCTTGCAGAACAAGGCTTTACAAATATTTATAATGTTCAATATGGTTTTACATATGATTGGCTAAAAACAAAACTACCTACAGAAAAATAATATTTTACAACAATTACATAAGAATAAATTTTATTTTAATAATACTTTACTTTTTACTTTAAAGGATTTTAATGAATTTTATAAAAATACTTGAAGCTAGTGGAAATAAAGCCAAGAGTGTAGGTACAACTGGAGAGGTAACATGAATTCATACTCGGAATTAAAAGATTCTGAGATAAAATAAATGAATAAGTGTTATCATGAGAAAAGTAAATAGAGTAAGCTATTTTTAGATAAAATAATAACTTAAAATTCAAGAAGCATGTTTAGAGATGCAGTATGCTACTTTTTTAAAAGTATGCTACAAAAGCACCCATATTTTTTATTCTACATGTCTACACATTTAAACTAAAAAACCCTTTAAATAAGGACAAAGAGAGAACAAATGGCCTTAATAGACTTACAAAACATTTCAAAACAATATGATACAAAAGTCATTTTAAAAGATGCAAACTTCACACTAAACCAAGGCCAAAGAATTGCAGTAATTGGCCAAAATGGTCAGGGCAAATCAACACTATTAAAAATCATTACGGGTGAAACTGAACCTGATGATGGTATTAAAGCAATAGATAAATCAATAAAAGTTGAAATGCTAGCGCAACATCCAAAATTTGATGATAATTTAGTAGTTCGGGATGCTATTGAGAATCAATTAAAAGAATTAAAAGATGCAAGACTTGAATATGAAGATATTTCTCTAAAGATTGTTGATGATTATGAAAACAGTGAATTAATTAATAGACAAAGTGAACTAGCAACATTTTTAGAATTCCATAATGCTTGGGATTTAGACAATATGATTGAGCGTATTTTAAAAGAGTTTCATTTAAAAGAATATGAATTTAAAGATGTAAATCTTTTAAGTGGTGGTGAGCAAAGAAGAGTATCTCTTGCTGGACTTTTATTAAAGAAACCTGATGTCTTACTTTTAGATGAACCTACAAATCACCTTGATGTTTATATGGTAGAATTTTTAGAACAACTACTAATGAAAAACAATTTCACTCTTATTTTTATTTCACATGATAGATATTTTATTGATAATATTGCAACTTCTGTTATTGAAGTTGAAGGTGGAACTTTAAGAAAATTCCATGGCGGGTATTCTTCATATTTAGAGCAAAAACAGCAACTCTTAGAAAATATGCAAAAAGATCATCACAATATGATAAGACTTTTCAAAAGAGAAGCCCACTGGATGCAAAGAGGAGTTACTGCTAGAAGAAAAAGAAATGTAAGAAGAAAAGCAGAATATTTAGATTTAAAACAGAGAGTAAAATCAAATCCTTCAGCAATTAGAAAAATGAGTGTAGAACTTCAACGTGAACAAAAATCATTTAATACAGAGGAAACACGAACTCAAAATAAGAAAAAAATGCTATTTGAACTTGATGATATTGGAATAACATTAGGAGACAAACTTCTTATAAAAGATTTTACAGCAAGAATTTTACAAAAAGATACAATTGCAATTGTAGGTCCTAATGGTACTGGAAAATCTACAATGCTAAAAATATTTATGGAAAAACTAAAAGTTGATCAAGGACGATTTAAAAAAGGTGATTTTAAAGTAGGATATTTTGATCAGCATAGAGAAATGTTAAATGACAATCAAAGTATTATGCATACTTTTTGTCCAAATGGTGGTGATTTAGTTGAACTAAATGATGGTAGAACTATGCATGTTTATGGATATTTAAAAAACTTTTTATTTCCAAAAGAATACTTAGAAAAAAAGATTGGAGTATTAAGTGGTGGTGAAAAAAACAGAGTTGCATTAGCTTTATTATTTACAAAAAGTATAGATTGTTTGGTATTAGATGAGCCTACGAATGATTTAGACTTACCTACTATTAATATTTTGGAAGAGTATTTAGAAAATTTTCAAGGAGCATTGATTTTTGTATCTCATGATAGATATTTTGTAGATAAAATTGCAAAAAAACTATTCGTTTTTAAAGGTGCTAATGGAGAAGTTGAAGAAAGTTTTCAACCTTATACTGAATACTTAGAAATTGAAAAAGAATTAAAAGATTTAAGTTCATTACAAAATAGTTTAAACAAAGAAGCAAATGATAAATCAAGTGAAAAAACTAAAAAGAAACAAGTAAAACTATCATATAACGATCAAAGAGATTATGATAATTTACCAAAAGAGATTGAAGAATTAGAAGAAAAAATAGAAGAAGTAAACGAATGTCTAATGAATCCTAAATGTTATGAAGAAAAGGGAATAGTAGCTGTTTCTAAAGAACTTGAAACAATCGAATCACTTTATGAAGAAAAAGTAGAAAGATTTCTACAATTAGAAGAGCTAATAGAAAGCTTTAACTCTTAAAAAGATATAATTTAGTTATTAATAAGATAAAATATAAGGATTAAAATGAGTTTAAAACAACAACTTAAAGATGATGTTAAAGTAGCTATGAGAGAAAAAAACATAGTAAAAAGAGATTCTATTAGAAGTATTAACACTATGATTAAACAAATTGAAGTAGATGAAAGAATAGAATTAACAGATGATGCTATTATTAAACTTATACAAAAAGGTATCAAGCAAAGAGAAGAAGCTGTATCTCAATATAAAGAAGCTAATAGAGATGATTTAGTAGGAAAAGAACAAGAACAAATAGAAGTATTTAAGCTTTATTTACCAGAACAATTATCAGATGAAAATCTAGAAAATGGAATGAAAGAAATCATAACTCAAGTAGGTGCAAATTCAATGAAAGATATGGGAAAAGTTATGGGAGCTGCTAGTAAGAAATTTGCTGGTGTTGCAGATGGAAAAAGAATTAATGAAATGGTTAAAAAACTTTTAGCTTAAAAAACTTTTAGGATTACATATGAGTCAAGAATTTGAATAATTATTCTCGAAACTAACTACGAATGAAAAAAAATGAAGTTACAAAAAATAAGATAAATACAGTCTTATAAGTAATTCCTTTTCTTCTAGAAAGAGTTTCAAAACAGAATATACAAGAATTAGCATCATTACTTAAACAATCTGTATTACCAACTATTTGTCCAGAAAATGATGATGAAATAGATGAAAATACAAATTTACTATTTCAAAAAGATGTTCAAGATAAAATACAAAAATTCATAGAGTAAAGATTTCAAAGAAATAACCAAGTTGTTAGATAAAGAACATCTGACATTTCAAAATTTGTTACTTTAATGAATAAATATTTAAATGATACTATTACAAGTAATGACTCCTAATTCAAAAAATGTTTATTATATAAAAGAAAAAATACAATCTATTGATACTTCTTTTCCTTCTCTTATTTGTCTTTTTAATTCTTCTTTATTTAATATATTCATTTATAAATCCTTGAATAAAATATACTAGATAAATTTTGTCTAATATATTTATATTTTTGGATTTACACAGTTTATTTTACAGGGTCAAAGTTATCTAGTTTTATCTAAACTATTTTTTCTTGTCCAATTCTATATAGACAAAAATCATATTTTATTGGATCTTTATTATCAAATTCTTTTAATTTTTCACTAATTAATAAAGCAGATTTTAAATCATATGTTTTTCTTGTAAGTAAACCTAACTTTTGAGAAACAGCAAAAGTATGTGTATCTAAAGGTAAAATCAAATCTTTTTTATCCACACCTTTCCATAATCCTAAATCAAGATTATCTTCTCTTACCATCCATCGTAAAAACATATTCCATCTTTTGTATGGTGCATTACCAAGCTCTTTTATTAAACCATTTCTATCTCGTTTTAAAGGACTTGAAACTAAAAAAGTGAAACCTTGTGATTTATAATTTGCTACTTCATGTATTTTGCTTATTAAATAATCTAAACCTTCTAAAATAGATTTGTTAGGAGTGTATCCTTCTAAAAAAATTTCATTTAAACTTGAAGTATTTCTTAATTTTTTAAATGTTTTAAATACAGTTTTAATATCTTCACTATTTTGAAACCTATAATAAAAGGAATCTAATTCTTTATCAATTTTTTCATCACTAGCATCTAAAAGTGTAAAATCTAAAGTATCAAGAAACTTTACAATTAAACTAGCTTTTCCATATGCAAAAAGTGCACATAATAAAATTATGTACTCATCTTGATATCGACTTGCAACCAAAAGTGGGTCAGGTTTATCATAAGAGAGTTCATTATGTTTATTTCTTGATTCAAATTCATCATCTAATAGCTTTTTTATATTATTCATTACGTATCCAAATTTTTGATTGGCTATAATACCTGCAATTTAAGTAAAAGAGTGTTAAATGAATAATATATTAATAACAGGATGTTCAACAGGTATAGGTTTAAAAACAGCCTTAACTTTAAAAGATAATGGATATAAGGTCTATGCAAGTGCAAGAGAAGATAAAGATATAAAAAAACTTAATAATTTAGGATTTGAAACATTTAAAATTGATGTTACAAAAAAAGATGATATAAGTAACGCATTAGAGACAATTATAAAAAATGATAAGAAATTAGATGCGGTATTCAATAATGCAGGTTTTGGTCAACCTGGAGCTGTTGAGGATATAAGTACGGAGATTTTAAAAGAACAGTTTGAAACAAATGTTTTTGGTTTACATGAGCTTACAATTCAAGCTATGAAAATATTTAGAAAACAAGGTTATGGAAAAATAATCCAACATTCTTCGGTTTTAGGAATTATATCTTTAAAATTTAGAGGTGCTTACAATTCTAGTAAATATGCAATTGAAGGCTTAACAGATACATTAAGACAAGAGTTATTAGGTTCTAATATCTACGTTAGTGTAATTAATACAGGACCCGTAGCTTCAAAATTTAGAGCAAATGCTTTAAAAAAGTTTAATGCAAATTTAAATATTGAAAATAGTCATTTTAATGATGTGTATTTACAAGAATTGAAAAAAAGATTAGAGTCAAAAGTTGATGATACTCCTTTTACACTACCTGCATCTTCTGTTGCAAATGTTATATTAAATATTATGCAAAGTCAAAAACCAAAACCTAGATACTATGTTACAAAAGCTACATATCTTTTAGGGTTCTTCAAAAGAATACTATCAACTTCACTTATGGACAGACTACTAAATAAAATTTAAAATTTAAATTTGAAGGAGTTTCTAACTCCTTTTCATATTTATAATTAATTCTTTAATAGATTTTTCAATTGAATCTTTTAATGCTTTTTCTAAAACAACTTTAACATTTAATAAAGAATCTTCTTTGTATGAAAAAGATTGGTTTACCACAGAGTTTGAATATATTACATCTGCATTTTTATTTAATATTTCTAAATCTACAAAAACTTTTAAACTAGCATTTGAACTTAATATTGATTTATCAATTATAAATTTTGGTATAAATAAATGAACTGTATAATTAGCTCCAAATGCAACATATTTATTTTTATAATAATTGTCATTTTTCATTTGTTTTGAGAATTCATTTCTTAATATATTTTTTAATGAGATATTATGAATAGCTACACTTCTCTCTAAATCTAAAGCTTCATCATTAGATATATCCGGTCGAAGAACTGTACCCATGTTTATTCCAACATGTCGAGTTATATTTCCACCAAGGCCTAAACCAATAGAAAAAGGACTAGGAACTGTTTTGGGAGCTGATAAAATCATTACCTTTTTAGCTAAGGAAAAAGAGTTCATTTCATCATTTATTCTTATTTCACTTTTTGAAGAACAAGCAGAAAAAAATATTACAAGTAAAAAAATAAGAGCTTTAAAAAAGTATTTCATGATAAATTTCCTAATTATTTTTTATAATATTAACATAATAAATAGAAAAACTTCTAAGAACTTTGAATCTCTTTTGTATTAAATTTACTTTGCAGAAAATCTGAAATCTGAATAAGTGAAAATGTAATTAAAAATATCATCAAACCAGGAAAGAAACTAACCCACCATGCAATATCAATTACGCTTTTTCCATCACTTAAAAGTGAACCCCATGACATATCAGGAGGATTTATACCTAGTCCTAAAAATGAAAGTCCTGATTCAGCTAAAATTGAACCACCTACTCCAAAAGTAAATGATATTAGGAATATTGGAGCAAGTAATGGTGCAAAATATTTAAAGATTATCTTCATAGTTGAAACATTTGATAATTTTAATATCTTAATATAAGGTTTATTTCCAATTGCAAAACTTTCACTTCTAATAAGTCTTGCCATTCCCATCCATCCTGTGATTGAAATAACAATAATTAAAATAACTGATGAAGCTTGTATATAAGAAACCAAAGCCAAAAGTAAAAAAAATGTTGGAAAAGTTAAAAATAAATCAATTGTAATTGTAATTGTTTTATCAATATTTCCTTTAAAATATCCTGCGTTTATTCCAATAAATAAACCAACAATAGAGGAAATACTTGCAGCTAAAAAACCAATAATTAATGAAGTTTGTCCACCTTCTAAAATTCGGGCTAATACATCACGACCTAGTCTATCTGTACCCATTAAATGTTCAAAAGAAGGACCTGTTAATATTTTTAAAGGATTTAGGGCATAAGGTGATACTGTATAAAAAAAAGGCAATATAAAAATTAGTACAATTAATGAAACTATTAAATATATTGCAAATTTATACATTTTTTCTGCTTATGAATAAATATAATATGATAGAGAACTTTTTCCAAACTTTTTAGTTTTCTTTAATGAAAATTTACCAAGTGTATTTGGAATTTCTAAAGTTGAAACATGTTCTACAATAACCATAAAGATATTATCATTCTTAATCTCTTCTATCATTTTAAAAGATCTTGTATAAATATCATCCATACCATCTCTGAAATCAAAAGGAGGATCAACGTAAAGAATTATTTCTTCATTTGAGTTTTCTAAAGAAGAAAGAATATTAGGAGTTTGAATAAAAGTATCTCCTAGAGATGTCTGGCATTTATTCATATCAATTGCTTTACAATTTTTAATAAGAATATTATATGAGCCTTTATCTAATTCTACAAAGTATGACTTTTTAGCATCTCTTGAAAGTGCCTCAAGACCAATAGAACCAGAACCTGCAAAAGATTCAATAAATATTTTGTCAATAATATCAAATTGTAAAACATTAAATAGTGATTCTTTAAGTCTTGCTTTTGATGATCTTGTAACATCTAATGAAGGTAAAGATATAGTTTTACCTTTATACTTACCTGCGATAATTTTTGTTGTTGGTGTGTTTATTTTCATTTTTCTCTTATTTCTTTCATTTTTTAAAAAGCTTATCTAGCGTAAGACTGTGCTCTTAATTCTCTAATTACATTAACTTTTATTTCACCTGGATATTGAACTTTTTCTTCAATTTCTTTTGCAATTTCACTTGCTAAAATAATAGCTTCATCATCATTTACTAATTGTGCTTTTACAATAACACGAACCTCACGTCCCGCATTAATTGCATATGCATTAATAACTCCAACTTTAGAAGTAGAAATATTTTCAACTTCTTCTACTCTTTTTAAGAAACTTTCTAATACTTCTCTTCGTGCACCAGGACGTGCTGCACTTAATGCATCAGCTGCACAAACAGCGGCACTTTCCACATTTATAGGTTCTTCATGTCCATGATGAGCATAAATACCATTTATAACTGTTTCAGGTTCATCATACCTTCTACAAATTTCAGCACCTAAATCAACATGTGAACCTGGCATGTCATGTGTTAATGCTTTACCAATATCATGTAATAATCCAGCTCGTCGTGCAAGTATTGCATCTCCACCCATTTGAGCAGCTAATAAACCTGCCAAATGTGATACTTCTAAAGTATGAGCTAAAGCATTTTGACCATAAGAAGCTCTATATCTCAGTCGTCCAACTAATTTAACAAGCTCAGGGTGCATTGTTTTGATACCAAGTTCATGAATAACATCTTCACCCTCTTTTAGAATATTATTATCAAATTCTATTTTTACTTTATTATAAATTTCTTCAATTCTAGCAGGTTGAATTCTACCGTCTTCTAATAAATCTTTAATAGTTCGAGTAGCAATTGCACGTCTGTAAAGGTTAAATGAAGAAATAGTAATAGTATTAGGAGTATCATCAATAATAATATCTACACCTAATAACATTTCAAGAGCTTTAATATTTCGACCCTCTTTTCCAATAATTTTACCCTTAGTTTCATCATCTTTTATTGGTAAATTATTTATCAATCTCTCAGCTGCAAACTCACCTGCATATCTTGTAACTGCATGTGAAAGCATATTATTGATTTCATTTTTTGTATTTTCTTCTGCAATTTTATATTTTTTTCTAAAAATTGAAGAAATTTGTGCACGTGAATCTTCTTTTACTTTTTCAAGCATTAAATCTTTTGCTTCATCTGTTGTAAGACCTGAAGCATTTTCAAGAATTTTTATAGCTTCTTGAATTTTTGTTTCATAAGTCTTTTTCTGATTTTCTAAACCTTCTTTAATTGTTGTAATTTTTTTATTTTTTTCAACAATTTCTTCTTTTTCAGATTTAATTATTTTTAATTCTGATTCAAGATGTTCGTTTAGTTCTCTCTCTTTTTTCTCAATTTTTGCAAGCATAGATTCATAATCACGTCTTGTATTTTTAAACTCTTTGTCACATTCAATTTTCGCTTTTAACTGAGAATCTTTTAAAGAAACTTCAGCTTCATGCTCAATAACCTTTGCTTTTGCTTTTGCTTGTTCAATAAACACTTGAAACTTAGCTTTATCTATCTTTCTTACGACTATTATGCTTAGTACTACACTAATTAGTGATACTAAAACACATCCAATAATATATTCCATGTTTAAAACCTTAATTAGTTATTATATAATCTGCTTGAATATCGTAACTTTGGGATAAAATTTTGTCACTTCTACAAAGTACTAATTGTGTAAAGACTAGTGTTGGTTTGTAAGATAATCTATCAAAGAATCTGTCATACATTCCCTTACCAAAACCTATTCTTTTTCCAATAGCATCTACTCCTACAATAGGTACTATGGCTAAATCAATCTGTTTTGCTTTATAAAAAGAATTATTTGGTTCTTTTATTCCAAACTTCTTTTTTTGCAAAGGTAATCTATATTTAACTATCTTAAAACTGTCACCTTCCATATAAGGAACATAAACATTTTTATTTTTTATTTTTCTTAATTTATTTATTAATGATTTAACATCAACTTCAATACCCATAGGTACATATAATAAAATATTTTTTGCTTTGCTTCTTTTTATAAAATCTTCTAATTTCTTTAGGACAATTTTGTCTTTATAATACTTTGAAGTGACACTTGTAAATTTTAATCTTTTTATACACGATTTTCTAAAATCACTTTTGTGATTTAATTCCATTTTTAAGCCTCACTTGGGTAAAATTCTTACCCAACAAATAATTTTACCAAAAGGAATTAAAATGCAGTTTAAAGCATTAACATTTTTGTCAATATTATCAATATTATTTTTTACAGGATGTAATTCAAAAACGTCAAGTGAAGAATCAAATAAGACAATCATTGAAAAAGTAGAAGTTAAAACGACAAATTTTACACTTAAAACAACAGATAATTTAGATTTAAATATAGAGTTAGATGAAGATAAAATTATTTTTAAAGACTATCCAGAAAAAATTGTATTATTAAACTTTTTTGCAACATGGTGTCCACCTTGTAAAGCTGAAATTCCTAATCTAATAGATTTACAAAATAAATATGCAAATGACTTTAAAGTAGTATCTGTTTTACTTGAAGATGGTAAATCAAATGAAGATATTAATGAATTCATTAAAAAATATAAAATTAATTATCAAGTTACAAATAGTAAAACAAACTTTGAACTATCAAAAGGTTTAGGTGAAATCAAATCTATTCCAACAATGTTTTTAATTGATAAACAATCAAATGTATTTCAAAAATATGTAGGAATTGTTCCTTTTGAAATGATGGAAGTTGATATTAAAAAAGTTTTAGAAAAGTAAAGGTAGTAAATGTTTAGTTTTTTTAAAAAGAAAAAGAAAGAAGAAGCAAAAGAAAAGCTTGAAGTTTTAGAAGTACAAGAAGAACTGCCAAAAGAAATTACTGAAGAAATTATTGAAGATAAAATTGAAGTTACAGAAAGTAAAGAAGTTCAAATAACTGAAGAGGCAAAAGAAGAAGTTAAAGAAATAGATGAAAAAAAAGGCTTCTTTTCAAGAGCACTAGAAAAAACATTTGCAAGTATTAAAACAGTAGTTCCTACAAAAAAAGAAAAAATAGATTTCGATGATATAGAAGAAATGCTAATTGAAGCAGATATGGAATATGAAATTATTGAAAAAGCAATGGACGGACTTCCAAGTGAAATTACAAGGAAACAACTAAGACATAGACTTGTAATGCTTTTTGAACATGCACCTGATGTAGATTTAAATAATTTGCCAAAACCATTTGTTAGACTTATTATTGGAGTTAATGGTGCTGGAAAAACTACAACTATTGCAAAACTTGCTCACCGTTCTAAAAAAGAAGGAAAAAGCGTAATTTTAGGAGCTGGTGATACATTTAGAGCAGCTGCTATTGAACAGCTTTCTACTTGGGCAGAAAAAATAGATGTTCCTATTATAAAAACTAAACAAGGACATGATTCTTCAGCTGTTGCTTATGATACGATATCTTCAGCAATTGCTAAAAATATTGATAATGTAATAATAGATACAGCAGGAAGATTACAAACACAAAAGAATCTTAATAATGAACTTATAAAAATTGTAAAAGTTTGTTCAAAAGCACAAGAAAATGCACCACATCAAAAACTAATGATTTTAGATGGTACTCAAGGTAACACAGCAATTGCTCAAGCAAAAGCATTTAATGAAATGGTTGGTATTGATGGAATTATTGTTACTAAACTTGATGGAACTGCTAAAGGTGGAGCATTATTTTCTATTTCAAATCAACTTGAACTTCCAATATTCTTTGTAGGTGTTGGTGAAAAACAAGATGATTTAATCGAATTTTCTCCTGATAAATTTGTAGATTCATTACTTGATGAAATTTATACAGAAGAAATTAACAACTAAAATATGAATAAACTCATATTTTAGTTTAACTATAAAATTTAAGAATTAAAAAAATTACTTACTTTTCTAAAATACCTTTCAATTCCATCAAAAGAATGATTTCCACCCTCTTCTATTTCAAGATTTGTTTCAAAAAGTTTTTCTTCAGCTTGAGTATAATCCAAAACTTCGTCTTCACATTGAAGTAAAGTTAAAATATTTTTAGGGTTTTTAATCATATTTACTTCATATTTTCTTAGTGATTGAATATGAGAATGGTTGAATTCAAATTTTGAATTATCATAATAACATGTAGCTAAATCATTTTCATCACTTCTATTACTATCAATTGTACTCCATGGATAAACAGCAGGATTTATTAGTACTACTTTTAAATTATATTTATTTGAAAGATATAATGCGTAAAAACCACCTAAAGAAGATCCAATTAAACATACCTTTTCCCCTCTATTTAAAAAAGCTTCAATTAACTGTTCTAAATTTGTAATTGCTAAGTTTGGTATTGTAGGAAGTGTTGGTGTAATTATCTCTTCTTCAAAATATTCTAAAAACATTTGAGCTTTTACACCAAAACCAGCACTTCCAAAACCATGTAAATAAATTATCATTTAATACTTTCCTAATTGTTTTATTATATAATTTAGAATATTACTACAAAAAGGATAAATATGAAATTATTTGTTAATGCATCAATAGCTTTAGTATTTTCAACAAGTTTGTATGCTTAAACATTTTCAATAAATTTAGAAAATGATGTAGTTGATGGAAAAGATAATCACTATACAAACGGTAGTTCTTTTATGTATTTAAGTAATAAAGATACAAATAATCTAGATAAATATGATAGTAAGTTTTTTGAATATATTTCTCTAATTCCTACTTTTTCTAATAATTTTAAGTATCAATCTATTGGTATTTCTTATTCACAATTAGCATTTGTTATGATAGGACCTAGTATGAAAAATAAAGAGTTTCAAAAAGAGTATCATAGAATAACAGGAAATAGTAAACCTATAAGATCGAAAAATTAATTAGAAGATGATTTTTTATATAACTTTGCATATGCCTTTGGATATAAAACTTTTGAAAAAGATTTTACATATGGAAAAATGGATATGACAAGTAATTTAAGAGTTGATTTAGGAAACTATAATAGAGCTTTTATGCTGAGTTCTATGCTAAGATATGGGAATAATTATCCAAATAATTTCAATACAGTAGGAAGATTAATAGGTTCAAATGAAAGCAATCTTTTAAATATAGATAGCAAAATGAATAAAAATTTTGCATGGGCTGTATCTTATGGAGTAGGATATACATATACAAACTATTTTTATATAAATGATTATGACAAATCATATAATCTAGAGAAAATCAAAGACACTTTTACACAAATAGTTTCATTAGATACATTCTTTAATGATTTTATATTATCTTTTAATTTCAAAACATCAAAGTTTATTTTTACAAATGAAAATAGTACAAGAGAAAATTGGGGCGGAGTTAGTCTAACATATAATTTTTAAAATAGACTCTCTTTGTTTATCTCTTGAGGCTTTATCAACAAGAGTAAAAACATCATCAATATAATCTTTTTGTGATGTTTTTTTATGCCCTTTTACTTTAATTAGTTTAAAATTTAATTCATCCATTAAAATATAAAACTCTTTATATAAATCATGATTTGCTATTAAAGTTTTTTTCGCAGTTAGATAATTATTATTTTCAAATCTTTTTCTTCTATTATTTAAACCTATAATATTTTGACAATCTGTATAAACAATTATTTGGGCATCAATACATTTTAAATCATTTAAAGCCCAAAGTAATGTTTGAACTTCTAGTTTAGTAGATGATGTATTTTCAAATTTTTTCGTTTTTATATCTTTTTTAAGTTCTTCAAGTGATTTATTTTCATCTTGAACTTTTAAATATGCAGCAAAACCTAGTTTTGATTGAGGATGGCAACTTCCATCTGTAAATAGTTTTATGATTTTCATAAAGATTAGTATAACATAGTAAGTATTGAAATATCACAAATTGCAATATTTTTAATATTTTTAAACTTTTTAGACTATTATTCTAAATATGAAAAGAATTAATCAAAAGTAATATACAATTCACACAAGATTTAAAGGGCAAAAAATGGCAAAGAAAAAAACATCACTATTTGAGTGTCAATCATGTGGAGAGCAAGCTACAAAATGGCTAGGTAAATGTCCAAGTTGTGGATCTTGGGATTCATTTATGGAATTAAACCAAGACCAACAAGAAGTTTTAAAACAAACTTCAAAAGTTATAAACACAAGCACAAAAGCAGTACCAATTACAAAAGTAAAACAAGATGATGTTATTAGATTCTCATCTAATAATGACGAGCTTGATTTAGTTTTAGGTGGTGGAGTTGTTCCTGGAAGTCTTACACTAATAGGTGGAAGTCCTGGTGTTGGAAAGTCTACATTACTTTTAAAAGTTGCAGGTTCTATTGCTTCAACTGGTAAAAAAGTATTATATGTATCAGGAGAAGAAAGTGCTGGACAAATAAAGTTACGTGCTAATAGGCTTGATGCAAACCATGACGATGTATATTTGTTAAGTGAAATAAAGCTTGAAGAAATTCAAGATGAACTTTTAAGAGTTAATTATGAAGTTGTAATTATTGATTCAATTCAAACTATTTATTCTTCAAATTTAACATCAGCGCCAGGTTCTGTTTCACAAGTAAGAGAAATCACTTTTGAACTTATGAGAAAAGCAAAAGAATCAAATATTGCTATGTTTATAATCGGACACATCACAAAAGATGGAAGTATTGCAGGGCCTAGAGTACTAGAACATATGGTTGATACTGTTTTATACTTTGAAGGAGAATCTAGTAAAGAGCTTAGAATGCTTAGAGGTTTTAAAAATAGATTTGGTTCAACATCAGAAATTGGAATTTTTGAAATGACAAATGAAGGACTTGTCTCTGCAAAAGACATAGCTTCAAAATTCTTTGATAAATCAAAAGCTCAAAGTGGTTCAGCTCTAACAATTGTAATGGAAGGAAGTCGTGCTTTAATCCTTGAAGTTCAAGCACTTGTAACAGAAAGTACACATCCAAATCCAAAAAGATCTGCAACAGGATTTGATGGGGCACGATTAAATATGCTTTTAGCCTTATTGGAAAAAAAGATTGATTTACCACTTAATAACTATGATGTTTTTGTAAATATAAGTGGTGGTATTAAAATCAAAGAAAGTTCTGCAGATTTAGCTGTAGTTGCAGCAATTATCTCATCTTTTCGAGATAGACCAATTTCTAAAGAAACTATATTTATAGGTGAAGTTTCACTAACAGGTGAAATTAAAGATGTATTCTCAATTGATATGAGATTAAAAGAAGCACAAGCACAAGGAATTAAAAAAGCAGTAATTGCTCAAAAACCTAGCTTAAAATTAAGCTTAAAAGTATTTCCCGTAGATGAAGTAACAAAAATGATAGAACTATTTTAAAATAGTTCTATTATTTATTTTCTATTACTATTATCCTAAATTCTCAACTCGCTTTTTAGCACCAGACATTAGTCTTTCATTTGATACTATTGCTCTTGTATGAGTTCCAATCCCTACTTTTCCAGCTGAGTCAACTACTTCAATAGAAAACTTATATAACTTTCCTTCCATTTCTTCAAACTTTGCAGTTGATATTGCAGTATCTCCTTCAAGTGTAGGAGCTAGATGAGTAATATTTACTCCAACTCCAACAGAGAGTTCACCCTCTTTTAAATAAGGAATTAAAATTTTTGCAGCCGAGCATTCCATTAGTGCAACTAATCTAGCAGTTGCAAATACATCAGGGAAACCATCATCTTTTGATATATTCAAATTACTAGCTAAATCTGATTGTTTTACTTTAAATTCTATTTTATCTTGTGTTCCAATTTCTAAACTCATGAATAAACCTTTAAATTAATTTCAATTATTCTAGCATATATTTAACCTATTAATTTATAAAACTTTGTTATAATCGCGAAATTTTAAAGGTAAAAAATGATTGATATTGAAAATAACACTTCTTTTGATGTAGAAAATACTATTCTTGAAAAAATAGCTTTAAATCTTACACAAAAAGATATTGAACTTATAATTGTAAATAATGATGAAATACAAAAACTAAATAAACAACATAGGAATATAGATAAAGCAACAGACGTTTTATCTTTTCCATTAGAGTTTGATATGCCAAATATGCCACTAGGTTCTATTGTGATATCACTTGATTTTGTAGAAGAAAAAGCAAAAGAGTACTCTCATACAAAAGAAGAAGAGTTTTCACTTTTATTTATTCATGGACTTTTACATCTTTTAGGCTTTGATCATGAAGTAGATTCAGGTGAACATAGAGCTAAAGAAGAAGAGTTAATCAAAGAATTTAATTTACCAAATAGTTTAATAGTAAGGAATTCATAAAATGGACATTTTTATATTTATAGTAGCAATGGCAGCATTAATTTATGGTGCAGATTTTATAATTGAACAGAGTGAAAAAATTGCATTACATTACAATATTTCTAGTTTTGTAATAGGTGCAACACTAGTAGCACTTGGAACTTCATTACCTGAAATGGCAGTATCAATGTCGGCATCTATGAAAGGAAGCGCTGATATTGCAGTTGCTAATGTTATTGGAAGTACAATTTTTAATATATCCCTTGTACTTGGAGTTGTATTTTTAATTGCAAAAAATGTTAGACCTACAAGAGATTTATTTGCAAAAGATTCAGCATGGTCTTTATTTCCTATTTTAGCATTTATTCTGATGGGAATAGATGGAAAAATAAACTTTGTTGATGGTATTTTATTTCTTGTTTTAATGGCAGGATATTTAATGTTCTTAATATCTGATAATGCTATTGAAGAAATAGATGAAGAAATAGCAAAAGAAAAGTTTGCATGGGGAAAAACATCTGCTTTATTATTAGTAGGTTTTGTATTTGTTGTAGGTGGAGCTGATTTTGCAATTGATTCAGCTTCAAATATAGCAAGAGAGTTTGGAATTTCTGAATGGGTAATTGGATTGTTTTTAATTGCATTTGGAACATCATTACCTGAGCTTACAATTTCTATTAAATCAGCAATGAATAATAATACAGACTTAGCAATTGGTAATATTATTGGATCAAACGTTGCAAACTTTACAATGGTATTAGGATTATCATCTTTAATAAATCCATTAAATGTTGATTTGTCTGCTAATTTCTTTGATATTACAGCTGCTGTTATTGCATCTCTTATGTTAGTATTTATAACAGCTAATAAGCTTTATAATAAATCTGCGGGAATTGCTTTAATGGTAATTTTAGCACTAGTTGTACAAAATAGTCTAGCTTAAAAGCTAGACTAAATAATTACTTTTTACAATTAGGACAAAGACCGCCTAAAACTAGGTTTGTAGAATCAATTGTAAAAGCGCTAGCCTGGCTAGCTTCTTCTAATACGCTTTGAACATTCAAATTTATATCTTCAATACTACCACAAGATGAACAAACTAAATGAGCATGTTCATTCTTAACTAATTCAAAAACAGATTTTGTATTTGGTATTTTTACCTCTGAAAGAAAAACCTTTTCTATCATTGCATTTACATTTTTATATATAGTAGCAAGTGAAATAGAAGGAAACTTTGCTAGTAACTTTTTATATAAATCGTCAATATTCATATGACCATTTAAAGAAAGTTCTTCAACAATAGCAACTCTTTGTGGCGTAACTTTTAGATTATAATCTTTTAATAAACTTGTATAATTTGTCATGATTTTATTCCTTTCGCAAAATAATATATTTTTATGGAAGTATTTTAACATATTTTTTATTAAAGGAAAATAATTTTCCTTTAAGTTTAGTTATATTATAATTTCCTTAACGGAAAAAGATTTTCCATAAATAAAAATTATTAGGACTACAATGAAACAATATCAAACTTATAAGTGTAATACATGTGGATGTGAAGTAGAAGTGCAAGAAGCAAATGAAACAGCAAAATTATCATGTTGTGGAAATGAAATGCAAATGATTACAGAAAATTTAACAGCAGTTAATTTAATGAAAGCCTTTGCGGGTGAATCTCAAGCTAGAAATAAATATGAGTTCTTTGGTGAAATTGCTTTTGAAGAAGGTTTACATAGAATTGCAAGATTCTTTAAAGAAGCTGCTGAAAATGAAAAGTATCATGCAATTGCAGAATTAAAAGCATATAATAAATTAGTTAATAATGTAGAACTAGACTCAACTGCAAATAATATTCAATATGCAGCTGATGGTGAAAAATATGAACATGAAGAGATGTATCCAAACTTTGAAGCAATTGCAAAAGAAGAAGGTTTAAAAGAAATTGCAAGAATGTTTAAAGGAATTGGAAAAGTTGAAGTTGAACATGAAAAAGAATATTTAGAATTAAAAGAAGAATTAATCAAAGAAGGATTTTTAGAATCTGATGATAAAGATGAAGAATGGGTTTGTGAAGTTTGTGGACATGTTCACAGAGGTAAAAAACCACCAAAACAATGTCCTTTATGTGCAGTTGAAAAAGAATACTTCAAAAAAAGAAATAAAGATGTAACGGTAGGGTAATTTAAGAGTAATTTTATACAAATAGGAATAAGCTTAATTATTAAAAATATAAGAGGAAGTAATAATGAGACAGTACGAAACATATAGATGTAACAAATGTGGTAATGAAGTTGAAGTTCAAAATGTTGGTGGTGGGGCGCTTCATTGCTGTGGTGATGCAATGGAAATGATTACAGAAAATTTAACGGCTGTTAATTTAATGAAAGCATTTGCTGGTGAATCTATGGCTAGAAACAAGTATGAATACTTTGCTAAAATTGCACAAAAAGAAGGTTACAGAGATATTGCTGAACATTTCCAAAGAGCTGCTAATAATGAAAAACAACATGCAAAACTTGAACTTAAAATGTACAATGAAATGACAATGGGTAAAGAGTTTGGAGATACTGTTGAAAACCTTAAGTATGCTATTGAGGGGGAATCTTATGAAAATGTGACTATGTATCCTGATTTTGCAGCTATTGCAAAAGAAGAAGAACATAAAGAAGTTGCAAGAATACTAAGTGGAATTGGTAAGATTGAAATTGAACATGAAAATATGTACAGAATGCTTTTAAAAAGACTTGAAACTGGAGCTGAACACGAAAGTGAAGAGGAAGAAGAGTGGATTTGTGAAGTATGTGGCCATGTTCATAGAGGGAAAAAAGCTTTAAAAACATGTCCTGTATGTAAGCATCCAAAAGAATACCAGTCAAGATTAAACGCTAAAAAGTAATAAAAAAAAGGATATCTTTGGTAATATAAGAAAAAATTCCCGGAGATATACTTGATTAAACTATTTTTATTAACACTCTTTGCTTTAAATATATATGCAAAAGATTTTATTATTGCATCATATAATGCAGAAAACTTATTTGATTTAAAAAAACAAAATAGTGAATATAAAGAGTTTATACCTAACACTTCTTCAAAATGGAATCAAAAAAACTTCAATATTAAAATCAATAATGCAGTAAAAGTAATAAAAGATATAGATGCTGATATTATAGCTTTGCAAGAAATAGAAAATAGAGATGTTATTCAACTATTATTAAAAAAACTACCTCAATATAAATATTCATCTTTTGTGAAATATCCAAGATCTTCAGTAGGACTAGGTTTCATATCTAAAATTGAAATAAAAAATAATAGGAGAATAGATGTAAAGTTTACAAATAAAATATTCAGACCTATTTTAGAGAGTACTTTTGTTTTTGATAATAGTGAATTTAAAATTTTCAATAACCATTGGCCTTCAAAAAGAGTGGCTGAAAGTTATAGAATTAAATTTGCAAAAAAACTGCAAGATAGACTTTATAGACTTCCAAGAGATTATGATTATATTCTTCTTGGTGATTTTAATTCAAATTATGATGAAATGAGAAGTTTTAAATACGACAAAAGATTAAATAATACACAAGGAATCACAGGAATAAATCAAGTTTTAAATACTACTGTTAAAAACAGATATATAACATATGATGATGTATTAAAATTAAAAAGAAATGTACATTTTAACCTTTGGTTAGATTTACCCTCAAATCAAAGATTTTCAAGTAAATACAGAACAAGAAGTAATACTCCTGATAATATTATACTATCCCCTGCTCTTTTAGATTCAAAGAATATCTCGTATATCCATAAATCATTTGATGTTTTTAAACCAAGCTATTTATATAAAAATAATAAAGTTTTAAGATGGCAAATGAAAGGTTCTAAATATAATAAAGTTCATGTTGGAGCTGGATACTCAGACCATTTACCAATCTATGCAAAATTTTCAACATCAAAAGAAAAAACTAATCCAATAAAAGAAATTAATAAAAATAGTAAAAAAGAATTAAATAAAATCTCAGATCTTTATACAAAAATAAACTTAATAGATGCAGCAATAATAAAAAAAGCAATCGTTATTTACAAAAGTAAAAAAGGTGCAATAATAAAACAAAAATATGGACGTGCTATATATATTTATAAACATGCTAAAAATCTAAAATTAGGGCATTCGTATACACTACAAATTAATCAAATTCTTGATTATAATGGATTAAAAGAAGTTGATTCATTTTCAATTTTGGAGGAAAATGGAAAGTACAAAAATTATAAAGATTTACTTTTAGATGCAAGTAAAAAGAATATTCTAAAATCAAAATATGAAAATGAAATTGCTTTTAATTTAAAAGGTACAGTAAAAAATAAAAAATTATATATTAAAGATTCAAAAGGAAAAAGTATAAAAATATATGCAAAAAATAAAAAGAATTTACCAAAAAATAATTCTGTTATAGTTTTTAAAAGTGCACATATTGGAACATATAGAGGAAATCCTCAAATATTAATTCATAGTAAATCTGATTATAAGGTCCTTAACTAATGCTTTTAAAATCTATATTTACAAATAGTACGGGAATATTAACATCAAGAATATTAGGATTTATAAGAGATTTATTAACTGCCTCGATTTTAGGAGCAAATATCTATTCAGATATTTTCTTTGTTGCTTTTAAGCTACCTAATTTATTTAGAAGAATATTTGCAGAAGGTGCTTTTACACAAGCTTTTATACCAGCTTATGCAAAATCTAATCACAAAATCAGATTTTCTTCTATTGTATTTTTACAGCTATTTGGGTTTTTAATAATACTTTCACTTCTAGTTACTCTTTTTTCTTCTTTAGTAGCAAAAGCAATTGCTATTGGTTTTGATCAAGAAACAATAGATTTAGCAGCACCTTTGTTTGCAATAAATTTTTATTATTTGCCAATGATTTTTGTTGTTACATTTATGGCGGCACTTTTACAATATAAACAGCACTTTGCAACAACTGCATATTCAACTGCACTTTTAAATTTAACAATGATTATTTCTTTATTAATATCACAAGATATGCAAAAATATGAAATTACATTTTATTTATCATATGGAGTACTAGCAGGTGGTGTTTTACAGATATTAGTACATTTATATGCAATAAAAAAACTTAATTTATGTAAAATTTTTCACTTTAAGAAGCATAAGAAAAAAGAAGAAAACAAATTTTACAAAAACTTTATGTCAGCAACTGTTGGTTCTTCAACAACTCACCTTTCAGCATTTATAGATACTTGGTTAGCATCATTTTTAATGACAGGTTCAATTTCATATCTTTATTATGGAAATAGAGTTTTTCAATTGCCCCTTGCATTATTTGCAATAGCAACTTCAATTGCACTATTTCCAATGATTGCAAAAAGTATTAAAAATAAAGATGAAGATAAAGCATTAAGTTTAATGAAAAAATCTTCACTTATTTTATTTGCGCTTTTGTCTGTTTCTACATTTATTGGAATATTTTTTAATGAATTTATTATTTCTTTATTATTTGAAAGAGGTGCTTTTACATCTACTGATACAAATAATACTGCTTTAATTTTATCAATGTACTTAATAGGTTTATTACCTTTTGGAATTGGTAAAATATTTTCTCTTTGGTTGTATGCAAAAGAACAGCAATTTTTAGCCGCTAAAATATCAGTTTATTCTCTTGGATGGAATATTGTATTCTCATTAATTTTAATTCAACCTTTTGGAGCAGCTGGTCTTGCATTTGCAAGTACAATTAGTGGTTTCATATTATTTTTCCTTACAATAAAAGCTTTTGGCTTTAAAAAATTTATTATAATGTTCAAAAGATAAAAACTCAATCTTAGTAATTAATTACAATTTAGCTATAATTGCTACTTTAATAAATATTACTAGGATTTAAATGAAAGAATTTTTCAAACAATATACCCCTTTTTATAAAAATTATAAGTTACAATTTTTCTACGCTTTTATAGGAATTATTTTAGTTGCAGGTGCTACTTCAGGAACTGCTTATGCAATTCAACCTTTACTTGATGATATTTTTATAAACAAAGATGAAGATATGCTTTATATGATGCCTATTTTTGTAATTATTCTTTATACTGCAAAAGGTTTTGGAAGGTATATTCAAGCTTACTATATTTCTTTTATAGGACAAGATATTACAAGAATTGTTAGAGATAGACTTTTTGCTCATGTTTTAACTTTAGATATGAGTTTCTTTCAAAAAAAACACGGTGGCGAGCTGGTAAGTAGAATTATAAATGATATAAATAGAATACAAAGTGCTGTTTCAAATTATATAGCTGAATTTATAAGAGAAGTACTTACAA
Source organism: uncultured Campylobacterales bacterium (assembly GCA_938084175.1). Taxonomy (GTDB): domain Bacteria; phylum Campylobacterota; class Campylobacteria; order Campylobacterales; family Arcobacteraceae; genus Poseidonibacter. The sequence continues at coordinate 40,510 of CALKDR010000010.1, forward strand.
TCTTTGGACTTGTGGCACTTGTTATTTATCATTCACCTGAACTTGCTTTTTATGGGTTAATTGTTCTTCCCCTAGCTATTTATCCATTATCAAAACTTGCAAAAAGAATGAAAAAACTTTCATTTAAATCACAAGAAACAAATGCAGATATTACATCATCACTTAGTGAATCTTTTAATAATATTGAAATAATAAAAGCGAATTCAACTGAAGTAATAGAAACGAATAAATTCTCAATTCATAATTTAAATTTCTTTAAATACAATATGAAAGCCGTACGAACAAATGAACTAACTTCACCTTTAATGGAAATAATAGGTTCTCTAGCATTCGCAGCAGTTATTTTAGTAGGTGGTTCAAAAGTTATAAGTGGTGAACTAACAACTGGGACTTTTTCTTCTTTTATTGCTGCTTTATTTATGCTTTATTCTCCAATAAAAAGACTTTCATCACTTTATAATAAAATGCAAGATGCACTTGCTGCAAATGATAGAATAAATGAAATGTTAAATCAAAACCCTAGTATTCTTTCTGGTTCTGCTAAATTCCCAAAAGAAATACAAGCAATAAGTTTTGAAGATGTGTTTTTAAAATATAATGATTTTACAGCTCTTAGTGATATTAATTTTGAAGCAAAAAAAGGTGAGACTATTGCACTTGTTGGTGATAGTGGTGGTGGAAAATCTTCTTTAATTAATCTTATTATTAGATTTTATGATGTCTCAAAAGGAAAGATTAAACTTAATAATAATTTACTAAACGAACTAGATATTAAATCTTTAAGAGAAAATATTTCAATAGTAACACAAAGAGTTTATATTTTTAATGACACAATTAGTGCTAATGTTGCCTATGGTTATGATGTAGATGAAAACAGAGTTATTGAAGTACTTAAACAAGCCCATGCTTATGATTTTATTAAGAAAATGCCAGAAGGTATTAATACAAAACTTGATGAATTTGGAACAAACTTATCTGGTGGACAACGTCAAAGAATTGCAATTGCACGTGCTTTATATAAAAATCCTCAAATTCTTATATTAGATGAGGCTACATCTGCACTTGACAATGAAAGTGAATCTATAATATCTCAAGTAATTGATGAAGTTAGTGTAGATAAAATCACATTTATAATAGCCCATAGACTAAGTACCATAAAAAATGCAACAAAAATTGCAGTTTTTAAAGATGGTAAAATTGTATGTATGGGTAGTGAAAATGAACTTCTAAACACGTGTAATGAATATAAAAGATTAAATAATCTTGCGAATATGTAAATCTCAGAATAAGCACTTTCTAGGTTTATTTTAAAATTATTTAATATAAAATTTATATAAATATTTCTATTAAAACTTATATTTAACGATTTTTAGATAAAATAGCTAAATTATAAAAAAGGCACAAATTTGTTTAGCTACAACACACTTAAAAAAGTTTTATTTAAATTTGAACCGGAAACAGCTCACAATATCGCTGAATATGGCTTAAGAATTGTTGGTAAATATAAAGTAATACAAAATTATATGAAAAAAAAGAATTATAATAATAATTCAAAACTTTCACAAGAGATTTTCGGTGTTACATTTTCGAACCCTGTTGGATTAGCCGCTGGATTTGATAAAAACGCTACGGTGGTAAAAGCAATGCCCTCTTTAGGATTTGGATTTACAGAAATTGGAACAATGACTCCAAAACCTCAAGATGGAAATGCAAAACCACGTATGTTTAGATATCCAGAAGTTAAAAGTGTTCAAAATGCAATGGGATTTAACAATGAAGGTGCACACAAAGTACTTAAAAACTTAAAAAAAGTTTATCCTGCGGCTATTCCTGTTGGAGTAAACATTGGTAAAAACAAATTAACACCTGAAAATTTTGCATTAAGCGATTACAAAATGTTAATTAAAAAATTTGAAGCTACTAGTGACTACTTAGTAATAAATATTTCAAGTCCTAATACACCAAATTTAAGAGATTTACAAAATGAAAAGTTTATTACTGAATTATTTGTAATGGCTAAAGAGTATACAAATAAACCTATTTTATTAAAAATAGCTCCTGATATGGAAGCAAAAGTAGCTATTGATTTATGTAATAGTGCGATAAATGCAGGAGCTGCTGGAATTATTGCTACAAATACTACAATTGATTATGATTTAGTTCCAGGTTGTCAAGACTTTGGTGGATTAAGTGGTGCTTGTTTAACAAATAAATCATATGAAATATTTAAAGAAATTGCAAAAGAACTGTATGGAAAAACAATTTTAATCTCTGCTGGTGGAATATCAACAGGTGAGCAAGCATATGCTAGAATTAAAGCAGGTGCTTCACTTGTTCAATCATACTCAGGTTTAATTTTTGAAGGACCTTCAATGGTTCGAAAAATTAATGAAGAATTACTAGAACTAATAGCAAAAGATGGATATGAAAATATTCAAGAAGCTATTGGGGCTGATTTAAAATAGGAAACTAAAATGAATTTAATAAACCAAAAAAAAACTAAAAGAACTTTTTTATTTTTTGTTGTTTCGTTATTCATTATCACAGGAGAATTAATGGCTAATAGCTTACCTAAATATTACACTAAAACATTAGAAAATGGATTACAGATTGTTGCAATACCTATGAAGAATGGATCAAATGTAGTATCAACTGATATCTTTTATAAAGTTGGAAGTCGTGATGAAAAAATGGGAAAAAGTGGAATAGCACATATGCTAGAACACCTAAATTTCAAATCAACTAAAAACCTAAAAGCAGGTCAGTTTGATGAAATAGTAAAAGGATTTGGTGGAGTAAATAACGCTTCAACAGGTTTTGATTTTACTCATTACTATATTAAATCAGCATCAAAAAACATGGATAAATCATTAAGTTTATTTGCAGACTTAATGGAAAACTTAACATTAAAAGATGAAGAGTTCCAGCCTGAACGTGATGTAGTAACAGAAGAAAGACGTTGGAGAACAGATAATAGTCCTATGGGTTATTTACAATTTAGATTATTCAATAATGCCTATATCTATCATCCATATCACTGGACTCCAATTGGTTTTATGAATGATATTAAAAACTGGAGTATTGAAGATATTAAAGATTTTCATAGTACTTATTACCAAGCAAAAAATGCAATTATTGTAGTTGCTGGAGATATTGATAAAGATGAAGTTTTCAATTCATCTGAAAAATATTTTAAAGATATTAAAAATAAAAAAGAGATACCTTCAAAAATACATACAGTTGAACCAAAACAAGATGGTGCTAAAAAAATTACTGTGTTAAAAGACTCAGCTGTTGAAATGCTTGCTATTACTTATCATATACCAAATTTTGAACATAAAGACCAAGTTGCACTTTCAGCATTAAGTGAATTTTTCTCTTCAGGAAAAAGTTCAATCTTACAAAAAAGATTAGTAGATGAAAAAAGATTAGTTAATTCTGTTTATGCTTATAATTTAGAATTAAAAGATCCAGGTTTATTCATGTTTATGGCAGTTGCTAATGAAGGTATAAAAGCAAAAGATGTTGAAAAAGAAATATTGAGTATTATTGATGAAGTAAAAAAAGGCAAAATATCTAAAAAAGATATTGAAAAAATTAAAATAAATACAAAAGCAGATTTTATTTTCTCACTTGAAAGTTCATCTTCTGTTGCGTCACTTTATGGTTCTTATTTTGTAAGAGATAATATTAAACCTTTATTTGATTATGAAGAAAAAGTTAGTAAATTAACTAAAAAAGATTTAATAAAAGTTGCAAATAAGTATTTTGATAAAAATCATTCTACTACTGTTATTTTAAAGCAAGAAAAGAAATAAAGACGTAAAAATTAGTTAAGAAACAAAATAGAAGATTTAGTAGAAAAAAAGGATAGATATGGAAATTATAACAGGTGCAATGACCGCACTAATTACACCATTTAAAAATGGAAAAGTTGATTTAGAAAAATATGAGTCTTTAATAAAAAGACAAATTGCACAAGGTATGGATGCTGTAGTTCCAGTTGGAACTACAGGTGAAAGTGCTACTTTATCTCATTCAGAGCATAAAGCATGTATTGAAGTTGCTGTTGCTGCTTGTAAAAATACAAATGTAAAAGTAATTGCAGGTGCTGGTTCAAATGCAACACATGAAGCTGTTGAAATTGCAAAGCATGCACAAGCTGTTGGAGCAGATGGACTTTTATCTGTAACACCATACTATAATAAGCCAACGCAAGAAGGTCTATATCAACACTACAAAGCAATAGCTACTTCTGTTGAAATTCCATTTATGCTTTATAATGTACCAGGTCGTACAGGTGTTGATTTAACAGCTGATACTACAATCAGACTTTTTGATGAAATTCCAAATATCTATGCTACTAAAGAAGCTACAGGTTCACTTGATAGAACAATTGAGTTATTATCACAAAGAAATGACCTAGTTGTTGTTTCAGGTGATGATGCGATTGATTTTCCAATGTTAGTAAATGGATGTAAGGGTATTATATCTGTAACTGCAAACTTACTTCCAAACTTAAAAGCACAACTAGTTCATGCCGTTGAAGAAGGAAATTTAGAAAAAGCTAGAAAAATAAATGAAGATTTATATGCATTAAATTGTGTACTATTTTGTGAAAGTAACCCAATACCTATTAAAGCAGCGATGTATTTAACAGGACTGCTTGATACATTAGAGTACAGACTTCCTTTAACTGCTCCAAGTGCAGACACAATGAAAAAACTTGAAAATATATTAAAACAATACGAGGTAATAAAATAATGAGCGAATCTATGAAAAATAAAACTTTAGTAATTTCTGGTGGAACAAAAGGTATAGGAAAAGAGTGTGTTTACAAATTCGCACAAAATGGCGTAAATGTAGCTTTTACATATAATTCTAATCAACAATTTGCAGAAGATATTTGTAAAGATGTTGAAGAAACATATGGAGTAAAATGTAAAGCTTATCCTTTCAATATTTTACAACCAGAAGAATATAAAGAATTATTCTTAGAAATTGACAAAGATTTTGATAGAGTTGATTTCTTTATCTCAAATGCAATGATTTATGGTCGTGCAGTTGTTGGTGGATATGGTAAATTTATGAAACTAAAACCTCGTGGTTTAAATAATATTTATACTGCAACTGTTAATGCATTTGTTTGTGGAGCACAACAAGCTGCTAAAAGAATGCAAAAAATTGGTGGAGGAGCTATTGTTTCTTTATCATCAACAGGAAACTTAGTGTATATTCCTAATTATTCAGGGCATGGTACAAATAAAGCTGCAGTAGAAGCAATGGTTAGATATGCAGCTACAGAATTAGGTGAATTTAATATTAGAGTAAATGCAGTTTCAGGAGGTCCTATTGACACTGATGCACTTAAAGCATTTACGAACTATGAAGAAGTAAAACAAAAAACTATTGATTTATCAGCTTTAAATAGAATCGGTCAACCTAAAGATTTAGCACAATCATGTTACTTCTTATGTACAGAAGACGCTTCATGGATTACATCTCAAACATTAGTTGTTGATGGTGGAACAACTTTCAGATAATGAAAGAAAAAGTTCTAAATCTTCCGAATGCTCTAGCTTTATTTAGAATAGCATTAGCTCCGCTAATGCTATGGTTCTTTATAGACAGAGATAATACTATTTTTGCTCACTGGCACCCTTCTTGGTTTGATTACTTCGCTGGTTTAATTTTTGTTATTGCATCTGTTACTGATTTTTTTGATGGCTATATTGCAAGATCTTGGGATCAAATGACAAAATTGGGTGGAATTTTAGATCCACTTGCTGATAAAATGCTTGTTCTTGCAGGTTTTTTAGGTCTTATGGTAATTGATAGAGCTTCAGCTTGGGCAGTATTTTTAATACTTTCACGTGAATTCTTTATTACAGGACTAAGAGTTGTAGCTGTTTCAGAAGGAAAAAATGTAGCTTCCACAATGGCAGGAAAAATAAAAACTGTAATTCAAATGATTGCAATAGGTTTTTTAATCATGAATTGGCCATTTGCAACAGAACTTTTATGGTTAGCTGTTGTTTTAACAATGTATTCAGGATATGAATATATTAGAGATTATTTTAAAATATAGAGGTTTTTCTTGGGTACTATAACATTTCTGCTAGTTCTTTCGTTTCTAGTTTTCTTTCATGAATTAGGTCACTTTACAGCTGCTCGTTACTTTGGAGTAAAAGTTCACGTTTTTTCAATTGGTTTTGGAAAACAACTTTTTGCTAAAGAGTGGAAAGGAACAGTTTGGCAACTTTCGCTAATACCACTTGGTGGTTATGTGAAAATGAAAGGTCAAGATGATTCAAATCCTGCTTTAGTAGAAAGTGGTGATGATTCTTATAATACAAAACAACCATGGCAGAGAATTGTAATACTTTTTGCAGGTCCTTTTGCAAACTTTCTTTTAGCTGCAATTTTATACTTTTCAATTGCAATAATAGGAGCTTCAGCACTAGCTCCATCAATTGGAACAGTTCAAGCAAACTCGCCTGCATTTAAAGCAGGAATTCAAAAAAATGATGAAATTGTTAGAATTAACAATACTGAAATTACTACTTGGAATGAGATTGGTGAAGAAATTGTAAATACTCAAGGTGCATTAAAATTTTATATAAAAAGAGATGGAAAATTAATTGCTAAAACAATTAGTCCTCATATCTCTGATGCACAAAATATGTTTAAAGAAGATATCAAAAAAAGAATGATTGGTATTTCTCCTTCAGGAAAAATCATAAAGCTTGACTTATCATTTGGTGAATCATTAGTTTTTGCATATGAAAAAACAATTTTTGCTTCAACTATGATTTTTCAAGGTGTTCAAAAATTAATTCAAGGTGTAATTCCAAGTAGTGAAGTTGGTGGAGTTATTACAATTGGAAAAGTTATCTCTGATGCTAGTGAATCTAGTATTATTGCATTACTTACGATTACTGCTCTTATTTCTGTAAATTTAGGAGTATTAAACCTTCTTCCAATTCCAGCACTTGATGGTGGACATATAATGTTTAATATATATGAAATGATTACAAAAAGAAAACCAAGCGATAAAGTATTTATGATTCTTACAATTACAGGTTGGGTTATTCTAGGTGCTTTAATGTTACTAGGAATATATAATGATATTAATAGGATATTTATAAATGGATAAAATTACTGCAACACAAAATTTAGATGATATTATTATAAGAGTTGAAGGTGCAAGATTAAAAATATCTGAGCATCATATTGTAAAGATTATTGGTATTAGTAAATATTCAACAAGCAAAGAAGTTGAAGTTTTATATAATGTTGGTCAAAGAGCTTTTGGTGAAAATAAAGTACAAGATTTAAAAAGTAAAAGTGAAGCTTTAGATGAGTTTCCAATTGAATGGCATTTTGTAGGAACTTTACAAAAAAATAAAATCAATAATTTAATTGATTTAAATCCAACACTAGTGCATTCAATTGACTCTTTAGAATTAGCACAAGAATTAAATAAAAAACTTCAGGCTAAGGGTAAAAAGATGAGTATCTTATTACAAATAAATTCAGCTTACGAAGAAAGTAAATCAGGTGTAATGCCAGAAACTGCAATAGAAACTTATAAACAAATACTTGACACATGTCCAAATATAAGACTAAAAGGTGTTATGAGTATTGGGGCACATGTAGAAGATGAAAAAGTTATCAAAGAATCATTTAAAACTACAAAAAAAATATTTGATGAATTAAGCCCTCTAGGAGCGAAATATTGTTCTATGGGTATGAGTTCGGATTATGAGTTAGCAATTGCTAGTGGTTCTAATATGATTAGAGTAGGCTCTACTTTATTCAAAGACTAATTTTAACTTAATTAATTACTAAACTAAGTGATATATCTTTATAAATATAAAGATATATCAACTTCATCTAATTTTAAAGAATATATTTTTCCTTATTTACTTTTTGATTCTTTTCTTATATTACTAACTGTTTTACCGCCAATTGCATAATTATCAGTATTAATTTCTTCTATTATAACTACAGCACTAGAAGCACCACGGCCATTGAAAATGGATGCAAATAACTCTGTTATACCTTTACTTAAAGCTTCTTTTTGCTCTGTTGTAGCGCCTCCATCTTCATGTGTCATTTTTACATTAATTAATGGCATAGTATTCCTTTTTATAAAAAAAATTTTTAATAGTATATTCTTTAAATACTTTTGATTTATTTTAATTATTCATTAAACTTGTACTGCTAATATCGTTGATATAAGAACAATTGTAGAAATTACTATTGAAAGTAATTTGGATTTTATTGAAAGATTGTTCATGAAGTTTTTCCTTAACACTTTACTTACTTACAATCTTACTCCTTATAAGATAAATATATTATTGATTAATAAGTTTGTATACCAGAGTCAATATCAACTCTGATAACAAAGAATGATTAGGTATATAATCTACTTTTAAAGACCTAGTTAAGAGAGTTTTTAAATTTTATTACTTCATCTTCAATAGATGCTTGTCTCATAAAATGCTCACCAATTAAAAATGCATCAGCACCAATCGCACTCAATCTTTGTATTGTTTCAACATTAGAAACACCAGATTCAGCAACAATAATCTTTCCATTTGGAATCATAGGAATTAGTTGGTCACACATAGTCATATCCATTTCCATCGTATCAAGGTTTCTATGATTAATTCCTATAATACTAGCTCCACATTTAATAGCTTTTGTTAGATCTTCTTTGTCATGAATTTCAACTAAAACTTCAAGTCCAAGATGTAAAGCATAATCATATAATTCTTTTAATTCTTTAGTAGCTAATGATTTTGCAATAAGTAAAATAAAATCAGCTCCATAAACTAAAGCTTCTACAATTTGATACTTATCAACAATAAAATCTTTTCTTAAAAGTGGTGTTGGAACATATCTTCTAATTTGAGTTAAATACTCTAAATTTCCTTGAAAATAATGTGGTTCAGTTAAAACTGAAATTGCATTTGCTCCACTATTACTATAAGCTTGTGCAATTTCCATAGGATTAAAATCTTCTTTTATTACACCTTTTGAAGGACTTGCTTTTTTAACTTCCGCAATTATCCTAATAGGCTCTTCTTTAGTTGCTGTTAAAAAAGGTTTTACATCTCTTGGTGCAAAAGGATTTGAAGCTAATGTTCTTCCTAATAAATCTAATGTTATCTCTTTTTTTCTAATCTCTAAATCTTGTTTTGTTCTTTCTACAATTTCATCTAATATCACTTTGTACACTCCTTGATTTTTTCCCAATGTAATTTAATTTCATCATCTTCAAATTTTGCATTATCAACAACTCTTTTCATATTTTTATATGCATTTTTACAATCATTATTTTTGTATTCACCCCAAGCAAGAGTATCAATATAGGCAAGATTATTTGGTTCAAGTATTAATGCTTTTTTTACTAATTCTAAACCTCTATTTATATCTAAATCAAAATCAATTAAAATATATGCTAAATAGTTTTCATAAACTGGATTTGAAGTTTTACTTACAACTTTTTCTAGTTTATCAATAACAGAAGGTATAACAGTATCTTTATTCTCAGCCATTTCAAATTCGATAATAGCTTGTTGTGCTAAAAATTGAATTTTGTTAGTCTTTTTATACAAATCATCTAATAATTCATTTGCTTTTTCTAATCTATTTGTTTTTTTATATAGTTGAAGTAAGCTCATGTCTTTTATATTATTTTCTTCTAAAAAAGCTATTGCTTTTTCAGTGTTTTCTTTTATCAAATATCTTTTTAGTAATTCTCTTGTTTTACCCAAAGATTCTACTATATTTTCTTCTTTATACTTAAGATACATTTTTTCTAAGATAGGTAAAATCTTATCATTTTCTTTATCTTTTTCATAAAAAGAGAGTAATTGTAAAGATAATGAAAAAGGATAAGAGTTTTTTTCAATATAATCTTTCATTATTTCTTTAGATTCACTTTTTTTATTTGTATGATAATATTGAATATTAGTAATAGTTTGCAAGGTATGAACAGACTTGTCAAGTTCATATGCTTTTTCAAACTCTTCTTCTGATTTTTCATACTCTTTTAAATCTAAATAAATACTTGCTAATAAACCATGATTTGTATCATGATAAAATTTGTTTATTAACTTATTTGCATACTTAAGTGTTTGTTCTTTTTCATTAAGTCTTAATAAAGCAAATGTATAAATCTTTAAAATTTGCTCTTCTTCTTTTATATTTTCTATCATATTTAAAGATGCATATTTTTTAATACTTGCATAATCTTTAAGAATAAATGATAAATTTAAATACTTCAATAAATATTCGTGATTATTAGTATTATTAAAAAGCTTGAAATATATTTCACGTGAAGAACTATAATTTTTTTGATTTTCATATTCTAAAGCATACATTATATACTGATCTTCTAAATCAAAGTGTTTAGTCTTTGGTTTAAATACATTCTCTTTTATATTGATATTTTTTGTAATATCAATATTTGTAGAGTTTGTACAACCAATAAGTGACAATAATAAAGAGCTAGTAATTAAATATTTTTTATAGCTGGGCACTCGTCATAAACCTCTTGTGTATTTTCTTTAAAGTACTCCCAAAATGGAAAAGTACGACATTGGATTGGTCTTGCTTCATATATTGAGCATTGTCTTTTTTCTAAATCAAAAAATGTACAAGCATAATTATCCTCTGATAATTTTACCTCTTTTATACTGTATTTATAACCTTTTTTTTCTAAATACTTTATTCTAAGATCTTCAAGTGATAAATTTAAGTGTTTAGCTAGAAAATTTATTTCTGTCATATTAATCCAAATGTATCCACTCTCTCCTATACAACAATTTCCTGCGCATGTATCACAAGCACTAGCTTCAAAAGCATAAGGAAAACCTTCTTTTTTAATTAAACTGTTCAATATCTACCTTTATACTATGTGTTGATGATTTTTTATAAATTTCATTTACTTCTTTTGTAAAGTCAAGATTATCAAATACAAATAATGGCTTTAGAATTTTACTTAATGATTTAGAATTTTTTCTAGCATAAACCAAAATTAACGTTGCATCTTTTGATTGTTTTGGATGTACAAACTGCAAAGCTTCTAAATTTAGTTTATACTTATTTAGATAAATAAGTATCTCATTAATTTGTTTCACATCGTAACAGAAAAAAAGCTTACCCGAATCTTTTAATATAGAAGAACTTTTAGCAATAAAATCTTCTAAAGGCATAGAATCATTATATCTTGCTATCTTAATATTTTCATTCTCGCTTTTTATAACACTTGAATGGTAAAAAGGTGGATTAGAAATACACATATCAAATCTCTTATCAAAGTCCATTTCTAAAAAAGAACCTTTATATAAATTACTTTTAATTTTGTTAGTTTCAGCATTCTTAACAGAAAAAAATTGAAATGTATTTTGTACTTCACATTGATTCAAATTTAAGTTAGTATATTCACGTGAAACTAGTAAACCAAGTATTCCACTACCGCTACCTATATCTAAAAGTTCACCTTTTACATTTTTAAACTTTTTTAAATTTTCAAAGACAAAGTTGTATAAGAAATGTGTGTCACTATTGTAACAATAACCATCCTTTGGTTGATATAAAACCAAGTATATTCCTTTTTTATTTTAAATATTGTATCTAAGATAAACCTACAGATAATTTAAATATTTTTTATGAATTTCTTTTGTATAAATATTAATATATTTATTTAAGTTTATTTATATATTTAATTATATCAATGATAAACTAAGTAGCACTAGTGTAGCAAAATGTAACAAGAGCCAAATTAGATTTCTAAAATGAAAGTTTTACTTATTCTTTAGATGTATTATAGGTTATTATTCATTCATAATAATTGAGTTTATTCAAATATTGATTAATAAAAAATTTAAGGGGAAATTATGTCTAATATGGAAGCTCCTGCAAACACACCTGTTTGGGTTAATGAAGCTAGATGTAAAGCATGTGATAAATGTGTATCTGTTTGTCCAGCTGGTGTACTAGTAATGAGACAAGAAGTTCATTCAACTTTAGGTTCAATAATAAAAGTAGCTAATCCTGATTCTTGTATTGGTTGTACGGATTGCGAATTAGCGTGTCCAGACTTTGCAATATATGTAGCAGATAAAAAAGAATTTAAATTTGCTAAATTATCAGATGAAGCAAAAGATAGAAAAGAAGCAATTGTTAAAAATAATTATAGAGAATTAGAGGCTTAAGGAGAATTAATGGCAAGAGAATTAATATCAACAGGTAACGAATTAGCAGCAAAGGCTGCGCTGGACTCAGACGTTCAGTTTTTTGCAGGATATCCTATTACTCCATCAAGTGAAGTAATGCATATTTTATCAACTGCATTACCAGCTAGAGGCGATGCGTGTATCCAAATGGAAGATGAAATTTCAGGAATTGCAGCAGCATTAGGTGCAGCTATGTCTGGGAAAAGAGCATTAACAGCAACAAGTGGACCAGGTATTTCTTTAAAAGCAGAAAACTTAGGTGTTGGATATATTTCTGAATTACCATTAGTTGTTATCAATGTAATGAGAGGTGGTCCATCAACTGGTTTACCAACAAGAGTTGCTCAAGGTGACTTATTACAAGCTAAAAACCCTACTCATGGTGATGTTAAATCAATCACTTTAGTACCAGGTAACTTAAGCGAATGTTATACTGAAGTTGCACGTGCGTTCAACTTAGCAGATAGATTTATGCAACCTGTATTTGTTTTATTAGATGAAACAATCGGTCATATGAGTGGAAAAGCAAGTATTCCTGATTTAGAAACAGTTCAAGCTGAGAAAATTCCAAGAAAAAAATTCACAGGTGATCCAAAAGATTACAAGCCTTATGGTTGTGAAGATGATCAACCTGCTGTTTTAAATCCAATGTTTGAAGGTTATAGATATCACTTCACTGGATTACACCATGGACCAACAGGACATCCAACTGAAGATGCTGAAATTTGTGATGCTTTAATGAAGAGATTATTCAATAAAGTTGATGCACATATGGACGAATTAGAATCTAATGAAGAGTATATGTTAGATGATGCAGATATTATGATTATTGCATATGGTTCAGTTTCATTAGGTGTAACAGAAGCAATTAATAGATTAAGAGCTGAAGGTATCAAAGTTGGTATGTTTAGACCTAAAACAATCTGGCCAAGTCCAGAAAAAAGAATCAAAGAATTATGTGACAAATTTGACAAAGTACTAGTTACTGAGTTAAATATGGGACAATTCGCTGATGAAGTACAAAGAGCAAGTGGAAGATCAGATTTTGATACATTATTCAAAGTTAATGGAAGACCTTTATCTCCACTAGAAATTATTGCAAAAGTGAAGGAGATGTAACATGGCTTTTAATTATGACGAATATTTAAGAACAGATAAAATGCCAACACTATGGTGTTGGGGTTGTGGTGATGGAGTTATTTTAAAATCTATCATTAGAGCTATTGAAAAAACTGGTTGGAGCATGGACGATGTTTGTGTTGTTTCTGGTATTGGTTGTTCAGGAAGAACTTCTTCTTACATCAACTGTAATACAGTTCATACAACACACGGTAGAACTTTAGCATTTGCAACTGGAATTAAATTAGCTAACCCAGAAAAGAAAGTTATTGTTGTTGGTGGTGATGGTGATGGTCTTGCTATTGGTGGAAACCATACAATCCATGCGTCAAGAAGAAATATTGATTTAAACTACATTATTATTAATAACTTCATTTATGGTTTAACTAACTCTCAAACTTCTCCAACAACTCCTCAAGGAATGTGGACAGTTACAATGAGTAAAGGTAATATTGACCCTACTTTTGATGCTTGTAAATTAGTTGAAGCAGCAGGAGCATCATTTGTTGCTAGAGAAACTATGTTAGATCCTAAAAAACTAGAAAGAATTTTAGTTAAAGGTTTCCAACATACAGGATTCTCATTTATTGAAGTATTCTCTAACTGTCACGTTAACTTAGGAAGAAAAAATAAAATGGCTACAGCAATGGCTAACTTAGAGTGGATTAAATCTATTTCTGTAGGAAAAGCTAAATTTGAAAAATTAGAGCCTGAAGAGCAAGTTGGAAAATTCCCATTAGGAATTTTAAAACATGATGCTGATGCAGCAGAATATTGTGAGTCTTACGAAAAAGTAAAAGAGGCTAACAAAACTAATACAATGATTCAATTCTAAGGAGAACATCATGGCTAAAACTTTAATGAGATTTACAGGAGTTGGTGGACAAGGTGTACTTCTAGCAGGTTCAATTTTTGCAGCTGCTAAAATTAATGATGGTGGTTATGGTTTAAAAACTGCAACATATACATCACAAGTAAGAGGTGGTCCAACAGTTGTTGATATCACTTTAGCTGATGAAGAAATTTTATACCCTTATGCAAATGATGGTGAAATTGACTTTATGTTATCAGTTGCACAAATTTCTTATGACCAGTTTAAATCTGGTGTAAGAGATGGTGCTACTATTGTAATAGAGCCAAATCTTGTAACAGCAACACCTGAAGATAAAAAAAGATGGAATATTGTTGAAATTCCTATTATTACTATTGCAAAAGAAGAAGTAGGAAATGTTATTACTCAATCAGTATTAGCATTAGCTATGGCAAATTATTTTACAGGTGAAACTGTTGATAATGAAATCCTTAGAACTACTATGCTTTCTAAAGTACCTGCAAAAGTACATGATATTAATAACAAAGCGTTTGACTTAGGTCTTGAATACGCAGCTTCAGCTTCTAAAGCTTCATAAAGAGAGTAGTCGAAAGACTACTTCTTTTACTTCCAAAATAACAAATAGCAAATTTAAAAAAAAGTTTTTTATAAGTTCTTGTAAGTTTGGATTTTTTCTTCTAATCTATTTGATAAGTATATATTTGAGTTTTTTAAACATGATAAAATAAAACTAGCTTCTTTTATATAAGCTTTCTTATCATTATTATTTTTAAACATATTTGCAGTTGAGATATTTATAATTATGTCAGCTAATTTAACCATTTGAACTTCATAAGGTTGTTCTAAAAGCATTTCAATACTATTTCTTAATTGTTCTTGCTTTGTATCTAAAGACTTATTAATACTCAAAGCTTCAACACCATTGGCAATTGAATCTGAAAAATCAACATATAAATCATCATAACTTTTTTTTGTATCATCAATAATATTATGTAATAATGCACAAGAAATTGCAAGATTAGCTTTTTCTTCATCTAATTTTGACTTCTCACAAGCATTAATTATCTCCATAGCAACAGAAGTCACATGAACTATATCTACATTATTTTTATTATCTTTTTCTTCTTTATGAGCACTTACTGCATAATCTAAAACTTTTAAATATTCATCTTGAGAAAACATTAATTATTCTCCTTTTGTTCTTCAATTTTTTTTGCTTCAATTTCTTTTTCTTTTTTTTCTTTTATTGCGGCAATAGTTTTTGAAGATTTTGAAAAACTTATTAGTTTTTCTACATTTGTGATTTTTTCGGTATCTATAACTTTTAAAGACTTTTGAAATACTTGTGCAGTTGCGTAAGCATCATCATAAGCTCTATGATGATTATCAAGTTTTATATCCAATGTCTCTTTTAAAAAACCTAATCCATATCTTGGAGAGTCAATAGTCCTTTTTGCTAAATCAATACTACAAATCTTTCTATTAGCTAATCTTCCCAAATCATATTGTTCAAGTGAATCAGAAATATAGTTGTAATCAAACTTAATATCATGTGCAACAAAAACATCATCTTCTAAAAAAAATTTAAACTCTTTAAGAACTGATTGTAATACAGGAGCATCTTCTAACATTAAAGGAGTTATATTTGTTACTGCTTGAATATATGAAGGTATTTCTTTTGCATAAACTAAAGATTCAAATTTATCAATTATTTCACCATTTTTATACTTAACAGCGCCAATTTCAATAATTTGATTTCCTTTTTTTACAGAAGAACCATTTGTTTCGATATCAACAATACAAAAACACTGTTCACTAATTGCTGTTTTATTAGTCTTTAAACATATTTTTTCCTCATCAAATTCTAAAGGTAAACCATTTGATAATAAAAGTTCAAATTCTAATTCAGGCGTATCAAAAAAAGTATCACTGGCTTTTTCTAAAAGGCTAAGGAACTCATCATATTCAATAGAGTCTTTTAATAAAGTATCAATAATATTTGATACTTTATAAGAAGGTTTTACAATAATTCTTCTTTTAGATTTCATTTACTGCTTTTACAAAATTAATCATTTTTAGCTTGTCTTTTTTGCCTTTTGATGCTTCTACACCAGAACTTACATCAACACCATAAAATCCAAAACCAGATAACTCTTTTAAGTTAGTATCATTTAATCCACCAGCTAAAATCATTCTAGAGCAATCTACATCTTTAAACCATTCTAAGGCAAGTCTTTTGCCCTCACCACCAAAACCATCTACAAATGCATCTACTAGAATATATTCATCTTTTACATTTATAATATCTTCTTTAGATTTTGCACGTAATACTTTTATATATCTACTATTTAATGTTTTAAAATCAGTATAAACATCATCATCAATAATTTGTGCAGATTGCATTTTTGCATTTACACATACTTGATTTATAAAAGCATTTGATTCATTAACAAATAAACCAATTGTTTGAACAAAAGGAGGTAATTTTTCTACAATTGCTCTTGCTGTAAAAGGTTCAATATATCTAGGAGATTTTTCATAAAAAACAAAACCTAGAGCATCTGCTCCTGCATTTATTGCATTTAGTGCGTCTTCAAGGTTTGTAATTCCACAAATTTTAACTTTCATAATTAAACCTGTAAACTCTTAATAGCTTTAGAATAATCATCATTTCCAAATACGTAAGATCCAGCAACAACAACATCGACCCCTGCATCATTAAGCTGATGAATATTTTTATCATTAACTCCACCATCTACTTCAATAAGACAGTTTGGATTTCTTTTATTAATTAATTCTTTTAATTTACTAGCTTTTTCAACTACACTATTTATAAATTTTTGTCCACCAAAACCTGGATTTACTGACATTAATAAAACCATATCTAAGTCTTCTAATAAATACTCAATTGATTCAGGAGTTGAGTGAGGATTTAAAACAATTGCTGGTTTAATTCCATAAGATCTGATTTTTTGTATAAGTCTATGTGGGTGTTTTTCACTTTCTATATGAAAGGAGATATACTTAGGTTTTAAAGGAGCAAAAAGCTCTACAAAAAATGTATTATTTTCAACCATTAAATGTACATCTAATGGCTTTGTTGAAGCTTTAGCAACTGGATTTACAACTACTGGACCTAAAGTCATGTTTGGCACAAAATGACCATCCATAACATCAACATGAACTAAATCACAACCACCATCACAAATAGCTTTAATTTCTTCATTTAATTTTCCAAAGTCTGCTGATAATATTGACGGAGCAACTAGCATTATATAACCTTTTTTTGTTAATTTTAGGCGATTATACCATTATAAATCTTTTTTACAAAGTATATTAAAACAAAAATTGTTATAAAATAAGATTTTAATTTAAGGGAACATATAATGAAATATATTTTAATACTTTTTTTCAATTTTATACTGCTAAATGCTAATAATGACTTTAATAATATCTATAAAGAAGCACAAGAATTTGAAGAGAATAAGAACTATAAAGAAGCAATGCTTTTATATAAAAAAGCTGCTTCATTAAGTCTTACAAAAGAAGATCAATATATTTTAGACTTATCTAAAAACCAAGAACATAAAGTTCAAACATTTACAAAAATGAAAAGTGAATTTTATAATAAATACATTAATAAATTCGATGATAAAGAAACTAATTCATCTTTAAAGCAAATGATAACAGGTGATTTTGGATTATATCCATATAGAAAAAACTATCTACTTCCTGTAACTTATGATTTAAATAAATCAGATGATAGAAGTTCTTTTGAAACAAGTTTCCAGTTTAGTATTGAAAAACCAATTTCATATAACTTCTTCAAACTTGGAGAATCAATATCAGCTGCATATACTCAAAAATCTTTTTGGCAAACTAGTTCAAACTCATCACCATTTAGAGAAACAAATTATAAACCAGAAGTTTTTGTACAATTTCCTTATGAAAATAGTGAAACATTAAAAGGTTTAAAAATTTCACTTATGCATGAATCAAATGGTAGAAATAATGAATATTCAAGATCTTGGAATAGGATCTATTTAGAAAGTTATCTTCAGCTATCGGACTTCTTTTTAATTCCAAGAGTTTGGTATAGAATTCCTGAAAAAAGTGAAGAAGATGATAACCCTGATATTAATAAGTATTATGGTTATGGAGATATAACTCTACTTTATCCATACAAAAAACACAATTTTGAGTTAATGCTTAGAAATAATTTAAGAGTTAATTCACAGAATAAAGGAGCTGCACAGTTAAATTGGACTTTTCCTCTTGCTGAATTTTTATCAACTTCGAACTCTTATGGATTCTTACAAATATTTTCAGGATATGGAAATAGTTTAATTGATTATAATAGAGAAAGTCATAAAATAGGTTTTGGAATAGCTTTTTCTAGATAAAGCTATTCTTATTTTAAGTTCGTAATATAGTAATAAATTGCTTTAACTTCGTCTTCAACTAAAAAATACGTAGGCATAATACTTGATTTATAAATCAACTTTTCACATACTTGCTCTTTAGAAAACTTTTTTCTTGGATTTTTTTTAGAATTAACTTTTTCTAAAAAGACTTTATAATCTACA
Organism: uncultured Campylobacterales bacterium; assembly: GCA_938084175.1. Classification (GTDB taxonomy): domain Bacteria; phylum Campylobacterota; class Campylobacteria; order Campylobacterales; family Arcobacteraceae; genus Poseidonibacter. The sequence goes on from CALKDR010000010.1 coordinate 59,298, forward strand.
TTTTTTATATTTGGCACATTTAATACACAGTCATATTTTTTCTTCTTATAAATATGTTGAAAGGAAACTATCTTTTTCCCCTTTGCATCCTTTGCGTGACAAGTATCACAGCCTATTCCTCTTGGATTATTATAAAGCATTTCGCCATATTCAAATGTTGTAATAAAAGAGTTATTTACTTTTATTAATTTTGAATCTTTAGCAAAAGAAGCCGTAAAAAAAAGAAGCAATAATACTAAACTTTTCATTTTATATTTTTGCCTTATTCTTTTTCATAAACCAATAAAATGAAAACATTAAACCAGGAGTTTTAGCTTTACTTTCGTCATAAATAAATTCATCAATTTCTTCTAGGGGTAAAAACATTAAATCAATTTGTTCATCATTAATTCCACCACCTGTATGAACTTTCATAGATTCATTTATTCTTGCATAAAATAGATGTTGACAAGATCCACTAACACCTACATTCGTATAAAAAGATGTAACTTTCTCAATTGATTGCAAAGGTACATCATATCCGCACTCTTCATCTATTTCTTCTTTTGTTATTTGTTCTAAAGAAGCTTTTTTATCTACTATTCCTGCACATAATTCGTATGTACATAAATGACTATCATCATTTAAATAAACAGGTGCTCTAAATTGTTTTACAAGTAAAAAAGCTTCTTTTTCTTCATGATAAAGTAAAACAGCAACAGAATCAAAACTTTGAACAGCTTCCCATGCCTTTTGTCTACCATTTAAATTATATGTAAGTTTTAAAGGATGTACAAACTTAGTGTTTTCTAATTTACTTGTTTTAAAATCTTTAATTATATTATTCATCATTAAACCTTTTTTTCTGTATTAGTATTTGAAGTTTTTATTATTGAAGAAAAATCTACATAAAAAACTGAACCTACTTCTAATTCAGATTTTAAAGCTAGTTTCAATTTGTACTCTTCTGATATTCTTTTTACAATATCAAGACCAATACCAAAACCGCCTTCAATATTTGTACCTCTTTTATATCTTTTAAATATCTCTTTTTGTTCTAATTCACTAATTCCAATACCAAAATCTTCAACACTTAAAACATTATTTTTAATAAATACATTAACTGTAGAATTATTATGGCTGTATTTTATCGCATTAGAGATAAGATTATTAACAAGTTTTTGTGTTTTTGTTTTATCCATTTGAATAAAACAATCATCTAAGTCGTGATTTATAATAATCTTCTTTGTAATAGAAATATCATTAAAATATTCTACACTATCTTTTACTAAAATACTTAAATTAAACTCTTCAAAAACATCTTCATTAATTTCATTAAAAGCAGAAAAATGAATATCATTATAAATTTGTGATATTTGCTTTGAACTACTCAATATATACCTCATCATTTTATCAGGATTTTTACCTTTTTTAAGCATAGAAGTAGATGTCATTAATACAGTAACAGGTGTATTTAACTCATGTGCTGAATCTTTTATAAACTTATCCATATGGTCTAATTTTTCACGTACAGGTTTTAATAAAATTCTTGCAAGTAAAAAACCTATTAAACCTATAAATACTCCACTTAATATAAGTTTTATTATTACATAGATTTTTAAACTATTACGATTATCAATTCCTATACAAGTTTCAATTGCAATATATTTAATAGGAATTGTTTCTTCATTTAATTTTGTAATATAAAACTCAAAATTAGGGCTTTCATACATATTTTTTGAAAAATCTACAGACTGAGATTCTTGTAAATAAGAGAATATTACTTTTTGATCTTTATCATATAAAGCATATTTTATATCTTCATTTTCTAATTTTTTTGGTACATATTCTTTATGTTTCATATAAGAGTTTAGAATATCTGCTTCAATTTGCATAGAAGCACTACTCATTTCCATACTACAAGAATCAGCAACTGCTTCTAATTCATCATTATAATAAATATATAACAACACAGAAAGTAATAAAACAGTTGATCCCACATAAATAGATAAAAAACTAAATAATGCTTTTCTTTCATTTTTATTCAAATTTATATCCTATTCCACGAATAGTTGTAATTCTTTCTTTCCCTATAATTTCTCTTAAGTTTTTAATGTAAACTCTAATAGTAGCATCTGTTGGCATTTCTTCATAAGCCCAAATATTTTGTAATAACTCTTCACTTGAAATTACCATACTTTTATGAGTACAAAAATATTTTAATATATCTCTTTCTTTTTGTGAAATACTAATACTTTTATCACTCATATTAATTCTACATGATTCAGGTTCAAAAGATATATCAGCAGTTATTTGTATATTATTATTTTGTTCAATTGAAAACTGTCTACATAATCTTTGTATTCTTTGATCTAACTCTTCTAAATCAAAAGGTTTTTTAATATAATCATCAACACCATTTTCAAAAGAATCTTTTAAATGTTTAGTATCTTGATATGCAGTTAAAATTATTACGGGAGTTTTATTTTTATACTCTTCTCTAATTGTTTTAAGAACTTCTAATCCTGAGATTATTGGAGTATTTATATCTAAAAGTGCTAAGTCAAATTTTTCATCAATTAGATACTCTAAAGCGTCTTGTCCATTTAAACATAATGTAACATCAAAGCCCTTATCCAGTAGATGGTCATTTAATAAATCACTTAATAAATTGTCATCTTCTAATAATAAAACTCTCATAATATATTCCTAATTTGTAATTGTGTGATTATATAGTAATTTTGTTTATGAAGTGTGTATAAATTATTTTAAGGAATATGCTTCAAGATTTTGAAGCATATTTATAAAGTATTATCTAAAGTTTTCAAATACTAAAGGAGCTTTTAGTTCTAATGATTTAAGATGTTTCATTACATTTTGTAAGTCATCAATGTTTTTACCACTTACTCTAATTTCGTCACCTTGGTTAACAGAAGTAACTTTTAATTTTAAACTTTTAATTTCACTTTGAATAGTTTTAGCTTCATCTTTTTCAATGCTATCAATAATTTTATAAGTAAATTTTCTATTTCCACCACTTGAATCTTCTGATTTTTGTTCTTCAAGTGAGTTAATTGAAATATCTCTTTTATTCATTTTTGAAATTAAGATATCTTTAATTGCATCAATTTTATTATCACTAGCACTTGTTAAAACCAATGTTTTGGCACCTTGATTTAAATCGATATCTTTTGTAATACCTTTAAAATCATATCTATTATCAACTTCTTTTTGTGCTTGTACTATAGCATTTTTCATCTCTTGCATATCTAGTTTTGCTGAAATATCAAATTGATGTTCTTTTGATTTAGCCATTTGTTTCCTTTTTTGAGTTAATTATACCATTTACTTTTTAAGAATAGTTTGTGGAAAATTACTCTTTAGCAGCTTGAGGTAAAATCAAGTTTAAGAAAATCCCTACAATTGCTCCTAATCCAATTCCTGAAAACGGAACTCCACCAAAGTTAAATGTCATACCACCTATTGAAAATACTAAAATCATTGAAACAATTACCATATTACGAGGACAAGTAAAATCAGTTTTTGCTTTGATTAAAGTAGCTATTCCTAATGTTGCAATAATTCCAAATAATAACAGCATAATGCCACCCATAACAGGAGTAGGAATTGTTGATAAAATAGCACCGATTTTTCCAACAAATGCTAAAGCAATTGCAAAAATTGCAGCCCATGTCATAATTGCAGGGTTATAAGCTTTTGTAATAGTAACAGCACCTGTAACTTCAGAATATGTAGTATTAGGAGGTCCGCCAAATAATGCAGCCACAGAAGTAGCAAGTCCATCACCTAATAATGTGTTTTTTAAACCTGGCTTTTTTAAATAATCTTGTTTCGTTACATTTGAAATAGCTAGCATATCACCAATGTGTTCAATAGCAGGAGCTATTGCAATTGGTAAAATGAATATAATAGCTTGCCAATTAAACTCAGGAGTAGTAAAATTTGGAATAGTAAACCATGCAGCTTTCCAAACCGCTGAAAAATCAACAATTCCGTAAATTAAAGAAAGAATATATCCAACTATAATACCTGCTAAAATTGGAATTAATTTAAACATTCCTTTTCCTAATAGTGAAAAGAAAACTGTAACTAATAAAGCTATCATAGAAATTACAATTGCAGATTCAAAAGGCACTAATACAATTGAACCATCTCCTGTTTTTCCCATAGCAAGATTAACAGCAACAGGTGATAAGATCAAACCAATTGACATGATAACAGGTCCTACTACAACAGCAGGAAGTAACTTATGAATAAAATTATCACCTTTTATTCTAATTAATGTACTTAAAACTACATACAATAAACCAGCAGCCACAAGTCCCGACATAGTTGCTGCAATTCCCCATGTAGCAACTCCATAAGAGATAGGAGCTATAAAAGCAAAAGAAGATGCTAAAAATATTGGTGGTATTGCACCTCTATTTACAAATTGAAAAACCAATGTTCCTAAACCTGCTGTAAATAATGCAACGCTTGGATCAAGTCCTGTTAAAATTGGAACAAGCACAAGTGCTCCAAAAGCTACAAATAAAAACTGTAAACCTAAAATAGAGTCTTTAACTCTAAAATTGTAATCTGTGGGTTTCATAATACCTCTTATTTTTTTAATATAATAAAATGATATCAAAATATCAGTTAATTAAAATTAAATTAATGTATAATTTATAAGTAATTTTTCAGTAAGTTATAAGTTATGAACTTACAATATAATAAATAGGAATAAATATGTATAAAGAAAGTACAAACGTTGTTGTAAAACATTTAGTAAATAGATTAAGAGATGTAAGAACTACATCAAATGAATTTAGACTAACAATTGAAGAAATATCTAGAATTGTTGCATCAGAAGCACTTAATGATTTTGAAACAGTTAGCCAAAATATAAATACTTGGCAAGGTCCTTTAGATGTAGAAATGATTGAAGTACAAAAACTTGTACTTGTTCCTATTTTAAGAGCAGGAGAACCAATGCTAACAGGTATTTTAAAAACATTACCTTATGCAAAAAGTGGTTTTTTAGCAATGAAAAGAGATGAAGAAACATCATTAAGTAAGCTTTATTATGAAAATATTCCAGCTTTAGAAGGAAGAACTGTTTTATTATTAGATCCAATGGTAGCAACAGGTGGTTCACTAATTGATGGAATAGATTATTTAAAAACAAAAAATCCAAAAAGAATCATTTGTTTAAATGTATTAGGTTCACAATATGGAGTTCAAAAAGTACAAGAAGCACATAGCGATGTTGATATTTTTATTGCACAAATTGATGAAAGATTAGATGAAAATGATTATATAAGACCAGGTCTTGGAGACGCTGGTGATAGAGCTTTTAATACTAATTAAACTATTTTTACACTCTGTATTTTAATTAGTAATCAAAAGGATTTGCATATTTGTATTCAAATCCTTTACTTGTAATTTTACTTCCATCAATTATTCTATTTTTTAAACCTTTTTCATTTTTAAAAATAGATTCTTTAAAGCCAAACTTTTTAGCATTATGTAAATATATTTCTTCTTTTGTTGGGTGTATATTGGAGCATAAATTAAATATTCCATTTATATTATTGTCAATTAAAAATTTTGTAGCACTTATTACATCATCTCTATGAATATAGTTTATTTTGATATCTTTATCACTTATTACTTTTGAAGCTGAACGTTTTCCTGCAATTCTATCATATCCCATAAGTCCAGAACATCTTAAAATAATATCTGTTTTATCTTTTATTAAAAGCTCACTATCATAAACTTTTGGTGATTTTTCATTTGATAGTTTTGAGTCTTCTTTATATATTGCATCTTCATTTGCATAAATAGATGTTGAACTTACAAATATAATTTTTTCAATGTATTTGATTTTTTCACTTGTATAAATTTTGTTTAAAAAATTAGTATAATCTTTAAACTTTGATGGTGGAAAATTTATATATAAATAATTAGTTTCTAATAAATCATCTAAAAAACTTAAATCATCTTCATTTAATAAAAAAGGGTTTAAACCCTCTTTCATAAATTTTTCTTCATTTTTATTATCTTTTATAGATACTTTAATTTTATATGTATTTTTTAATTCACTTGCTAGTGCATAGCCTAACCAACCAGCACCTAAAATTGTAAATGTTTTCATTTATCTTTCTCTTTTAATTCTTTTATTTCACTTCGTAATGATTTCATCTCTTCTAAAAGCATGTCAAGTTTTAAACTATCTTCATGTAGTTCTTCTTTCATTTCTGCTTCTTGAAGCTTTTGCATTTCACCAATTATTACTGCTACAAACAAATTAAAGAATACAAAAGCCGCAATAATTACAAATGAAACAAAATATACCCAAGCCCAAGGATAAACTTCCATAGCCTCATACATTACATCAGTCCAATCTTCAAATGTAAGAACTCTAAATAATGTAAGCATGGAAATTAAGAAATCTTTCCAAAGTCCAGATGGTAAATCAACAAAGAAAAAACTTCCTATAATTGCATAAATATAAAAAATTATAAATAACAGTATTACAATATCAATAATAGAAGGTATTGCTTTAATAAGCATATCTATAATAGCTTTTAACTCAGGACGTGCTGTAAATAACCTTAATATTCTAAATACTCTCATAAGCCTAGCAATTGCAGCAAAACTTGATGATTCTAAAGGTAAAAGTGTAATTACAACGATAACAAAATCAAAAATATTCCAACCAGATTTAAAAAAGTTTGAGAACTTTTTTTCTGATACCATTTTAATAGCTAGTTCAAATACAAAATATATTGTTACAAAATAATCAGCAACTTTTAGAAATAAATTGTAATTTGTCTCAACTTCATCTAATGTTTTAAAACCTAAGATACAAGCATATCCTATAATTATAAATGTAGTTAAATTAGAAAACCACCTAGAATCTCTAACTTCTTGAATTTTTTCCATTGTTGTCATAATACCTAGTCCTTTAAAATACTATAAGTAACCATTAACCAAGCAACAATTAATAATGTTCCACCAATTGGAGTAATTGCTCCCATTATTGGTAAATTTAAAAGAACTAAAATATATAAAGAACAAGAAAATATAATCATTCCAATGATAATAAGCCAAGCACTTATTCTAAGTTTTTTTGATTCAGGTTTAAAATTTATTAAAAAAGCCACAATAAAAAGACCTAAAGTATTATAGAACTGATACTCTATTCCAGTGTTGTATATTTTTAACATTGAGTCTGTTACTATTGATTTTAATCCATGTGCACCAAAGGCACCTAGAGCAATTGAAAGAGCCATCATAAACGAGGCAATTGCTAGAAATTTTTTACTATTATTATTAAGTGTCATATTACTTCCAAAAGTTGATTTTGCGAAGTATATCAAAAAAAAGTTAATAAAATATTGTATTTAAATTAACTATCTTTTGATTTAGATTTTTCTTTTGAAAAACCTGCACCTTTTTTTTCTTTTTTGACTAATTCTAAATCATTAATTAATGTTTTATAATCAACTCCAGATTTATTCATTTGAGCAAAACATGCAGCAATTGAAGCAATTGCATTTGGAACCTCTTTCTTCTTTTTGTAAGCTTGAATATTCTTTTCACTTACTTTAATTAAAGCTGTAAATTTTGGAATAGTAAGTTCTGCATCTAAAAGTAATTTTTTGAAATCAATAAAAGTCATTTAATATCCATATTCTTTTTGTAAATTATACAAAGTAGAATGTAAAAGTAAGCTAAAAGTTAGCTATTTATATATAAAAGTAATATTTTATATAGTTTTAAACCCTTAAAATATTAAGGGTTTAATGTTATTTTTTAAGGTCAGCTTCCCAGAAGAAATCAATCCATTGTGTAGCTTCTCGTACTGTATAATCAGGTTGTAGTACTGCAGTTTTTTTATAAAATAGCGTTGCTAATTTAAATTCAACATTTGGAAATTTTTCTTTTAATATTCTTAAAATTTCTTGCATAGTTTCACCCGAATCAACAATATCATCTACTATTAAAACTTTTTTTGCATGTGAAATATCAGGAATATTAAAAATATTAAAAGTATCTAGTTTTAATTCACCTTCATAATGAATAGAATTTAAACTATATAAATTTCTCATATTTAAAGCTTCTGACATAAAATGTCCTAAAGTTAAACCACCACGAGCAATTGCTAATAATACATCAGCCTCATAATCTTTACAACTTTCAACTAATTTTTTTGTATCATCTATAAATAGATCATAACTATAATGAAGTTTTTCCAAAATTTTTCCTTATAAGATAAATGCTAATGCACTAATAAATGTAATTACCAAAATACCAATATTTAAATCACTAAACTCTTTTTTAGCAAATTTGATTATTGTATAAACTAAAAATCCAGCTGCAATACCATTTGTAATAGAAAAAGTTAAAGGCATTAAAATAACTATTAAAAATGCTCCTGCACTTGTTGCTAAATCAGAATCTTCAAAATTAATTTTTCCAAGTTCTGTAAACATTAAAACACCAACAACAACTAATACAGGATAAATTGCATTTGCAGGAATTGATTTAAATAATGGAAGCATAAATAAAGTTGTTACAAAGAACATAGCAGTAAATACAGCAGTTAAACCTGTACGACCACCCTCTTCAACCCCAGATGCACTTTCAATAAATGCAGTTGTAGTAGAAACACCAACTAAAGCACCAGCAGTTGTTGCAATTGCATCAGCTTCTAGTGTTTTTTGTAATGATTTATCATTTTTATCATTTTCTTGGAATAATTTTGCTCTAGTTCCTACTCCTGTTAATGTACCTAATGTATCAAACATATCAGTAATTAAGAAAGTAATAATAACAGGTAATAAAGATAAACTAATTGCACTTAAAATATCAAGTTGCATAAAAATAGGTTCAATTGAAGCAGGAGCTGAAAGAATCTCTTTAGGTAGTTCTCCTAATCCAAAAATCCATGCAACAATAGAAGTAATTGCAATTGAAAGAATAAAAGCACCTTTAATTCTATATGCATAAAAAGAGAATGCAAGAATTAAACCTAAAACTCCAAGTAACACATTTGAATTAGAAAAGTCACCTAAAGATACCAATGTTGCTTCATTAGCAGTAATCATACCCATTTGTTTTAAACCAATAAAAGCAATAAAAGAACCAATACCAGCTGAAATTGCTCTTCTTAAACTCATTGGAATTGATGTCATAATCCAGACTCTAAAGTTTGTCAATGATAAAATTACAAACAATATACCTGATAAAAATACAATACCAAGTGCAGTTTCCCAAGGTATTTTCATACCTAATACTAAACCATAAGAAAAGTATGCATTAAGACCCATACCAACACTCATTGCAATTGGAGTATTAGACCAAAGTCCTGAAAAGAGTGTTGCTAAGATTGTGATTATAGCAGTTGCAGTTACAACCGCATCCATTGGAAGACCAGCGTCTGCTAGTATAAATCCATTTACAGGGACAATATACATCATTGTCAAAAATGTAGTAAAACCAGCAGAAAGCTCAGTTTTAACTGTTGTGTTATGCTCTTTTAATTTAAAGAAGTTCACAGTTTATCCTTATTTTTAATTAAGGGCAAAGTATACTCAAAATTAAGTAAATTTTTAGATAAAAGTGAATAAAAATCATACAAGATCAATATATTGATACCAATCAATGATATAAATAAAAAAAAGGATTATCATTACAAGATAAAATTTCAGGAGATTAAAATGCAATTATTACCAAAAGACGCAAAGAAAATAGAAATAGAAGGTTCAACAGTAGATTTTTATAAATATATTCAAGATGGGATATCATATTATTATTTTGATACATCAGAATGTGGACCACCAGAACCTATGGTTAATGCAATGGCAGGACTACAATTACTTGATAAAGATTCTAAATTAATAATGATTAATCATAAACCACCAATGGGATTATTCCCAAAAATTCAACAAAACTTTTCTTATGAGATTGATGAACTTGAAAATGGTATGCACAGTGTTACATTTGTATCAAAAAATGGTTCAAACAAAGAAACAGATTTTTCACAAACTTCTTGTGCAGGATAAATAAAGAGTATAAAATGATGAATATAACACAAGATTTTGCTCCACCTTTTAAATTGATTGCACCTTATTTTATTATAGGTGTGATCTTTCATTTAATATCATCAGTTTTTGCACTAAGTATTAATATAAATGAATTAAATATTCATAATCCAGATTTATTATCATGGACACATTTATTTTTATTAGGCTTTGTTATGATGATTATATTTGGAGCAATGGCACAATTAATTCCAGTTACACTTGAAGTTGGACATTTTAGTATTGAGTTTTACTATATTATTTATCCTTTACTTTTAATAGGTACACTTTTAATGGCTTTTGGATTTTCAAATAATTCTAGCTTTTTACCCTACGGTGGTTTCTTAGTACTTATTTCAATGTTTATTTTCTTATTAGAAATATTTTTAACAATGAAAAAAGTGAAAGTATTCACTAATGTGATAAAAAGTATTTTAGTATCAAATATATTTCTTTTTATTGGTGTAATTATAGGTATTGTTATGGCTTTAACATATGCAGGTCAATTTGATGCTAATATAAACAATTTGCTAAAAGCACATGTTTTTTCTCTTGTTTTAGGATATATAATAATTAGTATAATGGCATTATCATTAGTTTTACTGCCAATGTTTAGTCTATCACATAATTTTTCACAAAAACCACTTAATAATGCTGTAATTATAATGACTATTGGAGTAAACCTGGTAATACTTTCAGCAATTTTATCTTTACCAATAATAGATAAACTTGGATATTTATTATCAGTATTATCTTTAAGTATTTACTTTTATCAAATTTATTTAATATATAAAACAAGAGCAAGAAAAGAAAATGATATATATTTTATCTCACTATTTTTTTCATTTGCTTGTTTTTTAATATCTATAATATTAGGTTTTCTATACATATTTATAGATTATGAACCTTTATTATTCACAGCTTCATGGCTTATGTTTAGTGGCTTTATTGCTTTTGTAATTATTGGTCACTTATATAAAATTGTTCCTTTCTTAGTTTGGTTTGAAAGATTCTCACCTCTTGTAGGAAAACAAAAAGTTCCAATGTTAGCTGATATGGTTCCTGTTAAAGACGCAAATTATCAATTTATATTTGCAAGTGTAGGAGTAGTAATATCATCACTTGGTTTACTATTTATGTCCGATATGATTTTTAAAGCAGGAGCTTCATTTATCTGCGTTGCTTCTGTTTTTTTATTAAAAAATTTACTATTTATGATAAGGTTTAAATAATGTATACAAAAGAAGAAATATTCAAAGCAGTATCAACTGTGCTTGATCCAGAAGTAGGTTTTAATCTTGTAGAGATGGGATTAATTTATGATGCAAATTGTAATGAAGAAAATGAAGTAATAGTTACAATGACTCTTTCAACAAAAGCTTGTCCTTTACATCAAATGATTGTAACTTGGGTAGAAGAAGCAGTTCTTAGAGAATTACCAGAAGTAGAAAAAGCAGAAGCTATTGTAGTTTGGGAACCTGTATGGAATGTAACAATGGCAAATGACAATGTTAAAAAAGCACTTGCAGGATAAACTCTTTTAAGAGTTTATTCCTTATTTAAATTTATCAACAATTAAAGATAGTTTTTTTATTCCATTTTTTATCTCTTTATAACTAGCATTGGAAAATTAAACCTAGCCTCTTTTGCCAAAACCATTGAATCAATTTTAAATGAACCATAAATAAACATTCCACCTTTTGGTTTTTTAGAATCAAAAGAAGCAATATATTTTTTAAAATACTTAGCCATATATTGCATTTTCTTTTCATACTCTTTATTTATTTTAGATATATGAGTAAATAGATTATTCCTATTTAAATACTCATCTAAAAATATTTGGTTAAAAGTAGATGTATGTAAATCTAATGATTCCTTAGCAGCTAATAAGTTATCAATATTTTCCTTACAAGAGCGAATCCAGCGAACTCTAAGTCCTGGAGTTACAATTTTGAGAAAGAACCTAAATGATAAGAATTTAGATATAATTACGAAATAGGTATTTTAATTAATATTTCATCTTTTGAAGTATAAAAACCTAAGTTGTTTGTATAAACTGTAAACAATCGGCATTTTTAAATACTTTTTTACTAGCAAGTGATAATTCTTTTAATGGAAACATTTTTTTATCAAGAAGTCCTCCTGTAAAAGAGATAGTATTAGCATTAGTTGCATCTAATATTTCTCTTATATATGATCTTTTAATCTTATTATTCATATATTCCTCTTTTTTTATTGAATTATATAAGAAAATAAAAAAATATTCTTTATCTATTATTGCAAAATACTTACCCTATATTGCTATTATTGTTTCATAATAAATAGAAAAAAGAGTAAAAGAGAATAAAGTATAAAGAGATATGGGAATAAAGCGTAAAAAAGAGAAAAAGCAGGCTAAAAAAAAAGCTTAGCATAAACAACGGAAGAGTTGAATAAGCTAAGCTTTTGTGTAAATACTCAAGAGCTGGCAGCGGCCTACGTTTCCACAAGGGGACCCTGCAGTATTATCAGCGATGAAGAGCTTGACTTCCAGGTTC
>CALKDR010000011.1 GCA_938084175.1 uncultured Campylobacterales bacterium
CACTTTGCACTTGTGATGGAATATAAACACTTAACTGTGATGCTAACCATCCTTGATACCATGAATTGAAATAATCTGTTCTAGAGTCTTTTGGAAGGTATTCTAAGAAGTTACTCTCTCCTTCAATTCTAAGTCTATCCATATGTTTTCTAACTAATAACTGATGAGGAGTATTTCCAAATACATCAAAACCAGCAACTAGTGAATAATAAATTCTTTCTAATAATGGATAGTCAATTACCCATAAAGTTTTAGGAATATTTCCTAAAGCTCCTTTATGTACAGATGCAGAATCAAAATGTCTATAAATAGTAAGTATTGAATCATTACTATTTTTATTACCTTTCCAAATAGAATTTATATCCAAACCATTTGGATAATACCTTTTGTATATTTCTGATTTATTTAATTGGTAATTTTTTGCTAATTCATAGTTATCTAAAATACTTATAGTTTTTAAAATACTTGGATTGTCTCCATATTGATTTGGGATAAATAAGTTATCAATATTGTCATGCAAAAAGAAATTATCATGCAATGATACATCGTATTTAGGATCCATAAACATAACCCAAAAATGGTCTTGAATTACATTTAATGCTACTTGACCTTTACAAACAGGACCTCTAATATAAGTCATAATTGTATAGTGAATATTATCAAGCATAAACTCATATCTACTTTGTGCAGGAATTTGTTCAAATACTTTTAAAGCATTTGCTGCAATTTTCGGATTATAAGATGTTAAATAGGGTTTTATATCCCATTTTTTGTCTATAAACAGCTCATTATATCTTGAAAGTTTTTCATCATTTAAACTATAAACCATATGAGTTTTATGAACAATTGTTGATTCTATTTTTCTAAATCTATAAAAGAACTCACCTTCAATTTTATCATATGGAAATTTCGTTGCTATTATTTGAACATCTTTTTTACTTGGAGTTTTTGAACGAACTAATTCATAAAAGTTCTCACTTTTTTCATCAAAAGAAATATGTGCTAAAAACAAATGCTCATAGATATATCTTGCACTTACTTTATGTTTAATCTCTGGATTATTTAGGAATTTTTCAAACTTCGTTATTTGTATTTGCTCTTTTTTAGGAATTATATTTTTAGGTGTATCATCTTTATATCCTTGTTTTAACCAAGTCATTAATAAGTTGTACTCTTTTTTCTCCAAAGCAGGAAAGCCATAAGGCATCCCTTTATGTGGGTTTTCATCAAAAAATACTGCTAATTCATCATTATTTTTTACACATGATAATTCATCTGTTTCAGGAGAATATTCACCAATATTTAAAGGATTTTTATTTTTTTGAAATAAATATTGCATAATAATTGATTCTTTTGATTTTCCTGATTCTTCTGTTTGTTTTAAATAATCAGTAACAGAAAAAAAACCTTTTTCTCTCCATTGTTTTTCATTTATTGCATCTGTAAACAATCTTGTTGGATTCGCAGCACTTAGTCTATTTCCATATATATCTTCTTTTGATGAACCTCTTTGCAAACCTTCAAAAGATGAAAGTTTTAATTGACATGGTGAGTTATAACAAGAGTGACAAGAAACACATCTGTTATCTAATATTGGTTTAATTTCATTTACAAAAGATACCTCTTTATTTATTGTTTCAAATTTAATTGGTTCAAGTGGTTTAATTGAACAAGCTGTAAAAAAAAGTGTAATCAAAATAAAGAAAAGTAAGTGAAGTTTCATATAAAGTTTTCCTAAAAATAAAGTTTTACATTATACATTAAATTTCTAATTTTTAAAGAGCTTTTTGCTACAATCCAAAGTAAAAAAAAGGAAGAAAATGCAGCATTTAATTAGAACGGCAGATTTTAGTGTAGAAGAGATTATAGAACTTTTCAAGGATGCAAAAGAGTTTGAAAATATGAAATCTAATAAAATATTAGATGGGAAAATTATAGTTACACTATTTTTTGAAAATTCAACTCGTACACGAAGTGCTTTTGAAATTGCTGCAAAAAGATTAGGAGCAGAAGTTGTTTCTTTAGATGTTGGAACATCTTCAAGAAGCAAAGGAGAAACTATTTTTGATACAGTTGCTAATATTAATGCAATGAAACCTGATGCAATTATTATGAGACATAGTGATTGTGGATTACCTGGAACTTTAGTTGATCATGTAGATTGTCCAATTATAAATGCAGGAGATGGGAAACATGCTCATCCTACACAAGCATTACTTGATTTATACACTATTAGAGAACATTTTAATGGTCATATTGAAGGGAAAAAAATCGCAATTGTTGGTGATGTTAGAACATCAAGAGTTGCAGGTTCTAACAGAAAATTACTTCCAAGATTTGGTATGGAAGTAGTTTTTGTAGCACCTGATTGTTTCAAAGCTGAACATAGTGATCATAAACAATATGACAATATCAATGAGATTATTGATGAAGTTGATGTTGTTATGAGTTTAAGAACTCAATTAGAAAGACATAATGAAATCTTCTTTGAATCAATACAAGAATATGCAAATGATTATTGTATTACTAGCCAAACATTTGGAGATAGAGATATTTTATTATTACACCCAGGTCCTGTAAATAGAAATGTAGATATCTCAGATGAGATGTTAAAAGATCCAAGAAATAAAATTCTAGACCAAGTTACAAATGGTGTACTTGTTAGAATGGCAATTCTTAAAAAATTAATAAAATAAATTAAAATTAGAACATAAAATTTGCAAAATAAATGTTTAGAAGAAAAATTAAATGAACTAGGTTCCCTTAAAGAACCTTTTTTGTTTGTAATCTCTTATGATTTAAAAAAATCTTATATTCAAAAACTCTCAAAGCTTCCTAAAAATATAAAATATGAAATTAATAGTGATGCAAGTTCTAAAATAAAACATAAAACAAAAATTGATAAATATCCTATGAGTTTTTATAAATATGAGAAAAAATTTGATTTTTTACAAGAACAAATAAAAATGGGAAATACATATCTTTTAAACTTAACTGCAGAAACAAAAATTAAAACAAAATATTCACTTGATGAAATATATGAAAAAGTTAATGCAAAATTTAAACTAAGGTTTGAGCATAATGATGATAATTTCGTATGCTTTTCCCCAGAACGTTTTATAGAAATAAAAAAAAACAAAATATCTACTTATCCTATGAAAGGTACTATTGATGCATCAATACCAAATGCACAAGCAAAGATTTTAGGTGATGTAAAAGAAATGGCTGAGCATACAATGGTTGTAGATTTATTAAGAAATGATTTAGCAATTGTATCTTCAAAAGTAAAAGTTGATAAGTTTAGGTTTATTGATAAAATTAATGCAGGTGAAAAAAAACTTTTACAAGTAAGCTCTAAAATTTCAGGACATTTAGAAGATAATTGGAATGAAAGAATAGGCAGTATTTTAACTTCATTACTACCAGCAGGTTCAATAACAGGAACTCCAAAAAAGCAAACAATACAAATATTAGAAAATATAGAAGATTATGATAGAGATTTTTATACAGGGATATTTGGAGTTTTTGATGGGAAATCTTTAGATTCTTCTGTGATGATTAGATTTATAGAAGAAAATAAAGAAAAAGAAACTTACTATAAAAGTGGTGGAGGAATTACTTGTGATTCAAATGCTGAGTCAGAATATCAAGAACTACTTGATAAAATTTACTTACCCTTTTAAAAAATACTAAAGGTTTTTTAATGAATGAATATTTTGAAACAATTAAATGTGATGATTATGAAGTATTTAATTTAGATTATCACTGTAAAAGAATATCTAATACAATTGGATTAAATATAAATTTAGCTGAGTATATATATCCTCCAAATTCTAAATTATTAAAATGCAAAGTCATTTATGATAATAGTGGAATAATTGATGTTCAATTTAGTGAATATAAAAAAAGACAAATCAAATCATTTAAAATTATCTTTGATGATGATATTAAATATTCTTCTAAATTAGTAAATAGAGATAATATAAATACTCTTTTCAATAAAAGAGAAAATAATGATGAAATCATCATAATAAAAAATAAAATTGTAAAAGATACAAGTATAGCAAATATTGCAATTTTATATGATGGAACTTGGATTACTTCAAAATCTTATATATTAGCAGGAACTACAAGAGCTAGATATATAAATAACAATGAATTAATAGAAAAAGATATAACATTAGAAATGCTACAAAAAGCAGAAAAAATTGCACTTATGAACGCTATGATTGACTTTGATATTCTTAGTGATTATTCTTTTAGTTTATAAACTCTTGTAAGTAATTTATTCCATTTATCTTCTTTCCCCCAGTTTACTTTAACTTTTTTTGTGAATCTTTCCTTGGTGAATTTATAAGAATCAATTTCGGTAAAAGCAAATTTAGGAATATTTAATTCTAAAAGTGTGAAGTATTTTGAAATAGCATAATCTTCACAATCCAAATGTCCTTGAAGTAAAAACTCTTTAGGAGTTGCCCAATGATCAAGTGAAGAGTTTGAATCAATATCATGTTTTGAAAATGTTCTATTTAAAAAAGAGTTTACATGTGATAACTTTCTTATTAATGTATAATCAATAACTTTTTCTTTTAAAGATTGGTACTTTCCTAGTCTGTTTATTATAAATTTCTTTTTAGGCGAATTATCTATATAGGCTAAATCTTTTTTATTCAGTTTAAATTCATAGGCAAAAGTATTTGTTATTGTAAATGTGATAAAAATAAGCATAATTATTTGTTTCATAAGTTATAATAGGAGTAAATTATATAAATGGATATTAAATAAATGATTACAGATATTATAGAAAATAATGAATATAAAAACCTAGTATGTAAACAAGTACGAGAAACAATGGAGTACTTATTAAATAATGACCAAGAGTTTTCAATTACGGCAAATGTAGATGGAATTACTTTTAATCCAGAATTACCAGCTAGTATTAAAGAGCAATTAGCAAAATTCTCTTTATTCGTATTAAGTAATTATACTTATACTACAGTTGAAATAAATGATTCTTACGTTTCATTTGAAGCAGGTTACGGGAGTGAAAACTTTGGTTCAGTTGCAAAAATACCTTTACATAGTGTTTTTCAAATAGTTGTTGATGAATCAATTTTATATATTAATTCAGTAGCTACTGTTGATAAATTTAATAAAAATCAAGAACAAAATTCAATGAGTGTATTTAAAAACAATCCTAATAATAAAAAATTCAAATAAAAAATTAATTTGAAGTACAAAAGAGAGATAGAACAAGCATTCAAAGTATCAATTCCTGTAATGATGGGATATGCAGTATTAGGTTTTGCATTTGGATTATTATTAGTATCTTTTGATTATAAATGGTACTTAGCACCTTTAATGTCCTTATTTATTTATGCAGGAGCTTTGCAGTTTGTAGCAATTAGTTTTTTTAATGTGAAAGCAGGGTTTGTAGATATTGCAATTGCCTCTTTTTTCGTAAATATAAGGCAATCTTTTTATGGCTTATCTTTATTAAAAAGATTTAAAAAAGCTGGAAAACTAAAACCATATTTAATTTTTGGATTAACTGATGAAACATATGCTTTACTTACAACAATTAAAGATGATGAACAATTAAAAAAAAGATGGTATTACTTTTTCTTAACAGCTTTTAACCAATCATACTGGTTTATAGGTTCAACTCTTGGGGCAATTATTGGTTCTAATATTAAATTTAATACAGCAGGCTTAGAGTTTTCTCTAACTGCTTTGTTTGTAGTTTTATGCATAGAACAATATAAAAACCTACAAAATATTACTCCTTTTATAATCGGACTTATTGCAGCATTATTTTCTTTATTTTTTATTCCAAGTGATAAAATGCTTATATTCTCTATTATAATTGCCTTAATATTAATGTTTACTTTTAGAAAGAAAATAGAAAATGAGTGATTATGAAATTTATATTGCTATTGCAATTATGGCAATAGTAAACTTTCTAACAAGAGTATTGCCATTTTTATTTTTTAGAAAAAATGAATTACCATCTTATATTACTTTTATAGAAAGATTTTTTCCTTCAGTAATAATGACTATATTAATAGTTTATTCAGTAAAAGATGTAGATTTTTCTTTATTTCCTTATGGATTAAAAGAATTAGGTGGAATACTATTTACAGCAGTATTACATTTAACATTAAAAAACTATTTAGTATCTATTTTTGCAGGAACAATTTTTTATATGTTTTTAGTTCAATACATATAGTCTTTAGGCATAAAAAAAGGTTCAAGTTAAAAACTTGAACCTTTTTTTATGTTTTTTCTAAATTTACTTTTTAGGTGCAAATTTAAATAATGCACTTCCCCATGTTAAACCACCACCAAAAGCATCAAATAAAACAGTATCACCTGCTTTGATTTTACCTTGCTCATAAGCGTAATTCATAGCCATAGGAATAGAAGCAGCTGAAGTATTACCGTATTTATCAACAGTTACTACAGTTTGTTCTTCATTCATTCCTAAAGCTTTTCCAACAGCTGTAATTATTCTCATATTAGCTTGGTGAGGTATAAAATGATTTATATCTTCAGGTGTGATATTATGTTTTTTCATCATAACTTCAACATCAGATGTAAGTGTACGAACAGCAAGTTTGAAAGTTTCATTTCCTTTCATTTTAATACAAGCCATTTTTTGCTCTAAAACTTCTTGGCTACAAGGATGCTTAGATCCTCCACCTGGAGTTTTAATTAAATCTTCATAATTACCATCACTTGAACAGTTTACGTCAATTATTGATTCTTCTTTATTTTCCGTTGCAGATATAATAGCAGCACCTGCACCATCTCCAAAGATGAAACAAGTTCCTCTATCTGTATAATCTAGAATTGAACTATAAGTTTCAGCACCAATAATTAGTACATTTTTTTTCATACCAGATTCAACAAAGGCTTTTGCAACAGAAGTTGCATAAACAAATCCTGTACAAGCAGCACTAACATCGAAAGCTTGTACGGGAGGAAGCTCTAGTTTTGAAGCAATTAAACATGCAGTTGAAGGCATACATAAATAGTCAGGTGTAACAGTCGCACAAATTACTAAATCAATATCTTCTTTAGCAATTCCCGCTCGTTCAATTGCAACTTGCGCTGCTTTTGCACCTAAATCAGATGAAGCTTCGTTAACTTCAGAGATTCTTCTTTCTTTGATACCAGTCCTTTTAGTAATCCATTCATCACTAGTATCAATAATTTTTTCAAAATCTGCGTTTGTCATAATCTTCGGAGGAACGTATGCTCCAATAGATCTAAAAGCTGCATATGCCATTTACATATCCTTATTTTAAAAGTATAATAAACAAAATTTATTTACTATATTTAGCTAATCTTTCTTCAATATCATCATTAAGATTTGAGCTTGCTGCACTAATTGCTTGTAAAATAGCATTATGTATTGCTTTTGGATTAGATTTTCCATGAGCTATAATAACAGGTGCTTTTACTCCAAGTAATGGAGCTCCACCATATTCAGCATAGTCAACTCTAACTTTTAAGTTTTTAAATACTTTTCTCATTAGTACTGCACCAGCAATTGAAATTAATGATCTCTTGAGACTTTTCTTTATGATTTTACCGATTGTATCTGCAACACCTTCGGCAGTTTTTAATAGGATATTACCTACAAAACCATCACAAACAACAACATCAACTGTTCCTTTGAAGATATCACTACCTTCTACATTACCTGCGAAATTTGGAACTTTTGATATTAAGCCATAAGCTTCTTTAGTAACTTCATTACCCTTGCTTTCTTCTTCACCGTTTGATAATAGTCCAATAATTGGATCTTCAAGTTGTAATACATCTTCTGCATAAACTTGACCCATAACAGCAAATTGAAATAAATTTTTTGCATCACTGTCTACATTTGCTCCAACATCTAATACTAAAGTATTTTGATTTTCGCTTGTAGGCATAAGTGTAGCAATAGCAGGTCTAGAAACACCCTTGATTCTTCCAATTCTTAAAGTTGCTAATGACATAGAAGCTCCAGAGTGACCAGCAGAAACAACAGCTCCAGCTTTCCCATCTCTTACTAATTCCATAGCTTTATAAATTGTAGATTCTTTTCTTTTAAGTGCATCAGTAGCAGAATCGCTCATACTAATTACATCATCTGTATCTAGTATTTCTATTCTTGATAAAAAGTTTTGTGGTATTAAAGATAATAATTCATCTTTTTTACCTACTGCAATTGCAGTGAAATTATTATTGCTCTTTAAAGCAGAAATAAGTCCTTGAATAATAGGTTCAGGACCGAAGTCCCCACCCATTGCATCTATAGCTATAGTATGCATTAGCTTTTGTATTCACCAGTATTTGGGTTAACTGTATGAGGCATTTTCCATGTTCCATCAGTATCTTTAACAGGTCTTTTTAATGTAATCTTGTAATGTGTTCTTCTTTTTGCTGCTCTACTATGAGAGACTCTTCTCTTTGGTACTGCCATTTTATTTCTCCTAAAATTCTTTTTCGAAATTATCATTATCTTTTGAACATTGTTCACAGATATGATAATCACTTTTTATAGCTTCAAGTTCACTTTGAATTATTTCATCAAAATCAATTAAACCATCTTCCACTTCAATTACTAAATCTTCGCCTTCGTCATCTTTGAATATACCATCACTTAACAAAAAGTTTAACTTTTCATTAACTTCAATATTTTCTGTTTCGCCGCAGCGACAACAGTCAATATTTGCATTTCCAATTAACTGGGCATCAATTTTTACTAATGATTGCGACATTTTACAAAAAGTACCTTCAATTTTAACTGAATCTAGCTCAGCTTCCAAAATTTTGGGAGTTTGTGGTACTTTCTTAAATTCTATTTTCATTATAAAATAAGTTAATTAATCAATAATTAACAAATTTCTTTTTGTGCAAAGAAGAAATTAATTTCATTAGTTGCATTTTCTACTGAATCAGAACCATGTACTGCATTTGCATCAATTGATTCTGCAAAGTCAGCTCTGATTGTTCCAGCTTCAGCTTCTTTAGGGTTAGTTGCACCCATTAAGTCTCTGTTTGTTGCCATTGCATTGTTACCTTCTAAAACAGTTACTACAACTGGTCCAGAAATCATGAATTCAACTAAGTCACCAAAAAATGGTCTCTCAGCATGAACTGCATAGAATGCTTCAGCATCTGCTTTACTTAATTGCATTTTTCTAGTTGCTGCAATTCTTAGTCCCGCGTCTTCAAATCTTGATAAGATTTTTCCAACAACATTTTTTGCTACTGCGTCTGGTTTAATGATTGATAAAGTTTGTTCCATAGTGTTATTCCTCGATTTTTATTAAGTCGCGGATTATATCTAAAAAATAAAAAAAAGGCAAGTAATTATAAATTACTTACCTTTTTGTGAGTTGTAAAAATTGTAAAGCTAATTAAAAATTAGTCTTCAACACAAGCTTCGCCAGCTGTTTTTCCCTCTCTAACTGGATTAGCTGAAGAATCTCTAGCATCCCATTGAATACATCCTTCAGTAGGACATGCATCAGCACATGCTGGTGCGTCATTATCACCAATACACTCTGTACAAGTCTCTGGGTTTACATAATAAATATCTTCACCTGTTGGGTTCTCATCATTGTCTACTATTGATTCCGTAGGACACTCGTCTAAACATGCGTCACAACTAATACAAATATCTGTAATTATTACTGCCATATATAACTCCTTTTAAATTTAAAAAACTTTATCACACAAATTATAAAATTAACTTTAAAAAACAAGTATTGGAAATTTTAATACTAAAATAAGTAAATTTAGAAACAAATTAATTAGAAGATAAAATTTATTAAAGAATAAAGATTTTTATGAATTTTAAAATTTAAGTTTATTTGTAGTTTTTATTTATGATATTTGTTATATAATGCAAATACAAAAAATTAACAAAAAAAAAGGATTATATATATGTTAGTAACAAAAAAAGCTCCAGATTTCACAGCAACAGCTGTACTTGCAGACGGTCAAATAGTATCAGATTTTAATTTATATGAAAACATTGGTGAAAAAGGTGCAGTATTATTTTTCTACCCATTAGACTTTACTTTTGTATGTCCATCTGAAATTATTGCTTTCTCTAAGAGAATCGATGAGTTTACTTCAAGAGGTGTTAATGTTATTGGTGTTTCTGTTGATTCACAATTTTCACACTTTGCATGGAGAGAAACTGATGTAAATAATGGTGGAATTGGAAGAATTAAATACCCATTAGTTGCAGATTTATCTAAGCAAATTTCTAAAGATTACGACGTATTATTTGGTGAAGCTGTTGCATTAAGAGGATCTTTCTTAATTGACGCAGATGGAACTGTTAGACATTCTGTAATTAATGATTTACCATTAGGTAGAAACATTGATGAAATGATCAGAATGGTAGATACTATGTTATTTACTAATGAGCATGGTGAAGTTTGTCCTGCTGGTTGGTCTAAAGGTGACGAAGGTATGAAAGCATCAACTGAAGGTGTTGCTGAATATTTAGGAAAACATGAGGGTGATTTATAATAATCGCTTCTTTTAAATAAAAAGGTATCAATATATATTGATACCTTTTTTTTTGCCTTTTTTAAAGTTAAAACAAAAATAATTGACAAATTTTAAAATTAACACTACAATTAGAGAAATACTAATAAAAACTACAAAAACTACAAATTACATACACTATATTATGTACAATCAAAAAGGTAAACATCACTTATGGAAGAGTCAAAAACTCAGAATAAAACAAAAAGTCCTAGAAAAGCTAGAACGCATATCCCTGTTGAAGGATATAAGATTGAGCAATTAAGAGAACTTACATTAGAAGAACTTTTAAATATTGCTAAGCAATTAGAAGTAGAAAACCCTCAAGAATTAAAAAGACAAGATTTAATGTTTAACATTTTAAAATCTCAAATTGATGCAGGTGGATTTATTTTATTCACAGGTATTTTAGAGATTAAAGATGGCGGATTTGGATTCCTTCGTGCAATTGATGGAAACTTCTCTGATACTTCAAATGATTCTTATGTATCTGCAACTCAAATTAGAAAATTTGCATTAAGAACAGGAGATATTGTTTCAGGACAAGTTAGACCTCCTAATAAAGATAGTGAAAAATATAATGCTTTATTAAAAATTGAAGCTATTAATTACTTACCAATAAAAGAATCAAAAAACAGACCTTTATTTGATAACTTAACCCCTTTATATTCAACAGAAAAATTTAAATTTGAATATGAATCAAAAAGAATGACAGGTAGAATGCTTGATTTATTCGCACCAATGGGAAAAGGTCAAAGAGGTTTAATTGTTGCACCTCCTAAAACTGGTAAAACTGAATTATTAAAAGATTTAGCTCATGGAATTTCAAAAAATCATCCTGAATGTACATTAATGGTATTACTAATTGATGAAAGACCAGAAGAAGTTACTGATATGCAAAGATCTGTTAAAGGTGAAGTTTACTCTTCTACTTTTGATTTACCTGCGCAAAATCACGTAAGAGTTGCTGAAATTGTTATTGAAAAAGCAAAAAGACTTGTAGAGATGAAAAAAGATGTAGTTATCTTATTAGACTCTATTACAAGATTAGCACGTGCATATAACACAGTAACACCAAGTTCTGGAAAAGTACTTTCAGGTGGTGTTGATGCAAATGCTTTACATAAACCAAAAAGATTTTTTGGAGCTGCACGTAATATTGAAGAGGGCGGTTCTTTAACTATTATCTCAACTGCACTTATTGAAACTGGTTCAAAAATGGATGAAGTAATTTTTGAAGAGTTTAAAGGTACAGGAAATAGTGAAGTTGTATTATCTAGAAATGCAGCAAACAAAAGAGTTTACCCAGCCTTAGATATAATTAAATCAGGTACAAGAAAAGAAGAACTTCTTCTTACTCCTGAAATCTTACAAAAAACTTGGATACTTAGAAATGCAATTGCATCAATGGATGAAGTTGAAGCTCTTAAGTTTTTATATTCAAAAATGCAAAAAACTAAAAACAATGCGGAATTTTTCGCAGGAATGAATGAATAAAAAGTAGCTTCAGCTACTTTTTATAACTCTCTTAATTAAAAGCTATTATAAAAACCTTATTTCAGGAAAAAGCATTGAGCAAATTCGCAAATTACGAAGACGTTGATAAAAATCAGCTTCAAAAAGATATAGAAGAAGTAAAAAAATCTTTAAATGGTAGTACCTATGATGATTTCTTACATTTGTTAAAATTAGAAAGATGGGGTAGAGCAGCTACATTAAGTGGTTATTTACTTGTTGCTATTATTAGTTATTTAGAAATATCATCATATTCTTTAAGTGGATTAATTTTTTGGGCACTTGCTTTTTTTGCTGCAAGTTTAATAGCTCTTGGAAATGTATCAAGATGGTCAAATGTTGCTCATCCAATACTTCATGGTGCTTATGATAAAGTTCCTAATGTTCCATTTCGTTATACAAAGGCTGGCTTTGCTAAGAATTCAAGAAGATACTTTGATTGGTTAGACTGGATTAAACCTGAAGCATGGTCTCATGAACATAATATTATGCACCATTATCACTTAGGTGAAGATTCAGATCCTGATAATGTTGAGAACAATTTACAATGGTTAATTAAATCTAAAACACCAATGTGGTTAAGATATGTATTTGTTTATGCTTTTGCAGGAACTTGGAAACTTACATATTACGCTCCAAATACATTAAAAATTTTAGAGAATAAAAAAAGAAGAAAGTTAAAAATGCCAGAAGTGAACTCTTATGAAGTTAATCCTTTTAAGAAAAACGGAGCTATTTTATGGAAAGAGTATATACTACCTTATTTTTCTTTTCGATTTGTACTAATTCCTTTATTATTTCTTCCTTTAGGATTGGAAGCTGTTTTTAATGCTTTTATTATTACATTAATTGCTGAATATATTGCAAATTTACATTCATTTTTAGTAATTGTACCAAACCATTCTGCTGAAGATATATATAGATTTGATACACCTCATAAATCTCAAGGAGAATTTTTCTTAAGACAAATTATGGGAAGTGTAAATTATAACACGGGAAGTGATTTAATTGATTTTTCTCATGGTTGGTTAAATTACCAAATTGAGCATCATCTTTTTCCAAATTTACCTTTAAGTCAATATCAAAAACTACAGCCACTTATTAAAGAGTTATGTTTAAAACATAATTTAGAATATAGACAAGAAAGTGTTTTTAAAAGAATGAAAATGACTGTTGAATTAATGGTTGGTAAAACTACACTTTTAAAAGTAAATAGTATTTAAATATTAGAATTGAATTCTAATATATTTAGGTATAATCTATAAAAATAATATAAGGTTTTAATTGAAAGTTGGAGTATTTGATTCTGGGTTAGGTGGACTAACTGTTGTAAGTGCTATTTCTGATATATTTAAGGGTGCTGATATTTTCTACGTGGCTGATACTATGCACGCCCCTTATGGTGAAAAAACACAAGAACAGATTTTAAAACGTAGTATTGAAATTACAGAATTCTTAATCAATAAACATCAAATATCAGCATTAATAGTTGCTTGTAATACAGCAACTTCTGCAGCAATTAAAAGCTTACGTGAAAAATTTAACAATCTTATTATAATTGGTACCGAACCTGGTGTTAAACCTGCTATTGAATCTACAAAAACAAACTATATTGGAATTCTAGCAACACCTGCTACATTAAAAGGTGATAAATATCAATTATTAATTAATGAATTGTTTGAAAGTAAAGAAGTCAAACTTATAGAACAAGCTTGTCCTGGATTAGTAGAACAAATTGAAAAAGGTGAAATATCTAGTGCTTTAACAAAATCAATGTTAAAGTCTTGGTTAAAACCAATGATAGAAAAAAATGCTGATACTATTGTTCTAGGTTGTACACACTATCCTTTAGTTCAAGTACAAATTAAAGAGATAATGCAATATGATATTACTTTAATACAAACGGGTTTAGCAATTGCAAGAAGATTAGAAGATTTAAGTATTAAAAAAGGTCACATCAATGAAGGTTCATTGGGTATTTTAATCTATGCAACAGATAAAATAAATGAAAATATGATTAAAAAAATATTTGAAAATAGTGAATATAAAAATAAAATTACAATTAGGAAATACAAGATATGAGTGAATTAAAAGAAGAAACAAAGGTACTAGCTTTAAAATATAGACCTCATAGATTTGAAGATTTAGTAGGACAAAGTACAGTATCTCAAACCTTATCACTTGCATTAGATTCAAATAGATTATCTCATGCATACCTTTTTTCAGGACTTAGAGGAAGTGGAAAAACTTCAACTGCTAGAATAATGGCAAAAGCTCTTTTATGTTCAGAAGGTCCAACATCAAAACCATGTGAAGTTTGTGATAATTGTTTAAGTTCGAATGAAAATAGACATTTAGATGTAATTGAAATGGATGCTGCTTCAAATAGAGGTATTGATGATATTAAAGATTTAATTGAGCATACAAAATACAAACCAAGTTCCGCAAGGTTTAAAGTATTTATAATCGATGAAGTTCATATGCTTACTACTCAAGCTTTTAATGCACTTTTAAAAACTTTAGAAGAACCTCCTGGTTTTGTAAAGTTTATACTTGCGACTACAGATCCTTTAAAGTTACCTGCAACAATTCTTTCTCGTACTCAGCATTTTAGATTTAATAAAATCTCTGATACAGATGTAATTCATCACTTATCACATATTTTAAATGAAGAAAATATTGAATTTGATACAGATGCACTAGAAATAGTAGCACGTAGTGGTCAAGGAAGTTTAAGAGATACCTTAACACTATTAGACCAAGCTATTATTTTCTCTCGTGGAAGAATTACTACATCAACTGTTGTTGATATGTTAGGATTAATTGATCCTAAAATTATGGATAATATATTTTCTATAGTTTTAAGTTCAGGAGATATAAGACCTCTTATTAAAGAATTAGAAAATTACGATGTTTCTCAGATTTGTGATGAAATGAGTATTTATTTAAAACATAAAATGCTTGAAAGAGATGCTAAATTTGATTTACTTTTATTTGATAGGTTTTTTAGAATTTTAGGTGATGCTAAACATCTTCTATCTATAAATTCTGATGGTGGTTTTGTATTGATTTTATCATTAATGAAAATGATTGAAGCTACTAATATTAAAACTATTGAAGAAATTATATCTCAAGTAGAAGATGTAAAACCCAAAATAATAGAACAAACTACAAAAGCAGAAATAAAACAAGTAGAAATAAAACAAATAGAAAAAATAGAAGAAGTAAAGCAAGAAGTTAAAATAGTTCCCGAAAATATTATAAAAGAAGATATACAAATTCCAGAACTTAAATCAATAGAAGAAAATCCATTTGAGTCAAATATTACTGAAGAGATTATGGAAAATATTCCTGAAACTAAAATCGAAGAAGTTACTGCTGCTGATAAAATTTTAATTGAAACTACTTCAATGGTTGATCTAAGTGTAATTGATTCAATAGAACAAGTATCTTATCCAACTCCTTTTGACGATTTACCAAGTTCTAAAGAAGAAGCTCTAAATATCAAAAAAGAAGTAATTGAAGAAGTTAAACCAGAAGTTATAGTATCTTCTGAGATAAAAGTTGAGCCAATAATTGATGAGCATAAAGAAGTAAATACATTACAAGAAGTAGAAGTTATACCTCTTGAAGAAGCATATGTAGAAGAAAAAGATGAGTTATATGAACAATTAACATCAAAAGTTTATGATAGAGATTATTCTTTAGGTGAATGTTTTGAAAAGAATTTTATTTTTAATGGTTATGAAAATAATAAACTTTCAATTATTTCATATGCAAAAGATGAGGATAGAAAATTTCTATATAAGCATTTTGCATTAATTAGAACCTTTGCACAAGATGTTTATGGAAATGAAGTTGAATTAGATTTTAAAAAGGACGAAGCCACCTTAGTTGAAAAAAAGCCTGTAAAAAAACAAATAGTTGAAAGTGAAAAAAAAGTTGAAGTAAAACAAGAAGAAACACTTGATAACAATGAAGATACAGGTTCTATGATTGAAGAAGTTGAAATGAGTTCAGGTTGTGTTGCTGATATGCATAAAAGTTCAACACCTAGTCCTGCTCAACAAGAATTACAATTAAATGATGTTATTAATTCACCTATGTTAAATAAGGCAAAAGAACTTTTTGATATCAAAAAAATTACAGTTAAATCAAGATCATAGTATTAACTGTTTATTAATAATAAATAGTTAAACTATATTATAGTTTTAAACTAAAGGAATAATTATAATGAAAAATGTATCAAAAGTATTAACACTTGCTGTTTTATTAACAAGTAGTTTATTTGCAAATGTTAGTGATGATAATGTAATAAAATTTGAAAAGAAAAGAATTGCACAAAATCCAAATGTTGAAGTAGAAAATATTAGTATTAATTTAAAAAAAGAATTACCTATACAAGGTTGGTACGGATATATTTTAGATGTTGAAGCAAAAATTGAAGATAAAATAATAAATGCAAAAGATATTGTATTTTCAGATGGTAGATATATATCACTTGATTTAATAGATTCAAAAAATGGAAAGTCTTTAAAAGATTTAGTAACTCCAAACTTAAGTACTAAGTATTATGACAAGTCAAAGTTAATTGCGGGAAATCATAATGCAAAGGAGAAGATTGTAATCTTTTCAGATCCTTTATGTCCATTTTGCATGGATTATGTTCCAGATGTAATTAATCATGTTAATAAAAATAAAGACACAATTGCTTTATACTATTATCATTTCCCATTATTAAGAATACATCCAGCAGCAGGTCCATTATCTAAATTAATGGAATTAGCAAAGCAAAAGGATATTAAAGATATTGAGTTAAAAGTTTATCAAGCTGATTGGGATGAATATTTTGACTCAAAAGAAAGTGATATTAAGAAAATCATAAATGGATTTAATAAAGAATTTAAAACAACTTTTACTGAAGATGATATTTCATCAATAGAGCTTATTGATTCAATGGAAAATGATATGAAAATGGGTGAAGAAGTTATGGTTCAAGGAACTCCAACTATATTTGTTAATGGAGAAAAAGATATAATGCGAAATAAATATGAAAAACTAGGTACAAGTAAATAACTAAATATAAGGTAAAGTAAAAATGAAAAAACTAGTAATTGCAACAAGAAGAAGTAAATTAGCTTTATGGCAATCTGAATTTGTTAAAAGTGAATTATTAAAACATTATCCTGATATGGAAATAACTCTTCAAGAGTTTGTAACAAAAGGTGATAAGATTTTAGATGTTCCTTTAGCAAAAATTGGAGGAAAAGGCCTTTTTACTAAAGAACTTGAAATTGCAATGCTAGAAGGAAATGCGCATTTAGCAGTTCATTCATTAAAAGACGTTCCAACAAAATTTGAAGACGGTTTACAATTAACTGCTGTTACTAAAAGATACGATCCAAGAGATGCATTATTAAGTAATAAATACTCTTCAATAGCTGACTTACCTAAAGGTGCTGTTGTTGGAACTACTAGTTTAAGAAGAAGAATGGCTCTAAAGCTTTTACGTCCTGATATTGAACTTAAAGATTTAAGAGGTAATATTAATACTAGAATTGCTAAGTTAAATGCAGGTGAATATGATGCAATTATACTTGCAGCTACTGGTGTTATGAAGTTAGGAATTGAAGACGAAGTTAAATATTTCAATCCAATTTCAACTGATATTATGATTCCATCTATGGGACAAGCAACACTTGGAATTGAAACTACTACTGATAATACTGAGGTAATTGAATTATTGAAAGTTTTAAATGATAATGATGCACATATTGAATCAACAATTGAAAGAGGTTTTGTAGATACCTTACAAGGTGGATGTCAAGTTCCTATTGGTGTAAAAGCTACAATTGTAAATGAAACTTCAATTAGAGTGCAAGCAATAGTTGGAATGCCTGATGGTAGTGAATCAATTTCAGAGGACATAACAGCTGATATAAATAATTTTGAAACTATAGGTCAAACTTTAGCACAAACATTTATAGACCAAGGTGCAAAAGAATTACTTGCACGGGCTGAGTTAGTAGCTTTTAAATAAAAAATTAAATTAGCAATATTTTCCAAGAAATAAAGAACTTATTGTAGTACTATTTATAATATAAATTAAGGAGTACAAATGAGAATTAATGTTGAAGATGCAGTATTTTGTTTAGTTGATGTTCAAGAGAGGTTATATCCTCATGTTACAAATAAAGATGAAATTGAAAAGAATTTAATCACACTTGTTAAAGGTTTAAAAGTTCATAGCGTTCCTTTTATTGTAAATGAACAATATAAAAAAGGTATTGGTGAAACAATTCCTAGTCTTAGAGAATTAGTTGATGAGTATCCACATTTTGAAAAAACAACTTTTTCTTGTTGTAAAAATGAAACAACAATGGATGCTATTAAAGCTTCTAATAAAAAAGTTGTTATTGTTGCAGGTATTGAAACACATGTTTGTGTTTTACAAACTTGTATTGACTTACTTGAAGCTGGATTACAAGCTGTACTTGTTACTGATTGTGTTACTTCAAGAAAACAAAGAGATACAGATGTAGCAATAACTAGACTAGTTCAAGCTGGTGTAATTCCTACAACGTATGAATCACTTTTATTTGAATTAACAGTAAATGCAAAAAATCCAGTGTTTAAAGAAATTTCATCATTAGTGAAATAATAAAGAAGAGTTAAATGAAAAGAATATTTATTTTATGTTTTTTTATTTGTTTATTAATAACAAGCCCAGCAAAAGAGTTTAATAGTATAAAAGACATGCCTGAGAATACAGATATATTTATTATGTTTAGTATTCCATCTTGTCCTTGGTGTGAACGACAGTTAAGAGTATTAAAGAAAATAAAAGAAACTAGAGATAACTTTGAATTTATGAAAGTTCAAGATGATAATATTATATACGATGAGTTAGTTCAAAACTATGCTTTTCCAATTGAGGTTTATCCTACTTCATTTATTGTAAATAAAGAAGATGGGCAATTGAATATAAGATA
>CALKDR010000012.1 GCA_938084175.1 uncultured Campylobacterales bacterium
GATACAAGCTTCATAGCTTTAGTTGTCTTCTGAGTGTTTTTCACACTACCAATTTGTAATTTAATCTCTTTTAAGTTAGCCATTAACTAATCCTTAGTTTGCACTAAATACAGTTTTAAATTCTTCTAATGCAGCTTTTAATTCTGCTTCAGTTTCATCGTCTAATTTTTTCTTAGATTTAATTGCGTCTAAAATATTAGTGTACTTTTGTTCAAAGAATGCGTGTAATTCAGTTTCGAATTTAACAACATCTTCAACAGCTACATCATTTAAGTAACCTTTAACACCTGCATAAAGAATAACAATTTGCTTTTGAATTACTAAAGGAGCACTAACGCCTTGCTTTAATACTTCTACCATTCTTTGACCAAGCTCAAGTTCTTTTCTTGTAGCTTCATCAAGATCAGATGCAAACTGTGCGAATGCTTCAAGTTCTCTAAATTGTGCTAAAGATAATTTTAAAGTACCAGCAACTTGCTTAGTAGCTTTAATTTGTGCAGCTCCACCAACTCTTGAAACTGATAAACCAACATTAATTGCAGGTCTAATCCCTGAGTTAAATAGGTTAGTTTCTAAGAAGATTTGTCCATCAGTAATCGAAATTACGTTTGTTGGAATATATGCAGCAACATCCCCTGCTTGTGTTTCAATGATTGGTAATGCAGTCATAGACCCAGCACCATTTTCATCTGACATTTTTGCAGCTCTCTCAAGTAATCTTGAGTGAAGGTAGAATACATCCCCTGGGAATGCTTCTCGACCTGGAGGTCTTCTTAATAATAATGACATTTCTCTATATGCAACTGCATGCTTAGTTAAATCATCATATACAATTAATGCATGTTGACCATTATCTCTATAGAATTCACCAATAGTAACACCTGTATATGGTGCTAAGAATTGTAATGCTGGAGAATCAGCAGCGCCTGCGTTTACAATAGTAGTATATTCCATTGCTCCAGCTTCTTCTAATGTTCTAACAACAGTAGCAACAGTTGATGCTTTTTGACCGATTGCAACATAGATACATTGAACATTCTCACCTTTTTGGTTAAGAATAGTATCAATAGCAACTGTAGTTTTACCAGTTTGTCTATCACCAATAATAAGCTCTCTTTGACCTCGTCCTATTGGAACAAGTGCATCAATTGCTTTAATACCAGTTTGTAATGGTTCATGAACAGATTTTCTAGCCATGATTCCAGGAGCTTTTTCTTCAACTAATCTAGTTTCAGTTGATTCAATAGCACCTTTACCATCAATAGGTTCACCAAGTGCATTAACAACTCTTCCAGCCATTGCAGCACCTACAGGAGTTGATAATAAAGAACCAAGTCTTTTACAAGAACTTCCTTCTCTTAAACCATTACCTTTACCAAGAATAACAACACCAACAGATGATTCTTCTAAGTTTAATGTAAGACCTCTGTCTCCATTTTCAAACTCAACAATCTCACCAGCCATAACATTTTTTAGACCGTAAACTTGAGCAACACCATCTGCATAAGAGATGATTTTACCAGTTTCGTTTACATCTACGTTTAATTCAAAGTTATCAATTCTTTCTTTTATGATCGAACTGATTTCATCAGCTTGAATTTTTGTACCCATTCAATTTCTCCTTTGTTAAGTTCTAAACTGCTTGCAGAATATGATCAATTAATTGTGATTTTAATCTTTCTTTTGAGAAAGAAATTTCAACACCTAATCCGTCAATATCTACTTTTATACCATCATAATCACAAACATTTTGTGAAAGTGATAATTTAACGTCAAATTTTTTACTAAATTGGTTTTCAATTGAAGATACATAATCAGAACTAAGTTCTTTATTTGTATATACAACACCAATATAAGTATTATTCATTTCTGCTATTTGAACATCAAGTTCATTTGCAATAAATGGTAATAATTCTAGTCTTCTTTTTTCACCAAGTAATTTAATAAAATTAGTTAAAGTTTTATCAGCTTTTTTCACTAATGAAATTACTAATTCAACTTTTCTACTATCATTAACTTCTGGTGAAGATATAATTGAGTTAAATTTATCATCAGTAAATGCTGAAGAAATACTATTAAGATTATTGCTTACAGCAGTAATACTCTTAGTGTCTCTTCCATCAACTAATGCTTTAACATATCTTTTTGCTATTAAATCATTCATATTAAGCTACCTTCTTTAAAACAATATTAACTAACTCATCTTGAGATAATTTGATATTATCAGATTTTAATAACTCTTCAAGAACTTCTTTAACAACTTCTTTTTTAGCTTTTGATGTTTCAACTTTTATCATTTCTTCTAGATTTTTTTCTAGATTAGCGATATCAGAATTAACAGCTACAGATACTTTTTCTTTTACAGAATCAATATCATTTTTTGCGTTTTCAACAATTTCAGCTGCCATTTTACTAGCATCTTCTAATTGTTTTTTGGCTGCGTTTACTTTTTCTTCAGAAGCTTTTAAAGTATCTTGTACTTTGTCAAGTTCTGCTTGAATAGATAAAGTTCTATCAGCAAAAAATGCTTTAATTTTATCGGCAAGTAAATACCATAAAATTCCAGCAAATATAATAAAGTTAACGGTTCTTTGAACAATATCTGTTTCAACCGCACCTTCGCTACTTGCAAACAATGCAAGAGGAGCTAAAGCTAATCCAAGTAATAAAATTCTTTTCATATATCCATTTCCCTTTAAATTGAGCTAAGCTTAGCTTTTAGGCTCTCATTAAATTGAGGCATAGTAGATACTAAAGAATCTCTCAGAGCTTTAGTTTCGTCTTGTAAGTTTTTAGCAAATTCCGAAGATTTTGCTTCTAAATCAGATTTAGCACTTGCAAGTTTTGCATCAGCACTCTCTTTGGCTTCCTTATAAGCTTGTTCTCTAATAGCAGCCGCTTCTTTTTTCGCATTAGCAATCGTATTGTTTGCTTCTGCAATCATTCCATCAACGTTAGCACCGTTTGATTTCGCATCTTCTAGATCTTTAGAAATAGAAGCTGTTCTTTCATCCATGTGCTTTAATAATGGCTTGAATAAACAGCTGTTTAGTCTAGCAAGAACTAAAAGAAAGATAACACCAGAGCTAAGCAATAATACAGGACTTATGTCTAACATTCATTCCTCCATGTTTTTTACAGTTTAGTTTAACTAAAACTCATATATTTTAGCCAATTTAACTATAAAATTATATTAAAAGAAAAAATTAGATTGTAAATTTTTAGATTTTGTTACTAATGTAACTTAAAGTAAGAGGATATCTTTTCAATATCTTCTTGAGAGTTGATTTCAATTTTCAAATAATTCTTCTCAGCCTTGACTTTTAGGTCGTTTGACTCTAATTGTGATACTAAGTTTGATAAAGGTTTAAAATCAAAATCCCTAGTCTTTTTTATTGGTTTAACTTTTAAGTTAGTCTTTTCTTTTAAGTCTTTTACAAGCTTTTCAGTCTCTCTTACTGAGAGTTTTTGACCAAGAATAGAATCACATACCATTTTCTGTTCGTTATCACTTAAACCTAACATAACCTTAGCATGACCTGCGGTGATTTTGTTACTTGCAAGGTATTGTTGGACATAAGAATTTAATTGTAATAATCTTAATGTATTTGTAATAGAAGTTCTACTTTTAAAAACTTTTTTTGATAATTCTTCATGTGTAATATTATGTTCGTTTATTAATTGTGCGTAAGAATATGCTAATTCAACTACATTTAGATCATCTCTTTGAATATTTTCAATTAATGCAATTTCTCTTAATTTGAAAGTATCAATATCTAATACAATTGATTTAACTGTTTGTAGATTTGCTAATTTATGAGCTCTTAATCTTCTTTCACCTGAAACTAAAGTAAAAGTGTCATCTTCATTTTCTATTACCGTAATTGGTTGAATTAATCCATGCTCAAGAATTGATGAACTTAGTTCTTCTAACTTTTCTTCATCAAATATTTTTCTAGGTTGATTTGGGTTTGCTTGAATTAATGATGTATCTAAATCTAAAACTTTTGAATTGTAATCATTTGTATTACCGCTTTCATAAGCTGATTCAACTTCTCCTAATAATTCCCCTAATCCTCTACCTAATGCCATGTGTATTCCTAGTTATAGTTTTATTTGTAATTTCTACTTGAAAAATTTAATTACGTATTTATGCTGTAATTGCACGAGCAAGATTTGTATATGCTTTAGTACCACTAGCACTTGCATCATATAACATGATAGGTTTTCCAAAACTTGGACTTTCTGCAAGTTTTATATTTCTTGGAATTACTACATATGAACTTTCATCTATTTTGAATAATTTATTTTCAAAATGCTGTGCTAAATCTGCAAATACTTGCTTTGATAAGTTATTTTGAGATGAATACATAGTAGGTAGGAAACCTCTAATTTGTAAAGATTTATTTATAGTTTGTTTTACTAGTTTTATTGTACTTAATAGTTGTGCTAAACCTTCAAGTGCGAAAAATTCACATTGAATTGGAATAAGAACAGAATTAGAAGCACTTAATGTATTAATAGTAATTGGTCCTAATGCTGGAGGTGAATCAATTATAATATAATCAAAATCTTTCTTGATTGGATCGATTTTTCTTTTTAAAACTAATTCTCTCTCTTTTGTATTTTTGTAGAATTCTTTTTCAATTCCAACAAGTCCAATATTAGATGGAGCTACTTTCAAGTTCTCTATTTCAGAGTCTAAAATAATTTCACTTAACTCTTTAGTTCCTAGCATAACATGATAAATATTATATGCATAAGTATCCCTATGGAAACCTAAAGATGTTGTTGCATTAGCTTGAGGATCAGCATCAATTAATAATACTTTTTTACCTTCTAATGCTAGTGCTGCACTTAAATTAACAGCAGTAGTAGTTTTACCTACTCCACCTTTTTGATTAGCTATTGCTATAATTTCTGTCATCTTAAACTAAATACCTTTTTATTATTAACTTGTATTGAACCATCATCATTTAATCTTGCATTTTTTAATGAGGTTTTTTCGCCATCTATTGTTGCTTGGAACTTTTGACTATTTTGAAATTCTATCTTAAAATACTTGAAAATCTGCTTCCATGAATATTTTAGCTCTAATTTGTCAAAGTAAGATTTTAAAATATTATTTGATTTGATATTTATATCTAAGTGCCCATAATCGTTATTCACGCATAGTAAATTTAGTCCAATACCACAGAAAATCAAATCATTAGATATTGTAGTAATAGTACCGCCGATTTTTTTATCATTTATATAAAAATCATTTGGCCATTTTAACCATACTTTTGATTTATTTTCAGATAAAATATCTTTTAATATATATGAGAAATAAATTGATGCACTTTGAATTGGTAAATCAGAAGGTAAGTCATCTTTTGATATTACAAAAGAAAAAAATAAATTTCCTTTTGTTCCTGTCCAAGAGTTTCCACGACTTCCAATACCACTGCTTTGATAATCACTAGTAATACAAATAGCTTCTGTGTAAGAATTTTCTTTTATATAATTTTTTAGGTACGTATGTGTTGAATCTACTTCATTTAATTTAATTATTTTCATAAGAGAAGTATACATAATAACTTTACAAGATTATATTAAATATAATCGTTTAAAAAAAGGTTAACATGTTAGATCCTGTATTACCAATTGCTATGTATCTTCTTTTTGGATATTTATTCAAAATAATATATCACGATAATTCAAAACAGCTTATTGAATTTATTATATACTTTTCTTTACCGGCTATTGTATTTTCTAAAATATATCCATTAGTATTAGATACAAAAATATTAGGTCTTATCTTAATGTTTATGTGTTTTATTTTATTTAATCTTACACTTGCATATTTTATTGGTAAAATGATGAAATTAAATAAATTGTTATTAGCAACATTTATGATAATGTCTACTTTTGGGAATACTTCATTTATTGGTTTTTCATATATTGATGCTTTTTATGGACAAGATTACATTGTTTATGGATTGATTTATGATTTATTTGGCTCTTTTTTACTACTTGTATCTGTGGGAATGTTTATAATTACATGGGGAAGTGGCAGAAAAAATGACACTAAATCAATATTTAAAAGCGTTCTACTTTTCCCTCCATCATTAATGTTTTTTATAACTATTCTTGCAAAAAACTTTGAAGTACCAAATTTCTTGATTTTAACAAGCGAAACTTTAGGAGCTACATTAGTACCAATTGCTATGATTGCAATTGGTATGAAACTTGAACTTAAAAATATATTTGTTAAATTCCATATTGTATCAATGGCAATGTTACTAAAAATGGTAATAGTTCCAATTATTGTACTAATTGGATTTCAGCTTTTTTATGGAATAGATCAAACTTGGGTAAAAGTAACTATTATTGAAGTTGCAATGCCGCCTATGACTATGGCTACTGTTTTAGCTATAAAAGGTGGTTTAGATGAAAAAATAGCTATTAATTCACTTGTATTAGGTGTTTTATTAAGTCTTCTTACAATAAGTGCATATACAAGCTATTTAGGATAAATTATCCTTGTAGTTTGATTGTAAAAAGTGCTCCATAGAAATGTTCATTCTTATATAAAAACTCTTTATTTTCAACTAATAAAGTTCCTTTCATATGTTTTTCTATTATAAGTTTTGTTAAATATAAACCAACTCCTGCTGCTTGTTTATTTATTTTACTAGAATAATGTTCATCAAAAATATTTTTCTTAACTAAAGTATCAATTCCTCTTTCATTATCTTTTATTTCTAAATATATATTATTGTTTTTTTCATATAAATCAATAAATATATATCTTTTTTCAGACATTGTGTAAATTCATTTTTTAAACCGTAAATATATAGTCTACTATCAATGTTTGATATTATATTTATATCATTAATACTTAAATCTGTTTGTACAGTTTCCAAACTCTTTTGTATTGAATTTAAAATATTAAAATTTTCATCCATTGTATCAACATTATAAAAATCTCTAAAATCATCAATGGTTTTTGATAAAACTTGCGTGGTTTCCACTATTTGTCTTAATTGCGAAATATTATTTTCTTTATTATCATTTGCTACTTCTAAATTAAGGCAAACTCCACTAGCAAGCGTAGAAATTGTAGAAAGTGGTTGTCTCCATTGGTGAGCTATATTTTCGATCATTTAACCTATAGAAGCCATTTTTGATTGATGAAATATGATTGCAGATTTATTTTGATTTTCAATAATTCTCTCTTCAATTTTTCTTTCTAAATTTTCATTTGATTTTTCTAGTTTTGCATTTAATTCTTGTAATTTAACAATATCATCTTGAGCTTTTGAAATAGATAAGGAAATAAAAGCACTAATCATTGAAATAATTTCTTTATCGTTGAAAGTAAATGTACTATATTTATCATCTTCTTTTGCTCCTAAAAATTCATATTCAGGTGCAGCATAAATATCGTCAATCATAATAATTTTTTTGCTTAAAAAAGAGTCTACAGCTAGATATTTATTTTTTTCATCAAGGGGTAATTTAAACTCATGAGTTGAGTGATAGAATTTGTATATGTTTTCATATGATAAGGCATCATTTTGAAAAACATGAAATTTTAGATAGTTTTTTTGCTTTATATAGATTGTTCAAGCTTCAGCTTTTAACAAACCTCTTGTGTATTTAAGTATTTCGTGAAGTAATACGTTTAAATCACTTATATTAAATAAACTCATATCATAAATATGTTTTAAATCATCACTAGCCATAATCCTACTTTTAATAGTTTTTATTGATGTTATTATAATTTATTTTAAAACATCACCTATTTCTAATCTCTGTCCTCTTATATAAACAGAAGATACCAAAGCTTTTTTAGAAGGAGCTTGAATAGTTTTTATTTTTATACTACCTTTTTTACAGCCAAGTAAGATGTAATCTTCTTCAATTTGTAAAATTGTAGCTTCTGTATTTGAAGAATTACACTCAATTAATTCTATATCTTTTAGTTTCAATCCTGAAGATAAAAAAACTCCAGGCCAGTATGAATAGGCTTTATATTTAAGAAAAAGTGCTTTTGCATTTGAAAAATCAACTAAACCATGCTCTTTTTTAATTTTTTTACAAAAACTAACTTCTGATTCATTTTGTTTTTTAGGCTGTATTTTTTCAAAGTTATCTAAAGTTGTAATAGTAAGTTCTGCTGCAATATCTGATAATTTATCAAAAGCTAGATCAACTTCCATTGTAGGAGTAATTTTTAAATATTGCCAAGCTAAAATATCACCTGAATCTAAGCCCTCTTCCATAAACATAGAAGTAACACCTGTGAAATCATCATCATTTAAAAGTGATTCTTGAATAGGTGAAGCTCCTCTATATTTAGGCAATAAAGAAGCATGTAAATTAATACAAGGAGCAATATCTAAAATCTCTTTTGGTAATATTTGTCCGTATGCAGCTACAATTATAAAATCAGGATTTAATTTTTTTATATCTAAAACTGCTTGTTCATTTCCTCTTAACTTTTCTGGCTGAAAAATAGGAAGTTCTATATTTTCATCTATACAAAATTGTTTAATATGAGGAGCTGTTAAGATTTGTTTTCGTCCAACTGGCTTATCTGGTTGAGTAAAAAGACCAATTAAATCATAAGAACTATTTATTAACTCTTTAAAAATTCTTGTAGCATAATCAGGTGTACCCATAAAAAGGATTTTTTTACTCATTAGTTTTCCTTAACTTTATTTTTTATTTTGAAAGATAGTTCCGCTTTTATGATTATCATAAAGTAAATAATCATATGCATTTGTTAAATCAAAACCTGATGTTAAATACATTTTTTTATTTCTTTGCATTAAAAAATTCGCAGCTTTTAGTTTTGTAACAATACCACCTGTTGCAAATTCGGAATTAGGACTGTGTTTCATTTGAAGTTCATCTTGATTAATAAAATCAACATTTTTTTGCATTTTTGCATTTTTATTTTCATGAGGATTATCATCATAATAACCATCGATATCACTTAAAATTGCAAGCATATCAGCATCAAAAAAATAAGCGGCATGAGCTGCCATTTGGTCATTATCACCAAATAATAATTCATCATTTGCAATAACATCATTTTCATTTATAATTGGAACAACATCATTTGCTAATAATATCTCAATAACAGATTTAGCGTTTTGAGATCTTTTTCTTGAATCAAAATCTTCTGCTACTAAAAGTACTTGGGCACAAGTAATATCAAATTGTAAAAACCTTTTTTTATAATATTTCATTAATAAAGGTTGTCCAATTGCTGCTAAAGCTTGTCTATTTAAAATTTCACTTCTGTTTAGGTTTAATTTTGTATTTCCAGCTGCTACTGCACCTGAAGATACCAAAATAACTTCAAGTTTTTTTTCTTTTTTTAGCTTAGCTATAAAATCAACTAAATTATTTAGTCTATTAATAGCTAAATCAGTATCTTCTCTTAATACTGCACTACCAACTTTTATAACTAAACGTTTCATTTATTTTGTTCTAATAAATTATAAAGTGCAAAACAAATTGATTTTGTATTTTTTCTTGTTACTGAAGAAATTGGTAATACAAAAAATGGTTTTGTATTATCAAATCTTGAATAAGTTAAATCTTGTACATAATATGGGTATTCTTTTTCAAATCCAAATTCATTAGATGTAGAACATTCTAACCCAATATCACTAATAAATTGTCTAATATCAGCTTCTAAGTCTTCACCATAATATCCATCAGTTTTACTTAATGCAATTGCGTAATTTCTTCCTGCTAATTCGCCTGAGAATTTAGCAACTTCTTCTTTTAAAACTCTGTATTGATCCATCATAGTTCTATAATTTGCAACATCAACTAAAAACAATAAAGTTTTAGTTCTTTCAATATGTTTTAAAAATTCTAAACCTAAACCTCTTCCGTCAGCTGCTCCATCAATAATTCCTGGAATATCAGCCATTACAAATGAGTTATAATCTCCAACTTCAACAACACCCAATTTTGGTGTTAAAGTTGTGAATTCATAATTTGCAATTTCTGGATTTGCATTTGATGTTGTTGAAATTAATGTTGATTTTCCAACATTTGGGTATCCAACTAAACCAACATCAGCAATTAATTTTAATTCTAATCTAATATTTTGACTAATTCCGGGAAGTCCTGGTTGAAAATAAGTTGGTCTTTGGTTTCTTGAGTTCTTAAAGTGTACATTTCCAAGTCCACCTTTTCCACCTTCAAGAATTTTAACTTTTTGACCTTCTGTTACTAAATCTAATAATACTTTTCCTGAATCATCATCAATTACTTGAGTTCCTGGAGGAACTATTAAAACTAATTCATCAGCAGATTTACCTGTCATTCTTGAAGCCATACCGGCTTTTCCATTATCAGCTTTAAATACTTTTCTTCCTTTATAGTTTGATAATGTATCAGTGTTAGAATCTACTAAAAAGTAAACATCTCCACCTTTTCCACCATCTCCACCATCAGGACCACCCTTTGTAACGAACTTTTCTCTTCTGAATGATGAACAACCTTGTCCACCTTTTCCAGAATTAACTACGAATCTAGCACTATCTATAAACATTTTAACCTCACCTTTGTGAAAAATAAAAAATCAACTTTTTTATTAACTTTTTATTTTCCATTATATATATAAAAAAAGGGTGCTAGCAAATTTGCCAACACCCTTCTTAAAAAACTAAAAAAATTCAGAATTACGAAGCGTAAACTGAAACTTTCTTTCTTTTTTTATCTTTAACTTCAAATTTAACTACACCGTCAATTAAAGCATAAATAGTGTGATCTTTTCCGATACCAACATTTTGTCCAACATGAACTTTAGTACCTCTTTGTCTGATAATAATATTACCAGATCTAACTACTTCACCACCATATTTTTTTACACCAAGTCTTTTTCCAGCTGAATCTCTATTATTCTGTGTACTTCCTTGACCTTTCTTATGTGCCATAGTTTATCTCCTTATCTTATTTTATGCTTATGCAGCGATTTTAGTAATTCTAATTTTAGTGAAGCTTTTTCTAAAACCTCTTTTTAACTTAGAATCTTTTCTTCTTCTTTTTTTGTAAATGATAACTTTTTTATCTCTATTTACACCTGTACCATCTAATACTACTTCTGCTTGAACAGTTGCTGAAGACACAGCATCACCTGTAACTAATTCACCGTTGTTTACAGCTAATACATCA
The DNA here is from genome assembly GCA_938084175.1 of uncultured Campylobacterales bacterium. Lineage (GTDB taxonomy): Bacteria > Campylobacterota > Campylobacteria > Campylobacterales > Arcobacteraceae > Poseidonibacter. The sequence goes on from CALKDR010000012.1 coordinate 11,188, forward strand.
GTAATTTCTAATGTTTCTTTTGCAGCTTTACCAGTATAATCAATGTCTAAGATATCACCTTCTGAAACTTTATACTGTTTTCCACCACATTTGATAATTGCGTACATTTTTTTTCCTCTAAATTAACTTCTCTTGGTTAACTTCATTTTATTAATGCTAACTTTATTTTGAACGTGTATAGTATCTAAAGTTAGTTTAAACTTTCTTTAAGACAATAATTCTTTTATCTATAATCTGATGCAGTTGCTATACAATCAACCATAATCATTGAATTTTTTGGTAATCCGTTTGATGAGATTGTGCTTCGTGCTGGCTTATGATCACCGAATGCTTCGGCAAATAATACATTAACAACTCCAAAATCATCAATATTTTCTAAATAAACAGATACTTTTATTACCTCTTCCATTCCACTATCAGAATCTTCTAATAAAGTTCTTAAGTTTGATAATACTTGTCTTGTTTGAACTTTTATGTCTCTTTCAACCATTGTACCATCAAGAGTTATTGGAACTTGCGCTGATGTATATACTAAACCGTTAACTTTCACGGCTGGTGAATATGGACCTATTGCTGCTGGTAAATTGTCACTTTGTATTAATTTCATGTTTTTTCCTCTGAATCTTTTTAAAACTTTTTTTGTATTCTACAAAAAAGAATCTAGAATAAAAATTAAATCTGTATATTAATTATAAATTATAAATTATAACTCACTAATTTACCCTGTTTTAATTGATATATATTGTCTTTAATTTTTCTGATAATATTTACTTTTTCTCTGAATTCATATTTTTTATCATAAGAGATTGCAGTTAATTTATTTGTATAAAATTTATAAAGCAGAGTTAATAACTCTTTATTTAATCTCTCGTCATCATAATTTTCTAGTTTATCATTTAAAGAAATTGAATTTAAAGAGATATCTGTAATATCACTTAATAATAAATCGAATTCATTTTTATGAGCTTCAAACATAGATGAATCGACAATATCTAAAACCGAATCTAATCTACTTGGTTTTTCTAGAATTGATTTAATAATACATAATTCTGCAATATCAATTTTTGCTAAATCAGATTGTTCAGGTCTTTTTTGAATATCAGCACTAACTTTTACTAGATTTTCACGTATATTTAATTTTTGGGCTATATATCTTTTATACTCATCTTGATATATAACACCCAATGATTGTAAATAATCATTTGCTTCAATTAAAGCTTTTTGTTTTTGTGCTGGATTATTAATCTCATATTTTGCAATTATATGATCAAGTGCATAAGTAATAAAAGGCATTGGTGTTGAAAATATTTTGTTTAACTCTTCTACTTTTCCATCTTTTACCATATCAGCAGGATCAATTCCCTCACCAAAGATTACAACTCCACCTTCAAATTCACTCTGGCTTAACATAACAGATGCTTTAAAAGCAGCTGCAAGTCCTGGTTTATCTCCATCATAAGCTAGTATAATTTTAGGTTCACCTCTTCTAATAAGTGGCAAGTGATCTTTTGTAAGTGCAGTTCCAAGTGTTGCTACTGCTGTGTTAAATCCTGCTTGATGTAACATAATTACATCTAAATAACCCTCACATACAATTAATTGATTCTTTTTATAAATATGTTCTTTTGCTAAATGATATCCATATAATAGTCTTGATTTATTAAATACCTTTGTTTGTGGTGAATTTACATACTTTGCATTATGTCCTGTAATCGTACGTCCACCAAAACCAACCATTTTTCCATTTATTCCATAAATAGGGAAAGTGATTCTTTCAATAAACCTTGAATATAAACCATTCTGACCTGTATCAATTACACCTAAATCAATTGCATCAGGTAAATTATAATGATTTGATTTTAAGAAGTTAATTGTATCGCCAGAAGATGGAGCATAACCTATTTCAAATTTTTCAACAGAAAATTCTGAAATTCCACGGCTTTTTATATACTCTTTAGTCGTATTATTATTTACATAAAGTCTTTGATAGTATTTATTAACATCTTCTAAAATTTTTATGTCTTGTTTTTTAGTATTTACATTGTCATATTCTAAATTTACATTATTCATAGAAGCTAATTTTTCAATAGCTTCAGGATATGAAAGTTTTTCATATTCCATCATAAATTTAATAGAATCCCCACCTACTCCACATCCAAAACAATGATAAATCTGTTTAGCAGGACTAACTACAAAAGAAGGAGTTGTTTCTCCATGGAAAGGACAACATGCTTTAAAGTTTGCACCTGATTTTTTCACTTCTAAAAACTGTGAGATTACATCAACAATATCAAGATTATTTTTTAAATTTTCTATTGACTCTTTTTTTATCATTTGCGATTATAGCACTTTATTTTTTTATATGAACTTTTATGATAATATTGTTATCTATTAAAGATATATAACAAGGCCTAAATTGGATAATATAGTTTTAGAGTATAGAGACCCATTGTTTAGTATTATAATACTAGTTGCGCTTGTATTTATAATATCATTTGTTGCATATTCTTATGGTATTTATAGAGAAAGACTAGCAAGAAAAGATTACAGAAAACTATCACGTAGATTTGAACTTGGAAAATTAAAAGAAGAAGATTATGTTCATTTATATAAAACTTACAACTTACCTTTTGATTCAATTTTATTATTAGCATCTTCCTTTTTACATAAAGGTGATTACAACAAAGCCATAAATGTCTATTTAACACTTCTTGAACATGTAAACGATAGAGTTAAAAAAGAAGAACTATTAGAATTATTAGGAACTACATATTTTAAAGGTGGTTTTTTACAAAGATCTAAAGATGTATTTATGAGAATATTAAAATTTTCTCCAAGAAATAAGCAAGCTTTAACATATCTTCTAATTATTCATGAAAAATTAAAAGATTTTAAAAAAGCAAAAGAAATTACATCTTGTTTAAAAGAATTAAATAAAAATGTTACAAAAGATGAAACTTACTTAGACGCTCTTATCATATTAAATGACCCAATTTTCTCTTATGAAAAAAGAACTGAACTTTTACATAATATATATAAAAAAGACAAAAGTATTCAAAGATTATTTGTACAATTTTTATTGCAATTTAATAAAGAATATTTTTGGAACAATGTACAAGAATTTGAAGCAAAATCTTTAATTGATTTAATGTGGTATTTAAATTTTGATGATATTGATTTTGAAAAAGTTAGTGCAAATAAATTTTTATTAGACTTGTACAATGCAAAAGGTTATTTAGATAATTTAGAACATAGTGAAGATTTTATTTTTGATGTTTTAATTTTACTTCATAAATATTCAAAAAAAGTTAATGCAACTTTAGATTTTGAATTTATTTGCTCATCATGTAAGCATTCTCACCCAATTTATGAGAATAGATGTCCACATTGTCATAATATATTAACATTTAGTGTAAATCATACATTAAGTAAATCTTTAGATCAAGCTACTCAATCTTTACAATAAATAGATTTAACAGTGTATTTTATTTTAACATAATGAAAAGATGTGATATAATCTTTGCCATTAATTATATAACTAATAATAATGTAAAAATTTTAAGGAAAGTAGGAAAATGAGCGATTATTCAAAATTAGAAAAGTGTTTGGATTATCAGTTTAGTGATAAAAACCTGATAATCGAAGCACTTACGCATAAAAGTTTTAAGAAACCATATAATAATGAAAGATTAGAATTTTTAGGAGATGCAGTTTTAAACTTAATAGTTGGAGAATTTTTATTTTTAAAATTTCCAAAATCTAATGAAGGTGAGCTATCAAAAATAAGAGCATCACTAGTAAATGAAACTGGATTTACAAGATTAGCTAATGATATAAAGCTAGGTGAATATATTTTTATTTCAAGTGCAGAAGAGCGAAATAAAGGAAGAACAAAAGCTTCAATACTTTCAGATGCATTTGAAGCAATTATGGGTGCTATTTATTTAGAATCAGGATTAGAAGCTTTAAAACCAATTATTTTAAAACTATTAGATGAATCATATGAAAAAATCAATTTAGATGTTTTATTTTCAGATTATAAAACAGCTTTACAAGAGATTACACAAGCTAGATTTGGTTCAATTCCTGAATATAAAATTGAAGCGTCTTTTGGTCCTGATCATAAAAAAGAGTTTGAAGTATCAATTTGGATTGATGATAAAACTTATGGAAAAGCAAAAGGCAAAAGTAAAAAATTAGCACAACAAGCAGTTGCGAAAATTGCTATTGATATTTTAAAAGGTGCTGAATAATGAATACATTTGGTCATAGATTTAGATTTTCAACTTTTGGTGAAAGTCATGGGAAAGCACTTGGTTGTATTGTTGATGGAGTTCCTGCTGGAATAAAAATTGATGAAGAGTTTATTCAAAATGAAATGGATAGAAGAAAACCCGGAAAAAACAAATATGCAACTTCTAGAAAAGAAGGTGATAAAGTAGAGATTCTTTCAGGTGTATTTGAAGGTATTACAACAGGTACTTCAATTTCAATGATAATTTTTAATGAAAATCAAAAGAGTAAAGATTATACTAATGTAAAAGATTTATTTAGACCAGGTCATGCAGATTTTACCTACTTTAATAAATATGGAACAAGAGATTACAGAGGTGGTGGTAGATCAAGTGCGAGAGAAACTGCTGCTAGAGTTGCAGCTGGTGCTATTGCTAAGTTAATGCTAAAAGAGCTTGATATTCATGTTCAAAGTGGTATTTGTGCAATTGATGGAGTTGAAGCTAAAGAGTATGATTTTTCATGCGTTAATGATTCTGAAATATTCTCTTTAGATAAAAATGTAGAACAAGCTCAAAAAGATGCAATACTAGCGGCAAAAAACAAACATAATTCTGTTGGTGGTGTTGCACTTATAAATGTGAAAAATACTCCAATAGGTTTGGGTGAACCACTTTATTTTAAGTTAGATTCGCAAATTGCTAATGCAATGATGAGTATTAATGCAGTTAAAGCTGTAGAAATTGGTGATGGAACACTAAGTTCAAAGGTAAAAGGTTATGATAATAATGACCAAATAAGAAAAGATGGTTTTAAAACAAATCATAGTGGTGGAATTCTTGGTGGAATTTCAAATGGCGATGATATTAATGTAAAAGTTTATTTTAAATCAACTCCATCTATTTTTATTAAACAAGAAACAGTTGATATACATAATGATGAAGTAAATTGTGAACTAAAAGGTAGACACGATCCTTGTGTTGCTGTTAGAGGTTCTGTTGTTGCTGAGTCTATGATGGCTTTAGTATTAGCTGATATGGCTTTATTAAATATGTCTTCAAAAATACAGAATGTAAAAAAAGTATATTCTAAATAAAAAGCAACTCTTAATTAAGAGTTACTTTTTAATTCCTAAATTCTATTTAAAATAGATTCTTCTTTATATAAAACTTTTGCACTTGGTGTTTGTTTAGAAGTGCTTTCTAAATGAACATCTTGATCATCAAAGAAAATATCTGCACCGAATGCTTTTACAACTTCATACTTGTCAACTCCACCTAAGAAAAATGCTTCATCAAGTCTTACATTCCAATGTGAAAGTGTTCTAATAACACGTTCATGTGCAGGAGAGTTTCTAGCAGTTATAAGTGCTGTTCTAATTGGTGTTTGTTCTTCTTTATATTTAGATTGTATATTTGAAATCACACGAAGAAGTTGTGCAAAAGGACCATCTTGCATTGCATTTGAAACATTTGCTTTCTCGTGCTCTAAAAAGGCTTCTAAACCTTGTGTTTTGTATATAACTTCAGATTCTTCTGAAAATAATACAGCATCCCCATCAAAAGCAATTTTTACTTGATGTGAAGATTCGTTTTCACAATTATCATATGGCAATATCCTTGCAGATGCAATACCTACATTTATTGCATTTTGAACATCATGTTCGTTTGCTGATAAAAATAAATCTACTTTAAAAGGTTTTAAATATCTAGCAATATCATTTCCACCTGTCCAAGCAGAACGCTGAATATCCAAATTATATTTTTCAATTGATTTTGTAATTCTTAAAGAAGTTGCTGAATTATTTCTTGACATAATAATCACTTCAACTTGTTTATCATCAGGAAAGTCATCGTTTATTTTTAATAAATTTTTTACAAGTCTAAAACCAGTACCCTCTTCAATTTTTTTATCTTCATTGTCAATTTGGTATTTATAATAATCATGCAAACCTTTTTCTTCAAATATTTTATTTTCATCTTCTAAATTAAACAATGCTCTTGAAGAAATTGCGATTACCAATTTTTTATTTAAATCATATCCCACTTTTATTAACCTTAATTTTTTTTCTATTATACAAATATTAAACTATAAAATATATATTTTTAATAAAATATAATTGAAAAAGAAGATAAAAAACATTATTAAACTTATATGAATGTACTTAAAATATTATTTATATTATAAAAGCCATTTATAGCAATAAAAAAACATTATTTGTAAATAATAAAATAATTCTTATGTTTTTTAATAAAATCTTGTAATTTTTACACACTAGTATTGATTATTTACAATAGCTACTGTGTTTTATTATAAAAAAAGCATTTTTCATTTAAAATCTAAGTTACCAAAAGAAAAGAGACTATTATGAAGAAATTGTATATTGTAAGACATACACACAAAGCCGAAGGAAAATTAGGTCAAGATGATTATGATCGAGAGTTAAGTCAACAAGGTTTAGATGAAGCAGAAAAAATGGCGCTACAACTTGGAAGCATAATAAAAAGTACAGATTTAATTGTATCAAGTCCTGCTCATAGAACAAAACAAACAGCTGAGATCTTTGCTAAAGCATTAAATTATGATAAGTCTATTATGTACAATGAAGTTTTATATATGGCTTTTGTAAATGAGCTTCTTGAAACAATTTCATATACATTTGATACAGTTGATAATATGGTTTTGATAGGTCATAACCCATCTTTAACAGCACTAGCTATTACATTAGTAGATTTTAGAGAGAAGTTCGAAACTGGTGGTATTATGGAAATTGAATTTGATTGTAAGTCTTGGATTGATATATCAAAAGATAATGCTAAATTAGTTTCGTATATTCACCCAAATAAGTAGAAAAGATAAATAAAAGTCAAGTACTTTTATTTACCTAAGCAAAACTCTCCAAACATAACATCTAACATTTGATCATTTTCATAAGGTCTTGTGATATTAGAAATATTTTCTAATGCTTCGTTTATATGATGAGCAAAAAATTCTAACTCACCACTTTCTAGTGGTCTATTTGATTCTTGAATGTGAAATAATGTTTTTTCTACTGAAGAAACTTGTCTTTTTGAAACTAAAGTCATTTCATCACTATGAGTATTTGAATCTAAAATTATTTCGATTTTTTTAATAAGTGGGTTAATATCTTCTTTTGTAGACAGTTCAATAAAGTTATTTATTAAAGTCTTATCAAAAGTGTTATTTAAATCAGATTTATTTAAAACTTTAATTATTTCTTTTTCTTTATGTTCTTCAATTAAATCAATAATTTTTTCATCTTCAGTATCACAAACCTTACTATTATCAAATAATGCAATAACAATATCAGCTTCTACAATTGCTTCAATTGATTTTTCAATACCAATTTGTTCAATAACATCACTTGCATTTCTAATACCTGCAGTATCCACAATTTTAATTATATGAGTTCCAATTTTAACAGACTCTTCAATTGTATCTCTAGTAGTACCTGCAATATCTGAAATAATTGCTCTATCATAGTTTAGAAGCTTATTAAGTAGTGAAGACTTACCAACATTAGGCTTTCCTATAATTGCTACTTTAAAGCCTTCAATCATTCCCTCACGTCTTTTACTAGCTTCTAATGTATTTGAAAGTTTTACAATAATTTTATTCATCTTGTTTTTAATTTGTTCAAAAATATCAGATGGTAAATCATCTTCAGCATAATCAATTGAAACTTCTGTGTAAGCTAGCATGAATAATAAATCTTCTCTAATATCATTTACAAAACAACTTAATTCACCTTTTAGTTGACGTGCCAATAGTTTAACAGCATCTTCACTTCTAGCTTCTATTATTTTTGCAATTGCTTCTGCTTTAGATAGATCAATTTTATTGTTTAGAAAAGCTCTTTTAGAAAATTCACCAGGTGTTGCAAATCTTGCTCCATGATTTATAGTTTCATTTACAATCATATTAGCAATAGCAACTCCACCATGACACTGGAACTCAACTACATCTTCACCTGTAAAAGAAAAAGGTGCTTTAAAATATAAAACTAGTGCTTCATCAATAACTTCATCAGAAGTATTATATAAAGAAGATAAGCTTGCTAGTCTTGGTTGGAAATTTGTTTTTTTTGAGATTTTTTCTGCAATTTTAAGAGCATTAACTCCTGAAAGTCTAACAATAGAAATTGACCCTATTCCATTTGCCGTTGCAATTGCAACAATTGTAGCATCATCAAACAATTTATTGCTCTTTACTTCTATATTCATTTACAAGTACATATTTATCGCCACGAACATTTGTTTTAACAGCTACGTATTTATTAGGAAATTCTTCTCTTAATTTTTTAAGAGCAATATGAACTAAAATACCATCTAAAGGTTTAGTTTTAAAAGTACCTTTTTCTTTTATTACTTGAATTACAGGTTCTAAGTATGCATAAATAGAAGTTTCTTGATTTTTTAAGAATTCTGCAACTTCTAATCTTAACATTAATCCATATTTTTCGTTAATCCAGTTAAATAAAATATAAGATAATGCCTTATATCTATAACCTTCTTTTCCAATTAATAAAGCACTATCAGCACCTGTAAATTCAACATATAATGTTTCTTCATCAAAAAACTCTACTTTAATATTATCAATTTCATAACAAGTATCTTTAAATAAAAGAGTCATTCCATCTTTAATTTCATTAAGAATTTGCTCATTCTCTTTTTTTACAACAAGAGAAGATATTTCAGATTGAGAATCTTCTTCATTATAAAAATTATCGAAAATTTTGTCTTTTGAAGTATCTTTAGGAACTTGACTTAAAATAGGTTCTTGTTTTACTTTTTTTGCATTTTTTTCTATTTCGTCATTTCTATTAGAATTTTCTATTCTTTTAGAAACATCTTCTATTTTTACATCTTTTTTTCTAAATGTTTGTGTAGTTGATTTTTTTTCGTGTGAAGAACAATTATCTTTATAGCATGCTTCAATAATTACATTTTTTTTACCAAGCCCGAGAAACCCCTTGCTTGGCTGTTGAATTACTTCAATTTCTAAATCAGTAATTGAACACTTAAAATCAGCTGCCGCTAATTCATAAACTTCTTCTAAACATTTGGCTTCAAATTTTTTCATTTTAAATCCCTATTATTTTTCGGCTTTTTGTTTTTCTGCTCTTTTTCTTTCAAACATTTGATTTATGTAATACTGTTGTGAAATTGTAAACACGTTATTTACGAACCAATATAATGTAAGTCCTGCTGGGAACCATAAGAAGAAGAATGTGAAAATAACTGGTAATAATTGGAATATTTTCTTTTGCATTTCATCTTGCATTGTATTTGGTGTAATTTTTTGTTGTAAGTACATTGAAGCACCCATTAAAATAGGAAGTACGAAATATGGATCCATTTCAGCTAAATCATGTACCCACCAAATCCATTCTGCACCTTTTAATTCAATTGAGTTTAATAATACTCTATAAATTGCGAAGAACACTGGAATTTGTAAAATTAATGGTAAACATCCACCCATTGGATTAGCACCATGTTTTTTATATAATTCCATCATATGCATAGATTGTTTTTGCTTATCGTCTTTATATTTAGCTTGAATATCTTTCATTTTTGGTGCTAAATCTTTTAACTTTTGCATAGATACCATACCTTTGTATGATAAAGGATAAAGTACTAATTTAATTAAAATAGTTAAAGCAACAATTGTCCAACCCCAGTTTCCAATATAACCTTGTAAAAACTGTAATAATAAAAACATTGGTTTTGCAATAAATGTAAACCAACCATAATCAATAACATCAGTTAATTCTTTATTTAAAGCAGCCAAATCTTTGAAGTTTTTAGGCCCTGCGTATCCTGAAAAAGTAATATTATCTTTACCATGAATAAATGCTTGAACATTTGAATCATTATCTGGCATTAATGAAACAGCTAATGTTTTTTCAAAGTTATAAATAACTGATGCATAATATCTATCAAAGTTTGAAATAAATTTGATACCATTTAAGTTTTCAATTTTATCTAGATCACCATCTTCTATTGTAGTTAAAGTGTCATCAGCTAATTTAGCCATAAAACCATGAACTGCATACATATCAGCTAAAACATTTGGTCTAAAACCATTTGTAATAAAGAAACTTTTTTTGTTAGTTGTACTTGCATTTAAATCATAATGTCCATCAGGATAAATTGTAAACTTTTTAGTTAATACAGTTTCACCTAAATTTTGAGTGATTATTAATTCTTGAGTTGATGTGCTAGCATTTAATGTACTTGCACTTGCAACTGCTGCAATTTTAAAAGCTTTATCATTGATATTTCTATCTTCAAATCTTACTTCTAAAGGTCTTAATTGATTAGATTCAAAAAGTTTTATTTGTTTACCATCTTCATCAATATACTTCTTTTCAAGTAATGTAATTTGAGCAATTCTACCAAACTTATCAATTTCAATAGTATTTTCTCTTGTTGTAATTACAGAAATAATCTCAGATGAAGCAACTGCTTTAGTTGATAAGGCATCAACTGATTTACTCATTTCAATAGGATTACCTGAAACATCTGTTGCAACCATTGTTACATCTGGTGTTGCTTTCTTTTGTACTACTTGCTCTTGCTTTGCAAGTGCTGCTTTCTCTTCTTGTTGTGGTTTTAATACTAAAAACTCATATGCTATGAAGAATACAAAAACCACTACTGTCATTATTAGCATTCGTTTTTGCATTCCGTTATTTTGATTCATGTTGCTCATTCTTCTTTTTCCACTCCCGATTTTTAACTACAAAGTATTTGTTGTTTTCTACTGGAACATACCAGTATATTATTTTGATTTTTTCAAAATTTACATTTTGAAGCTTTTTTAACTTTATAACTGGATAATCTATACCACCAGAAAAAAGTTGATTACATTTTAATACGCGTGTTATTGTAAAGTAAATCGCCTTAAAAAACGTATTATTATCTAGTTGCCATAAGGCATATTGCGAACAAGTTGGATAATATCTACACGATCCGAATGAAATTACACTTAAATACCTTTGATAAAACCTGATTAAGTATTTAAAAATAGTTTTCATTGTAGTAATTCAAGTCTTTTTAATGCAAAGTCAAAATCTTTTTTTAGTTGTAAAAAAGTTTTGTCATGTATTGTATTTTTAACAACAAAAATGTATTTACCTGATTTGATTTGATTTTCGTAAGTAGCAAATAAAGCTCGCATTCTACGTCTTGCTTTATTTCTTAAAACTGCATTTCCAACTTTCTTTGAAGTTACAAATCCAGCTTGTAATTTGTCATTAGAACCAAAAAAAGCGATAAAAGATGACGTATGCCATCTTTTATCGCTTTTATATAGTTTGTTAAAGTCTCTTGAACTATTAAGTCGATGTCGCTTGTCTAAACAGCTAATCTTTTTCTACCTTTAGCTCTTCTTGCTTTAATAACTTTTCTACCGTTTTTAGTAGCCATTCTGATTCTAAAACCATGCGTTCTCTTTCTAGGAGTGTTATGTGGTTGATATGTTCTTTTCATGTTAGTTATTCCTCTGTATATTCACTAATTAAGTTGGGGATTATAGTTAAACCAAGCTTAAATATTCTTTAATTTAAGATATGTTTACAACTACCTCATCGTTAATAATATCAAACTGTACTTTTGAGCCTTCTTGTATTTTATCTTCAAGAATTAAATCAGCAAGTCTATCCTCAACTATTTCGTATATTGCACGTTTAAGTGGTCTTGCTCCATAAACTGGATCAAAGCCTGCTTTAGCAACATAAGCTTTTGCATTTGATGTTAAAGAAATATAAATATCTTTTTGCTCTAATTTAACTTTTATTGTATTGAACATAATATCAACAATATTAGTAATAGCTTCAAGTCCTAGTTGTTCAAAGATTACAATATCATCAAGCCTATTTAAAAACTCTGGTTTGAAGTATGCTTTTAAATCATCTAAAACTTCTTTTCTTCTGTCATTCTTATCATCTATTTCAATAATCTTTGCACTTCCAATATTTGAAGTTAAAATAATAATCGTGTTTTTAAAATCAATTGTAACACCTTTATTATCTGTTAACCTTCCATCATCCAATACTTGTAATAAAATATTAAATACATCAGGATGTGCTTTTTCTATTTCATCAAATAGTATTACAGAGTATGGTTTTCTTCTTACAGATTCTGTTAATTGTCCACCTTCATCATATCCCACATACCCTGGTGCAGCACCTATAAGTCTTGAAACGGCATGTTTCTCCATATATTCACTCATATCAAATCTAATTAATGATTTTGCATCATCAAATAAAAATTTTGCAAGTGTTTTAGCAGCTTCTGTTTTACCAACTCCTGTAGGTCCAAGAAACATAAAAGAACCAATAGGACGTGAATCATCACTCAATCCTGCTTTATTTCTTTTAATAGCTCTACTTATTGCTTTTAATGCTTCATCTTGCCCTACTACATCCTGTTTTAAAACTGATTCAACTTGTAATACTTTTTGTTTTTCAGAATCCATCATTTTATTTACAGGAATTCCTGTCCATCTTGACACAATACCTGCAATTGCATCTTCATCAACAGAGTTTCTAAGAAGAGTACCTTGCTCTTGCATTCTATTCCATTTTTCTTCATTTTCTTTTATTTTTAATTCTAAAGCTGGTATTTCACCATACTCAATAGAGGCTGCTTCTTCAAATTTTGATTCTCTTTTTGCACGTTCTGCTTTTGTTTTTAGTTCATCAATTTTTGCTTTTAATTCACTTGTAGCATTAAAAGTTGCTTTTTCATTTTCAAATCTTGTTTCTAAGTTCTGTTTTTCTTCACTTAAATTTGCAAGCTCTTTTTCAATCTCTTCTAATCTATCATCATTTTTTTTACTTTTTTCCATTTTAAGAGCTTCTTTTTCAACGTTAATAGTTTGAATTTCTCTTTTTAATGTAGAAAGTACAGTTGGTTCTGATTCTATTTGCATTTTAAGTTCAGCTGCTGCTTCATCAATTAAGTCAATTGCTTTATCAGGTAAAAATCTATCTGTTATATATCTATTTGATAACTTTGCTGCACTTATTAATGCTGAATCATTAATAGTAACATTGTGATGTGTTTCAAGTTTTTCTTTTATTCCTCTAAGAATTGATAAGGCTTCATTTACTGTTGGCTCATCTACATTAACAGGCTGAAATCTTCGTTGCATTGCCGTATCTTTTTCAAAATACTTTCTATACTCTTTTAATGTTGTTGCACCAATTGTGTGTAACTCACCACGAGCTAAGCTTGGTTTTAAAATATTAGCTGCATCCATAGAGCCTTCAGAAGCCCCTGCACCTATTATTGTATGAATTTCATCAATAAATAGTATTATATTTCCAGCTTTTTTTACTTCATCTATTACTGATTTTAATCTATCTTCAAATTCACCTCTATATTTTGCACCTGCTATTAATGCACTCATATCAAGAGATATTACTTTTTTGTTTTGTAAAGATGTTGGTACTTGCTTTTCTACAATTCTTTGTGCAAGTCCTTCTGCAATTGCAGTTTTACCAGTTCCTGGTTCACCTAATAATATTGGATTGTTTTTTGTTTTTCTTATTAGAATTTGCATCATTCTATTAATTTGTTCATCTCTTCCAATTACTGGATCTAGTTCTCCATCAATAGCCATCTTATTTAAATCAATTCCGTATTTACCTAAAGCTTCAAGATTATCATCACTACTTGCAGAATCAATTGTACTACCTGCTCGCATAGCTTCAAGTTCTTTACTAGCTTCTCTTAAATCAATGTATTTTCCTAAAACTTCTTTTAACTCTTTTGAGTCAAAGTTTGAAATAAGCCATGTATCAATAGCTATAAACTTATCTCCAAGCTTAGTAGCTTGACCTTCCGCTTTTTCTAAACTTTGTACAACATTTCTTGATAATTTAATATTTTCTTTTGTAACTGAAGATACAGAGCTTAATTTTGCTACGTATGATTTTGCTTCAAGTTCAATAGCCGCTTTGTCTATATTCATTTTATTTAATAATTGGTTTAAAACTGAGTTTGTATTTGTCAATAGTGCCCAAAGTAAATGTATTACTTCTACTTCTTGATTTTTATTATGTAAGGCTAAAGCAACAGATGAGTCTATTGTTTCACTTAGTTGGTTTGTTAGTTTTTCAAATAATTTATTCATTTAGCACTCCTTTGGTTTAACTGCTAATAAAATTATAGCACCTTGAGTGCATCTTTGTCAAGTAGTTTAAAAAAGAATTTTAAAGCACCTTTTTATTAAAGATAATATAATATTGAAAAAAAGATTGGATTATATATGTTGTGTGGTATTGATGAAGCTGGCCGAGGTCCTTTAAGCGGGCCTTTGATTGTAGCAGGTGTTAGATTAAAAAATGAAGTTAAAGAATTAAATGATTCAAAAAAATTAAGTGAAAAAAAAAGAGAAGAACTTTTTCCACTTATTATAGAAAATAGTGATTACCATATAGTATTTAAAAGTGCCAAAGAAATTGACGAAAAAGGATTAAGCTATTGTTTAAAATCTTCTATTGAAGAAATTATGCAAAATGTTGATGCAAGTGAGTATTTAATGGATGGAAATACATCTTTTGGTATAAGCACTTTACAACACAAAATAAAAGCAGATGCAACAGTTATTGAAGTAAGTGCTGCATCAATTCTTGCCAAAGTAAGTCGAGATAGATATATGTGTGAAATTGCTCCTACCTACCCAAATTATGATTTTGATAAACATAAAGGATATGGTACAAAAGCACATGTAGAAAAAATAAAAGAGTTTGGAAGATGTGAAGAGCATCGATATACTTTTAGGTTAAAAGCATTAGGCGAAGAAAAAGTAGGTATTCAAAAGAATTTATTCTAAATTATTATCTATTTTTTAAAAAAATTTGATAAAATATATTGATTTAAATAAAAAGGAAAACAAATGCAAATAAATGTATCACCTGAGGTAATATTATCTCAACTTGGATATTCAAAAAGTGATTCTTCATTACAACAAGCAGAAAAAATGATTTCATCTACAGACAACTTTGATAAATTCTCAAAACATATTTTTTCATTAAACGATCATTTAAAAAAGATGAACGCATATATTGGTTTATCAAATAAAACAGACTATTTAAAAATTAAATGTGACGAAAATGATGCGAACGAAGTTCTTGATGGATTTCATGAAGAAGTTTCACATTGGGCAAATAAATACAATGTAAAACTTCAACAACTAGATAAAAAACCTATTTATTATATATTAGGTACAGTTTAGAATATTTTATTATAACTATGACAATAAGGCACCTTTTGGTGTCTTTCATAGTAATCTTGATGATAATCTTCAGCTTCATAAAATGGAACCATTTCATATAGTGAAGTAGCTACTTTAAAACCTTTATCATTTAATACTGCAATAACATTTTCAATTACTTGCTTTTCAGATTCATCTTCATAATATACAGCAGATAAATATTGACTTCCAATATCAGGACCTTGTCCATTTGTTTGAGTAAAATCATGAATTTCAAAAAATAGTTTTATTAACTGTTCATAAGAAACTATATCTGAGTCATACTCTACTTTTACTACTTCTAAGTGTCCTGTTGTTCCTGTACATATTGAATGATAATCAGGATTTAAAGTATGTCCTCCCATATATCCAGAAATTGCAGAGTTTACACCTTTTAGTTTTTCAAAATGATACTCAACACCCCAAAAACATCCTGCTGCTAAATATGCTTGTTTAATTGCCATAATTTACCTTTTTCTTTTTTTGATTATTATATCTTAGATAATCTTTTTTCAAAATATATTACTTTAATTCTTACCTTCAAACTCTTTTTTATTTACATTTTCTACAATTACACTTGAGATATCTTTTGTCTTTTTTGCAATATCATCAGCAGATGAGTCATTTAGTGCATTTTTTTGAGTAATTAAATCCAGATTATTAATTGCATCATTTATTTGTGAAATTCCTAAAGACTGCTCATTATTAGCTGCATTTACATTTTCTATCAAGTTTAAAGTATTAGTAATATTTTCATTTAGGTAATTGATAAATTATTCATAATTAGCAACCTTTTATAATACTAATAAAATAGTATCATAAAAATGTTACTTTTGGCTTGACTCAAAACATTTGAAATTTAGAGAAAGAGAATTTACACAATGTCTTGTGTCCTTTGAAGTAAAACCTTCACCTTCAAAAACATGTCCTAAATGACCGCCACAGTTGCTACATACTATCTCTATACGTCTTCCATCTTTATCAGGAACTCTAGTTACTGCATCTTTTATATTATCATCAAAACTAGGCCAACCACAACCCGAAGAAAACTTATTTTCTGAATTATATAAAGCTGTATCACACTTTTTACATGTAAATATACCTGTTTTGGAAAAGTCATTATATTCACCAGTAAAAGGCATTTCAGTGCCTTTATTTTCTATTATTCTAATTTCTTCATCTGTTAATTTATTAAAACTCATTTTTTTCCTTTTATAAAACTTTGAACTCTTTTTCGATTATTACTTCATTTTTATATAATATTTTTCCAAGAAACTTATCGCCTATTTCAAATTTACCTACACCTTTTGGTGTTCCTGACATTATGATATCTCCATCTTCAAAACTTAAAAAAGTATTTGCTTCAGTGATAATATCATTAGGCTTATTTATCATCATAGGAACATTACCTTCTTGTTTTAACTCATCATTTATAAATAATTGTATTTGAAGTTTATTAATATCACCATTAAAAGATTTAAACTCACTAAAAACAGCAGCCTTGTCAAAAGATTTTGCTCTCTCCCAAGGTAAGCCTTTTGCTTTTAGCTTTGATTGAACTTCTCTTAGTGTTAAATCTAATCCAAAACCAACTGCCACAATTTTGTTTTTTTCTATTACAAATGAAATTTCTGCTTCATAATGACAAGATTCATTACCTTTTGGAAAAACTAATGTATCACTAATAGCTGAATTTGGTTTTATAAAAAAAACCATTTCATCAGGAGTTTCATTGTTTAACTCAGCAATATGTTCTGTATAATTTCTTCCAATACAAAAAACTTTTGATGGATATATTTCTTTTGTATCTAATAATATTTTGTTCATTCTATTTTATTAACCTTTCTTTTCTCATATTTTCAAGTCTTTTTAGTGAATAATTGCTTCCTGATTTTTCATATATGGTTCTTGCTTTTGCATAATCTTGTCTAACACCTAAAACTTTTGCGTAAAGATATCCAAGCTTATCTAAACCATATGTATTATTCTTTAAAGCAGTTTTTTTATACCAATACATCCCTTTTTTTATAATCTTGTTTAAGACTCCAACCTTGCTCATAATAAAAACCATGTTCATTTGGTATCATCTAAAAATGCAGCCTTTTCAAAAATTTAAAAGCTTTATCTTGATCTTTTTTTGTACCCTTACCCTGGTCATAAACATATGCTAATTCTCTTAATGCAATTTTGTCTTCTTAAATTGCAGCTTTATTTAATCAAAGAATAGCATTATTATAATCTTTTTGCTCTAAGTAATAAAGTCCTATTTTTGTTTGTAGACTTTTATTATTTGAATTATATAACAATAGTATTTAGTTATTGTGTAGTTTCTAATTTATTATAAAATATTAATATTTTTCTATTAAATCATTAATAATAACAGAGGTAATTCCCCAAATAATTTCATCTTCGTATTTATAAACCCATATTTTATGTCTTTTATTTCCCCATGGTTTTCTATACATTTGAGGTAGACCTAATTTATCAGCTGGAAATAAAACTTCTTTCTTTCCATTTTCATCTATTTTATATGGTTGAATTTCGTGTGATAAAGTGTATTCAATAGCTTTTGTATTTTTAAAAAATGATACTGGGATTAAAAGTGTTTTTTCAACTTCACTTTTATCAACAATCATAGTTTTTAATACACTTTTTTTTATTTTAGCTACAAAGGGTTCAATTATTGCACCAATTGGGGCTACATATGTATCTAAACGTCCTATGATTTTTATATCTTTTGCTTTTATTCCTAACTCTTCATATGTTTCTCTTAATGCTGTTTCTTCAAAGTTATTATCAATTCCTTCTTCAAAACCACCGCCAGGAAAACAAATATCACCACCTTGTCTAATATTAGCTGCTCTTTTTTGGAAAAGTAAGAAGTATTCGCCTTTTTTCTTAATAAGAGGAATTAAAACTGCAGAATTAAAAAACCTATTTCGTCCTAAAACACCTGGAGTTAATGGTAGGTTTTTTGATAATTTTTTTAGATTTTCTTTTTTCATTATTTAGTCTTTATAGATTTTATAGCTTCTATCATAGTTTTTATAATCTTTATTAAATCTTCTTCTTTAATAGTATAAGCAACTATAGAATAAATTAATTTACCAAAAGGTCTAATCCAGACACCATTTTTAACACAATAATCTTGTATTTCTTGTGCATAAGATTCATCATTTAGTTCTATAACACCAATTGCACCAATATTTCTTATACTGTTTACTAAAGTTAATTCTTTTGCACTTTGTAACTCTTTTGTAAAAATTTGTTCAATTTTTAATACATTTTTCTTCCAAGTATTATCATCTAATAAATTCAAACTTTCAAGTGCAACGCTACAAGCCAAAGGATTTCCCATGAAAGTAGGACCATGCATTAAAATACCAAGTTTTGAATTGCTTATAGTATCAGATACATTTTTTGAAGTAATCATAGCAGCCATTGTCATATAACCGCCTGTTAAACCTTTTCCTACAGTCATAATATCAGGCTTAATATCTGCCCATTCACAAGCAAACATTTTACCAGTATGTCCAAAACCAGTTGCTATTTCATCAGCAATTAACAAAATATCATATTTCGTACAAAGTTCTCTAGCTTTTTTTAAGAAAATTGGATTATATATTCTCATTCCTCCAGCACCTTGAACAATTGGCTCTAATATAAAACCAGCAACTTCATTTTCATGTTTTTTGAAAGTTTCTTCTAATTCTTTTATGGAGTTTGTACAATCAGAGTCAAAACCTAGTTCAGGAGCTTTAGTAAAAATATGAGAAGGGAGGTAAGAACCGTAAATACTATGCATAGAGTTATCAGGATCACATACACTCATAGCAGCTAATGTGTCTCCATGATAGGCATGTTTTAATGCAATAAATTTGTATTTTTTCTTAGCTTTTGCTTCTTGATATTGAATTGTAGTTTTTAAAGCAACTTCAACACTAACAGAACCTGAATCGCATAAAAAAACACTATTTAAACCACTTATCTTAGCTAATTTTTCACATAATAAAGAAGCTTTTTCATGTGCAATTCCTCCAAACATTATGTGAGGCATTATATCAAGTTGATTTTTTAAAGCTTGTGTTAATTTAGGATGATTATATCCATGAATACAACTCCACCAAGAACTCATACCATCAATTAATTCATCATCATTTTCTAGAAATATTGATGTTTTATCTGTTCTTTTAACCTGAAGCAAATCACTTTTTGAGGGCATTGAGTTATAAGGATGCCAAACGTGTTTTTTATCTAATTCAATCCAATTCAAAGACATTCCTATTTTAAATATATTGTTTATATTATATCCAAAAATTATTTCACAAAACTTTTAAATTTACTTAGATAATGTGATTACTGTTTCAAGTCCTTTGTATTCTATATCATCGTATATGTATTTTTTATTTATAGATTCTATCTCACCATTCATGTGTTTTGAAATGATTTCCTTACACATACAAAGACCAATACCTGTACCTTGAGATTTGTGTTTTGTAGTAAAATAAGGTTCATATATCTTTTCTTTAACCCCACCTGCATTGTCTTTTATTTTAATTGAGATTTATTTTCATCTCTTGTAACATCTAAAAAGATGATTTTATCTCTATTTTCACTATTTTTAAATGCATCTTTAGAGTTGTTTAAAATACTCATTATAACTTGAATTAATTCACTTTCAAAAGCTTTAATTTCTATGCTTTCAATATTTTTAATAAATCTAATGTTTTGTTACAACACTCTGATAATGAAAAAACAACTTTATCTTGTGAAGGTCTGAAAAAATCTCTAAAATCATCAATAGTTATAGATAAATTTGTAGATGATAGTATTATAGAGTCTAAGGTATCAAGCATAAACTTATCTTCTAAAATACCTAATTCTTTTTTGATTTCTAAACCACTTGAACCTGTTCTAATTAAAGATAGTGGTTGTCTCCATTTTAGATTGTTGTGACATTATTCTATCTTTTTTTTGATTCTCTTCAACAGCATCTTTGATTCTATCTTCAAGTTCATTATTAATTAATAGTAATTCTTTTGTTTTTTCGTCAATTTTTAAACTCAATTCTTTATTCATTTGCTTTAAAAGCTTTTGTCTATATAAAATAGCCATGATAATTAAAAAACAATTGCTAAAGTTTGTCATACAATTGTATAATCAAACTCTTTTTCAAATTTAATAGTTAGCCATTTATTTAACAAATCTTGTTTAGTTTCAATGTCTGTATTTATAACTATTTTATTTAATATTTTTTGTAATTGAATATCATTTTTTACAATTGCCATCCTAGTTGCTGATGTTTCATCAAGTTTTCCGGATATCTTCAAATCATTGATAAATTGAACTTGTAATTTATGCTATGAAGTTGCATTATTTCCAATAAATGCAAAACTTTACTTTGTGAAAAAGATTTTGTCTCTACAGCAAAAAGAGGTAAATTTAATTAAATTAGATTTAGATTTAGATTTTGTTAATTATTGAAGGAATTCTAGAGATATTTTAAATAACTTAAAATATCTCTTTATTATATTTGTTAATGTAAAAAGTGTCTCTTTCCTGAGAAGTATAAAGCCATACCAAATTCATTTGCAGCTTCAATAATTTCTTCATCTCTAATTGAACCACCTGGTTCAATCACACATTTAACGCCAGCTTCTTGAGCTGCATCTATACTATCTCTAAATGGGAAGAATGCTTCAGAAGCTAAAACAGAACCAGACACATCAATACCTAAATCTTCTGCTTTTCTTAAAGCCGCTTTTGCAGCATCAACTCTAGAAGTCATACCCATACCAACAGCTACCATTGCAGAGTCTTTAACATATACAACACAGTTTGATTTTGTTAATGATGCAATTTTATAAGCTATTTCCATATCTTTAACTTCTTGAGCATTTGCAGTTCTTGTTGATTTAAGTTCAGAATTTTTTACTTCATCATCTTCAACCTTATCAGCATCTTGATAAACAAATCCACCATCAAGAATTTTAAAGTTAAATGAATCATTTGACATCTCTAATTTTGCTGTACCTTGTTTAAATAATTTGATTCTTTTCTTTTTATTTAATTCAACTTCAGCTTCTGCTGTAAAATCAGCTGCAAATACAACTTCTAAAAAGATTTCATTCATTTTAACAGCTAAATCTAAATCAACAACACCATTAACAGCAACAACTCCACCAAATGCAGAAATAGGATCACATCTTAATGCTTGTTCATAAGATTCTAATAAAGTATCTTTAATAGCAAAACCACAAGGGTTTCCATGCTTTACAATACATACAGCATTATCATCACCAAAAGCAGATGCAATTTTAGCAGCACCAGAAATATCACCCATATTATTGAAACTTGCTTCACCTTTTAAAGTGATAAATTTATTTGATAAGTGATTATCAAATTCGTATAATGCACCTTTTTGATGAGGGTTTTCACCATATCTAGTATCAAATACTTTTTCTCCAACAATAAATTGTTTAGCACCCATTCCACCATTAAATCTTTTATTCATATAGTTAGCAATCATTGAATCATAAGCAGCTGTATGCTCATAAGCTTTAATCATTAAATCACGTCTAAATTCAAAAGTGTTAGTATCATTTTTAAGGTTTTCTAAAACTAAGTCATAATCTATAACATCAGTTACAATAATTACAGAATCGTGATTTTTTGCAGCTGATCTAACCATTGCAGGTCCACCAATATCAATATTTTCAATAATTACTTCATAATCATCAGTTGACTCAATAGCTGCTTTAAATGGATATAAATTTACACATACTAAATCAATACCTTCAACACCTAATTCTTTTGCTTGATCTAAGTGCGATTGTTTATCACGTCTATGTAAAATTCCTCCATGAATATAAGGATTTAAAGTTTTAACTCTTCCTTCAAAACACTCAGGAAACTTTGTAACTTCATTAGCTTCAATAACTGAAATACCTGCTTCTTTTAACTTGTTATATGTCCCACCAGTTGAAATAATTTCATAACCTAATGTTACTAATTCTTTTGCAAAATTCTCAACTCCACTTTTATCACTTACACTAATTAATGCTCTCATTTTATATATTTCCTTATTAATCTTGAATATTTTAGATAAAAAAAGCCAGACTTAAATATAAGTCTGGCTTTTTAAGATTTATTTTTATAAATCTTGTTCAATAACTCTTTTAAATTTATTAAAGTAAGTATCAGATGCAGCATCTAATTCTTTATAAATATCATTTATAGAAATTTTATCACCTTGAACTAAACCTAATCTAGAACAATCAATATCTTTACTATTAGCTAATTTTTCAAAAGCTGCACAGTTTTCTGGTTTAACTTCAACGATTGCTCTACTTAATGTTTCAGAGAAAATATCTCTTGATTCATTTAATGAAATACCTGCTTCTATACCTATTTTACCAACAACAGCCATTTTTGCTAATGCAATTGCAATACCACCAACATTAACATCTTTTGCAGCTTCTAATAATGAATCTTTATTTGCATCAATTACAGTTTCCCATAATTTTAACTCATTTGCATAGCTAACTTCAGGGTGAGATCCGGCTACTACTGAATACATTTTTTTCATATATAAAGATCCACCGAATTCAGATTTAGTCTCTCCTAAAATATATAATACATTTCCAGAAGCTTGAACACATGAAGGTAAAACTTTATTTGCATCATCATTAACACCAACCATAGCAATTGAAGGAGTTGGGAAAACACCAACACCATTTGTTTCATTATATAATGAAACATTTCCACCAATTACAGGAGTATCTAACTCTTTACAAGCAGTTTTAATACCTTCACAAGAATTTGCAAATTGCCACATAACTTCTGGATTTTCTGGATTACCAAAGTTAAGACAATCTGTAACAGCTTTTGGTCTTGCTCCACTCATTGCAACATTTCTTCCTGATTCCATAACAGCAGCTGCTGCTCCTAATTCAGGATCTATATAACAAAGTCTTGTATTACAATCAGCAGACATAGAAAGTGCTTTTCCTGTTTCTTTGATTCTAATTGAAGAACCATCTAAAGAACCTGGTCCTTTAATTGTATTTGTTTGTACCATGGAATCATATTGAGAGTAAACCCAAGATTTATCAACTACTTCCATATCAGAGAATAAATCATCAAAAGCAGCTTGATTTGAAATTTCTCTATCAAGTTTTATATCAGCTAAACCATCTAAATAAGCAGGTCTTGAAACTGGTCTATCTAAAATTGGAGCTTGTTCTGATACTGGTTGAACTGGAACTTCTGCACATTTTTCGCCATGCCAGAATAATTCCATATTTCCTGTATTTGTAACTTCACCAATTACAGCAACGTCTAGTTCCCATTTTTCAAAGATATCAATAATAGCTTGCTCGCTACCTTTTTTAGCACAAATAAGCATTCTTTCTTGTGATTCAGAAAGCATGAAATCATAAGGAGTCATTCCTTCTTCACGTGCAGGAACTTTATCTAAATGCATAATCATTCCAGAATCACTTCGTCCAGCCATTTCAAATGAAGATGAAGTAAGCCCAGCAGCACCCATATCTTGAATACCAATAATTAAATCTGCTTTAAATAATTCTAAACAAGCTTCTAAAAGAAGTTTTTCAGTAAACGGATCTCCAACTTGAACAGTTGGTCTTTTTGATTCATTATCTTCAGTAAACGCAGCAGAACTCATAACAGCACCACCTAAACCATCTCGACCTGTTTTTGAACCTACATACATTACAGGATTACCAACACCTTCAGCAAGTCCTAGAAAAATTTCATCAGCTTTAGCTAATCCAATTGTAAATGCATTTACAAGGTTATTTCCAGCATAACATTCTTCAAATGTAGTTTCACCACCAATAGTAGGAACACCCATACAGTTACCGTATCCGCCAATTCCTGCAACAACACCTCTTAATAAAAACCTGTGTTTTTTTGCAGTTTCGCTATCGCCTTCAATACCAGCAAATCTAATTGAGTTCATATTTGCAATTGGTCTAGCACCCATTGTAAATACATCTCTTAAGATTCCACCAACACCAGTTGCAGCACCTTGATAAGGTTCAATAAATGAAGGGTGATTGTGAGATTCCATTTTAAATACAGCAGCATAGCCATCACCGATGTCAATTACACCAGCATTTTCACCTGGACCTTGGATTACCCAAGGAGCTTTAGTTGGGAAACCATTTAAGTATTTTTTACTTGATTTGTATGAACAATGTTCAGACCACATAGCAGAGAAGATACCAATTTCTACATAGTTTGGATCTCTATCTAAAATTTCTTTGATATTATCTAATTCTTCAAGTGTTAAAGAGTGAGCAAGTGCTAACTCTTCTAAATTCATGTCTTTGTTTTGCATCTTTAGCCTTAAATATGGTAGTTATAATTGATGCGAGTATATCTAAAAAAGAGTTAAATTTTCTTTTAACCTTCTGCTAAAATTTGGATTTTATTATCAAAATTTTCTAAAAACAGCTCTTTTTTACCATAAAATTTTTACCGTAGGATTAATATAATTTTGATCCATAATAATTTTGACATACATTTATTAAGTGAATTTGGATAAGGACTTATATTTAGAAAACTTTTTTATGTCACTTCAATCATCCTTTTTTTCAAGTTCAAGGTTATCTAAATGAGTACAACCTTTTGTGAATTTTTCTCTTTCATCATTTTCTAAAGGCATACTATGAATCCAAATCCATAACCTTTTTTGTTTAAAGACTTATCAAAAGTATTAGAATAAGAAGTAACTAAATCAAATGGACGATAAAATTCGTCAAGTTTAGTATTTTTACTTGTTAAATCATAAACACCTTCAGGCGTTTTTTTATCACCCTCATTTTCTTCAACAATAATGTTATTTCTTGTAATCAATTTTAAATCATAATTCTATATTTTATATAAAGCTAATTCTGACTTTTTTTATGTGTTAATATAATATATTTTTTACTTTCATAATAACCTAAATCTACGTTTTTGTTTTTTAAATAATCATTCCAATATTCTTCATTTTTTAAACTCTCTTCAAGTTTTTCTTCAACGGCGATAAGGCCTTGTAGTCTATATAAATCTACTAAATCATTTGCAAAAATATTTATAACCATACATAATAAAATTATGATTTTACTCAATTGTATCTCCATATTATTTTTTAAGTTGCGCAATTGTATAATGATTGTTCTAATTTTTAAAAAAAAGTGAATTAAACAGTGAAAAAAACCATCCTAAGTATTATTATTTTTTTTAGCTTTTTGCACTCTGCAGAAGTTAAAGAATTACCGTGGCCTAAAGGCGAAAGTTTTCTAACATTTTTAGAAAATTATTCTATTCCTCAAAAACTATATTTTGATCTTGAAAAAGAGGATAAAGAATTATGTTCAGAAATAGTTGCAGACAAAAGGTTTTTCCTTTATACAGAAGAAGATGGAAGTTTTAACCAAGTTTTGATACCTGTATCTGAAGATATTCAAATTCATATTTATAAAGAAAGTAATGGAAAGTTTAAATTTCAAACACTACCTATTAAGTATGAAGAGTATAATGAAACTATTGCTATTCCAATTTCTGTTTCTGTTTCACATGATATTTTAAAAGCAACAGGAAATGTAACTTTAGCACTACAACTTAAAGCTTTATTTAGTGGTATTGTTGATTTTAGAAAAATGCAAAAAGGTGATTTTGTTGCATTAAAATATACTAAAAAAAGTTTATTAGGACGACCACATGGTTTACCTGAATTAAATGCAGCAATGGTTGAAATAAGAGGTACAAAATATTACAGAATAAAAAATCAAAAAGATGACAAATATTATGATGAAAAAGGAAAAGGTTTTAGTAAAACCTATTTTTTTAGAATACCTTTAACATATAAAAGAATCTCTAGTAAATTTACAAAAAAAAGATGGCATCCTGTTTTAAAAAGATATAGAGCTCACTTAGGAACAGATTTTGCAGCACCAAGAGGAAGAAAAATCTATGCAGCAGCTGATGGAAAAATCGAGTTTAAAGGAAGACGGGGTGGATATGGTAATACTATTATTATAAATCACCAAAATGGATATAAAACACTATATGCTCATCAAAATGGTTTTAACAAACGAATAAAAAGAGGTTCTAGAGTTAAAAAAGGTCAACATATAGGATATGTTGGAAGTACAGGACTTAGTTCTGGACCTCATTTACATTTAGGTCTTTATAAAAATGGTAAAGCAGTAGATCCATTAAAAGTAATAAGACGACCAAAAACATCAGGATTAAATGGAAAACATAGAGCAACATTCTTAGCAAATTCAAAAAAAGTTACTAATAAATTTGAATCTGAAATGAAGAGTGAAAATAGAACAAGAGCAACAAGATTAGATAGACTTACGTATAAAAGTGATGTAAATAAAATAGAAGGATAAAATTTTATGCCTCAAGATATAATTATAAAAGATCCAACTAAACTTTTAGAACAACTTGATAACTTACATCCAAGTGATGTTGCTAATAGTCTAAAAAAAATTGAGAAAAAAAGCGAAGATGATTTTTTCTTCGTTCTTAAAAAACTTCCTGATGATATATTAGGAGAAGTACTACTTGAACTACCTGATAACTTAAGAGAAGATGCTTACTCTGAACTTACAATTGAACAATTAACAGATGCAGTTGATGAACTTGAATCTGATGATCAAACTGATATTATTCAAGAGCTTGAAGAGTTTGATGAAGAAAAAGCAAAAGAAATTTTTGAGGGTTTAGAAACAGAAGATCAACAAGAAATCCATTGGCTTAAAACTTATGAAGAAGATCAAGCTGGTTCATATATGCAAACTGAGCTTTTTTCTGCAAATCTAAATGAAACAATAAAAGCATCACTTGATAGACTAACAGAAGGAAAAGCTAGAGATGAGTTAGAAAATATTCATCAAGTATTTATAATAAATGATGATAAAAAACTAATAGCATCTATTTTGTTAGAAGATTTGATTATTATTGATTTCAAAAAAACTTATCAAGAAGTTTTAGATGAATATGACGAAAATAGGTTTTCTCCTTTTGTTGTTCAAGATAAAGATGATATTGATGAAGTTGCCAAAAAGTTTGAAAAGTATGATTTAAATGTTGTTGCTGTTGTTGGATATCAAGATATGCTAATGGGAAGAATTACATCTGATGATATTTTAGATGTAATAGAAGATAATGCAACTGAACAAATGTATCAATTAGCAGGGGTTAATGATGATTTTGAGCATGAAGATAATCTTTTCTCAACTGCTAAAAAAAGAGCAATGTGGTTATGTCTAAATCTAGGAACTGCTATTTTAGCCTCTGTAGTTATTGGAATTTTTGATGAAACAATTCAATCTTATGTTGCACTAGCAATTTTAATGCCAATAGTTGCATCAATGGGTGGAAATGCAGGAACACAAACACTTGCAGTAATGGTACGACAGTTAGCTTTAGGAGATATTGAATTAGAGCACTCAAAAGATGCAGTTAAAAAAGAAGTGATAATCTCGCTGTTTAATGGATTTTTGTTTGCTTTAATTATGGGAGTGATTGCTTGGGCTTGGTTTGATGAGAAATTATTAGGACTTGTAATTGGCTTATCTATGATTTTAAATTTATTCGCAGCAGGTTTCTTTGGGGCATCAATACCTTTAATACTTAAAAAGTTTGATATAGATCCAGCTATTGGAAGTACTGTTTTACTTACAACAGTAACAGATATTGTTGGGTTCTTTAGTTTTTTGATGCTTGCAAAAGTGATTTTGTTATAAAACAGAGTATAACAAAGAATTTTAATTCTTTGTTATTAGATACTTACTTATTTACTTACGTAAAGAAGAAGAAACAATAGATAAAAATTCATCTTTTGTTTTTTTATTAGATTTAAATAAACCTCTAAGTGCTGAAGTTACTGTAGTAGAACAAATCTTTTGAACTCCTCTCATTTCCATACACATATGTCTTGCATCAACCATAACCGCAACACCT
>CALKDR010000013.1 GCA_938084175.1 uncultured Campylobacterales bacterium
ATTTATACAAAAAAATAGAAGTATAAATATGTATTTATTCATATTAGAATGTTGCCTTTAAACCTATATAAGCACTACGCTCTGCTGTTGCATAGCCATCTACTGTTTGATAGTATTTATTAAATAAGTTATCAACCTTTAAGTATGTAGAAAAAGTTTTGTTTATTTTGTAGTTTGCTACTGAATTCCATACTGTGTAGTTACCTGTATTTGCACCTTCTTTATTAGCTTTATCATATCTAGTTCCTATGTATGAACCATTAATATTTAAATGTAATTTATCAATACCATAATAATCAGCTCCAAAACCAAGTTGTCTTTTTGCACGTCTTGCTAAGTCTTCACCATCACTATCTTGTGCACTTAAATGTGTGTAATTAAATGAAACAAGAGTGTTTAATCCAATATTTTGCTTATAAGTAGCTTCATATCCTTTTAATGTTGATGTACCTTCAAGATTTTCATATTGCGTATTTGGCCAAGATCCTGATATGTATTGAATCATATTACTTATTCTATTTTCAAAATAAGTAAGTTTTATATTTTTATATTCAACATTTAAATCAAAAGATTTTGATGTTTCTGGTTGAAGAGATGGAGTATAATTTAAGTTACTTAATGTAGGTGCATTATATGCGGTACCATAGTTAATTGAAGTATTTAAATCTTTTGTAAAATTATATTTTAAACCTAATTTTCCTGTTACTTTTTCATCAAACTTACTATTATTGTCATATCTTAAAGCTTGACTAAATAATAATTTGCCAAATGTATTAGTATTGGAAACAAAAAAACCTTCAGTTTGATATTTTAATTCATCATTAATATGTTCAAAATTTTGTTTATTTACACCTAAAACTAAATTAGCATTATTCATGTAATTAATTGTAGATTGTATTCCAAATTCATTTACTAAACTTTTTGCATTAAAAGTATTTTGTGTTCTATCAAACTTTGACTGTTGAATATTTAATTTAATATCATATTTATCTTCAGTATGAGAATAATTAGCAGATTTGAAAAAGTGATTTAAATCTGTTTTATTTGTAGAGTTATCACTAGTAGCATCATCATAATCATATTTAGCATTTATTTTCTTGTATGAAAAATTTACTTCATCATTATCTGTAAGATTTAGTCCAGCTTCTACAGAATAAGTGTTGTTATAATATCCATCTCTTTCATAACCTAGTTCATCTCCTCTTTTACCATAATCCAAAGAGCCTTCCTTAGCTTCAAATGAACTGAAACCTTTAGTTTCTATTCTATTTGCATTAACTTTTATATATCCTAAGTCTGTTCTGTTTGATAGAGTTGTTGAATATTTTTTAGTATTAAAACTACCCATTTCAACTAGTGCATTTCCGTGGAAACCTTTTTTTGCATTTCTTGTTATAATATTAACTACACCACCACTTGCATCTGCACCCCAAATTCCACTTTGCGCACCTTTTACAACTTCAATTTGTTCAATATCATCAATTAATAATTGAGCTAATGGTGCACCACTAAGTCCTGCTGGCTCATTGTATCTTAAACCATTAACTAATATTAAAATTCTTTTTGAGTCTACACCTCTTATATATATTGAATCATTTTGTCCAACTCCACCATTACTCGTAATATTTATTCCAGATATTGTATTTAAAGCTTCACTTACACCTGAGAAATTTCTTTCTTCTATTTCTTCTTTAGTAATAACTTCAACATTTGATGTAACATCTTTGATTGATTGAGCTGATTTTGTAGCACTTGTAACTGTGATTTCATCTAGTTGGATTGTGTCATTTGCGTAGATATTTGTTGCTAGAAGTAAGCTTGCAACTAAGCTTGTAGATATTTTTTTGTTCATTCTTTATTTTCCTATTTTTATATTTATATTTTATTTGTTGATTCTAAGTTTATGGGTTTTAATTCTTTTGCTAGTAATATTTTGAGTATTTTTGGTAAGTTACTATGTAAAATTGCATCTATCATGCAGTAAAAAGATTGCATTTTTTTATCAACAGTAGCTGCTAATAATCCAAAAAGTGTAAAATATTTTCGTGATTTACTAATCATGTATCCTCCTTTAAAAAGTTTTGATTGTTATAATTGTGGGGATTATATAGAAAAGTAGATAAAACTATTGAATCAATAGTTTTAAATATGACAGCTTAGTATACTTTTTGTAGGATCAATGATATATTCATAGCCTAGATAAGCTATATATAGGCCAAAGCCAATAATTAAGAAAGATGCAATTTTTATAAATAAATCTCTTAAATTTGTTTTTTTAAATAGTCCAATAAAAAATCCAAGTGAGAAAAGTGCGGGAATTGTACTAAGTCCGAAAATAAACATTACAAAAGCACCCCAAAAAACACTTCCTGTACTAGCAGCTGTTATTGCAAAAACATAAACAAATCCACAAGGCAAAAGTCCATTTAACATTCCAAGTAAATAAAAACTCATTAATGAATCCGAACCAATTAGTGATTTGAATGTACTTTGATAAAGTGGTGATTTTGAACATGAATGCTCAATAGTAGTAAGAAATTTAATTTTTCCCATTAAAGACAGTCCAATTAAAATCATTGTAGAACCAGTTACTAAAAGCAAAATTCCACTTGTTAGGTTATCAAAAGTTACAACACCACCAACTAAACCAAATAAAGCACCTAATATTGTATAAGTTGTAACTCTTCCAAATGAATAAAGTAAATGAACAAGAGTTTGCATCTTTTTAGACCAATTACTTTTTACTTTTGTACTTGAATATGCAATTACAATTCCTCCACACATTCCAATACAATGTCCAAATGAACCTAAAAAAGCGATTGTTATTATTGTTAAAATACTAATAGTTTCCATTATTTACCTACTAATTCTTTTCTAATATATGGATTTGTAAGGTTTTCACCTCTTAACATCTTAATACTCATTTCATCAAAAGTTATAAACCCATCTTGTTTATTTTCATAGGCACCAAAACCATAACCCATAGGTGTGTTTTCAGTTCTAGAATACCAAGCTTTTCTTCCATCTATATATTTTTTTGTATCAACACTCATAACCCAGATTTTTGCATTATCTTTAATTGATTTATCTTTTAACCAATTTGCCATACCACCATGATCATGAAAAAACCATGTTTTTCCTTCTTTTGAGACAATTTGAGATACATAAGTCATATCATCAATTATCATCCCACAATCACTATCTTGATATTTACCCAAGATTATTTCTAAAGGACTTTGATTTATATTTCCTTCTTTTAAAACTACCATTTGTTTTTTATTAGACATTGATAAAAATATTATTACTATTACTGCGATTATTATGATTATTGTTAAGAAAGGTAAGATTTTTTTCATTTATTAAACTCCAAGATTTGTATTATACAAAAAAAAACTTCACAAAGATTTGTGAAGCCGCATTCAAATTTATTATAATAGTATATAGGATACTAATCTTGTATGTAATCAGTTAGTAGGAGGATTAATCTAGTAATACCCTAAATTGTTTCGTAGTATAACAATTATTTGTTAAGCGAGTGTTAAATATTAGAAGTTTAATCTATCTTTTTAATTTTAATAATATAATACAAAAAATATATATAATTTAGGAAAACTTATGCGTTTAATTATGTTTGATATGGATGGGACTTTGATAGATAGTGGCTTTGCTATTACTAATACTATTAATTATGTTAGAGAAAATTTGGGATTTGAAAAATTAGAAAAAGATTACATATTAGAAAAAGTTAATGAACCTCATATTAACTCTTCTGATTTTTTTTATGGAACAAAAGAGTTCACACAACAACAAACTGATCTTTTTGGAGAGTATTATAATGAACACTGTTTAACAGATTTAGTACTTTATGATGGAATTGCAAAGCTAATTGATGATTTAAAGGGTGACTTTATTTTAACAGTTGCTACAAATGCAAATTCACAATATGCAAAAAAAATGTTAGACCATGTTGGAATTGGTTCTAATTTTACAACGATTTTGGGTTATGATTCAGTAACAAAACCTAAACCACACCCTGAAATGGTACATAAAATTTTGAATGAATATAATGTTTCAAATACAAATGCACAAATGATTGGTGATTCACACAAAGATATACTAGCTGCTAATAGTGCTGGTGTTGATTCTGTTTTAGTTAACTGGGGTTTTTCAAATCATGAAGAAGGCGCTATTGAAACAGTTCAAGAACTAGAAGAAAAAATCAAAAATAAATTTAGATAAGTTTATATTCAATAGGAATTACAATATCAATATTTTTTGATACTTTTGGGAAATAAGCAGATGCCTTTTGGATAGCTTTAATAGCTGATTTATGAAGATGCTTGTTTCCTTTTATAATCTGTATATTACTTACAACTCCACTTGAAAGAAGAGTAAATTTCACTCTAATCACATCTTGAATACGAAGTCTCTTTGCACGTTTAGAGTATTTTGCATTTTGCATAATATGTTTTCTGATTTGTGCTAAATGCTTATCTAAGTAATCCTTTTTTACACTTTTTTCAAGGGGAACTTTTTTTACACTTTCTTTAACAGCGACTTTTTTTGTACTTTCTTTTACAGTATTTTCAATAGCTTCAATAGGTTTTTCAAGAACTTTTTTTACTATTTCTTTTTTTACTATTTTTTTCTTTACAACTTTTTTCTTTATTACCTTTTTTTTAACTATTTTTTTCTTTACAATTTTTTTGGGTTTTGTTTTTTTTACTATTTTTTGTTTCACTATTTCTTTCACTATTTCTTTTGGCTCAACTTTTTTGCTTTCAAGAACTTTTGCTTTTACAATCTCTTTTTTCAATTCAATATGATTTAGTGATATTGTTTTTATTGTTTGTGTTTTTGGTATTAAAATCTTTTTATCTTCAAATACTATATAAAGAGCATAAGCAAGGCCTGTATATAGAAAAAATGTAATAAGAAAAGAGTTTAAATATCGATTCATTTTTTTGTCACGATAGAAATATTTGAGTATTCATGTTCTTTTAACATATCTAATACTTTTACAAAAGTATCAAATTTTGATTCTTTATCACTATTGATATGTATAGGTGTATCTTTTGGATTTAACAATACATATTGTTTAATTGCTTCAAGTCCAGAAATGTCTTTACTTGCAAAAATTGTATTATCTTTTTTGATTGTTATTACTATTTCTTTTTTAGCTTTCATATCATTTGCACTATTTGCATTAGGTAAAGTAACTGGAATAATACCTTTTGATATGAAAGTAGAAGTTAATAATACAATTGTTAATAACACTAATAATACATCAATAAAAGGTATTACATTTATTGAATCAAACTTCTTCAGTTTCATATTCACTCTCTAAAACTTCTGCATATCTTCCTAAAATATTATAAAAAATTTGAGATATAATAGCTACTACTAAACCTGCTGCTGTAGCTTTAAGTGCAAGGGCCAGTGAACTCATAATCTTAGCAGCTTCAATATCACCATTTCCCATATTAATAAATGTAAGCATAATAGCTAATACCGTTCCAAGAAGTCCAATATATGGAGAGTTTGAAGCAATAGTACCTATAATTGTAAGATGTCTTGTAAGAGCTACATCTAATGCTTTTTTATTTTTAAAAGTTTTAACATCAAGCTTTTTATAAAAAAATATTCTTTCAATAAAAAACCAAAGAGATAAAAAACTCATAAAAATCAATAAAGCTATTACTCCATAATCAACCAAATTCTTTAAAAACTCTATATCCATTATTCTTTACCTTTTACTTATTATTGCAAAATTTTTATATGTTTTTGAAACAATCACTTTTTCGCCTTCTGTAAACTTTGATTCATCAATTGAACCATTAGTATTGTTTTTCAATATCAACTAATTGTTCTCTTGAAGTTAATACCAAACTTTGATCGATTATCATAATAAATCCTTTTTTTCTTAAATTAGTATATTTTTTATATTTAAATTAAATGTATTACCATTCTCATGGGTATCTATTTTTATAATAATTTTATTTTTATCACAAAACTCTTTTACTATATTTAAGCCTAAACCAAAACCTTCACTTGAAAAATCAGACTGATAATATCTATCAAAAATAATAAGCAAATTTTTTGTATCTATTTTCTCACCTTTGTTAAATATTGAGAGAATATTATTCTCAAATGTAATATCAACTACAGGCTTTTGTTTGCTATTATATTTTATTGCATTTAAAATAAGATTATCTATAGTTTTTTCAAGTCCATTAATATCAGTAAAAAGCTTTATATTAGGGATACTTGATGTTATTATCGTATCTTTTTTTATATCATCAAATTTTATAATTGAATTAGCAATAATTTCATCTAAATAACACTCTTGCTTTTCTATTTTATCAATCTCTTTTTTTATATTGTATTCCATATCTTCATATAGTTTAATAAGATTATTAGATGCTTGTTTAATTCTATTAAGTCGTTTTAGACTTTTTTCATCACTAATGTTTTTTTCTAAAAGTTGTGTATTCATTTTTATTGTTGAAACTGGAATATTAAGTTCATGTATAGTTTCTTTTAAATTTTTTTGTAAGTTATCATCACTAGTAAAAAGAGGTTTTAAAATACTTGAAGTAAAACTTAGAAAAATTATAAGAGCAAGAAATAATAAAGGAATAATTATATAAATAAAATTATCTTGATTTAATCCAAATAAAGAGATTAAAAGATAATTGATATATAAAATAATAACAGTAGTAAAAGTGAATATTACAGAAACAGAAATTAAAAAATCTCTTTTTTTAGAATTCAATTTTGTATCCAATACCTTTGATATTAGAAATACACTCTTTTCCTAAAAGCTTTTTTAATTGGTTGATATAAACACGAATAGAACCTTCACTATAATGTGCATCAGTACTCCACAGTTTTGATATAATCATTTCTTTTGTAACTATTAAACCTCTATTTTCTATAAAAAGCTCTAATAACTCTGTAAGTTTTACAGGTAAATTCAAATCGATATTATCTTCAAAAACTCTTTTTGTATCAGGATTAAATGTTAATTTATCATTTAAGGTAACAATTTCAAACTGTTTTTTATTTCTTTTTAATAATGCTTTTATTCGTAAAATTAATTCATCTAAATCTACTGGTTTTTTTATATAATCATCACAACCATTTAAAAAACCTTCGTGCAAAGTATCTTTATCTTTGTAAGATGTTAAAAATATAGAAGGAGTTTCATCTCCTGCAGTTCTTAGTTGTTTTAATAAATCTAAACCATTTATTTTGGGAACATTAATATCAAATATATATAGGTCGTAATTTTTTTCATAGTTTAAATCAAGACATTGCTCACCATCGTAAGCAATATCAACACAAAAACTTTCCTCACTCAAAAAGTCTTCTAAAGTAGAAGCAAAAAGTTCATCGTCTTCTAAAAGTAATATATTAAACATTGTTTATCTTTATTTAAAATCTTTAAAATTTTGTCTCAATGCTTCATAAGCAATGATTGAAACAGAGTTTGCAATATTTAAACTTCTAGCCTCATTTGTCATAGGAATTGTAATACAAGACTCTACTCTTTTATCTAAAATCTCTTGTGGTAGTCCTGCATCTTCTCGTCCAAAATAGAAATAATCCCCTGCTTCAAGTTCTACATCAAAATAATTTTGAGTTGTTTTAGTTGTAGCAAAAAAGTGTCTAGGAGAAAATGGATTTTTTTCCCAAAACTCTTCTATGTTTTCATATTCTCTAACATCTAATTCAAACCAATAATCAAGTCCAGCACGTCTTACTTCTTTTTCTGTAATATCACCAAAACCATAAGGTTTTATAAGGTGTAAAGTACAATCCATCGCAAAGGCTAATCTGCCAATAGTTCCGACATTTCCAGGCATTCGTGGCTCTAAAAGTACTAAGTTAAACATTATAATATCACCGTTTTATTTCCATGAATAAATACTTTATCATCAAGTAACATATGAAGTGCATTTGATAGTACAATTTTCTCTACATTTCTTCCTGCTTTTCTCATATCTTGCCATGAATAACTATGGTCAATATTTACAACATCTTGGAAAACAATAGGACCTTCATCTAAATCATTTGTAACATAATGAGCAGTTGCACCAATAATCTTTACACCTCTTTGATGAGCTTGTTTATATGGGTTTGCACCTATAAATGCAGGTAAAAATGAATGATGAATATTCAAAACTTTTTTAGGAAAAGTTTCTACAAAATTTGGAGTTAAAATTCTCATATATTTTGCAAGTACAATTAATTCAGGATCATATTCATGAACTTTTGCAATCACTTTTTCTTCATGTTCTTCTCTACTTAATCCATCAGCACTGATACATGTAAAAGGTATGTCAAAATTTTCTACTAATTTTCTTAAGTCTTCATGATTTGCAATAACTGCTTTTATATTTGCATTAAGCTCACCATCAATATATCTAATTAGTAAGTCACCTAAAACATGTGATTCTTTTGTTGCAAGAATTACCACATCTTTCTTAGCTTTTTTATTAAGTCTAATTACTGCATTTTCAGGCAGTACTTCATTTAATTCTTTTAGTAAAATATTCTTTGATATTTTTCCTGAAATTAATGTTCTCATAAAAAATTTATTTGTATTTTTATCAACGTATTCCGAGTTTTGTTCTATATTTAAGTTATTTGCAAATAGAACTTTTGAGATATTGTATACCAAACCTTTAGCATCTTCAGTATCAATTAAAAGTATGTAGTCTTCCATGTGTTTCCTGTATTGTTCTCATTTTAATTTAATATGCATAATACCATTTTATAAATTAATAGTTTATTTCCAAAGTATAAGTTTATTTACAATAAAAAACAGTATTATATATTTAATAATAATCAAAATAAAAGGATCTAACTTTTGTTCGCTAAAAATGGTATACCTTTATATCTTC
Organism: uncultured Campylobacterales bacterium; assembly: GCA_938084175.1. Taxonomy (GTDB): domain Bacteria; phylum Campylobacterota; class Campylobacteria; order Campylobacterales; family Arcobacteraceae; genus Poseidonibacter. The sequence goes on from CALKDR010000013.1 coordinate 8,910, forward strand.
AACTAAAAGAAAAAATTCTAAAAGATATAAAATTAAATTATAAAGTTAATGACATTATTCCAGCAGAAAATAAAATAGAAAAAGAGTATAAAGTAAGTAGAATAACTGTAAGAAAAGCAATTGAACTACTTGAAAGAGAAGATATTCTTGAAAGAAAGCAAGGGAAAGGTACTTTTGTAAAAGAACAAAAAATACTTTATGATGCAAATGCGATTGGTTCATTAACTCAACGTCTTTCAAAAGAGAATCATAAATTAACAACAAAATCAATTGAATTTGAAATAATAGAAGAAGAGCATTATGTAAAACAATTATTACAATGTGATAGACTTTTATGTATAAAAAGGTTTAGAAAATTAAATAATAAACCTTTTGCTTTAATGTTAAACTATTTAGATATTAACAAAGTTCCAAATTTAAAAGAGAAGTTTAATATTGAGTCATTGTATACATTTTTAAAAGATGAATACTCAATAGAATTTTATAACGCTGAAGAAACAGTAGAAGCAAAAAATGCCTCAAAAGAAGAAGCAAAAAAATTAGGTATTAAAGAAAACAGTGCTTTATTATCACTACATAGACTATCTTTTGATAAAAATAATAAAGCTGTTGAATATTCAGATATTGTAATAAAAGCAGATATGTATAAGCATAAAATCATTTTATCTAATGATAAAATGTCAAATATTTAAAGTTTAGATAATAAATTTTTAATAATTTTTAAAATTGAATACTCAATAATGAGTATTCAATTTAAGATATAGATTTAAATCTAAACCATATGTGAAAGTTTTTCTCTGTATGCTTCAAGATTAAACTCTTTAACTCTTGCAACTCCAGTTTCATAAGCTGCATTTGCAACTGCTGCTGATACTTCAACCATAAGTCTTTTATCAAACGGAGTTGGAATAATATACTCTTTTCCATAAGATTTATCACCAAATAATACTTTTAATTCAGGATATAAAGGCTCTTTTGCTAATTTTGCAATTGCTTTTGCAGCTGCTATTTTCATTTCCATATTGATTTTTTTAGTTTGTACATCTAACGCACCTCTAAAAATAAATGGGAAACCAAGTACATTATTTACTTGATTTGGAAAATCAGATCTTCCTGTTCCTATAATTGCTTTTGGTTTAACTTCTCTTACTTCTTCAGGGAATAACTCAGGAGTAGGATTTGCTAAAGTAAATACAATAGGTTCTTCTGCCATTAAAGCAATAAGTTCTTTTGTAAAACTTCCTGGCTTTGATAAACCTAAAACCATATCAGCATTTGTAAATGCTTCTTCCATTGTTGTAGCTTCACTTGTTACAAAATCTTGTTTATATTTATTTAAATCTGTTCTTTGTGAATGAATAACACCTTTAGAATCACACATAATTAAGTTTTTGATTCCTGCACCTTTGTACATTGTAGAACATGCAACTGCAGAAGCACCAGCACCTACAACTACAACTTTCATATCTTCAAGTTTTTTATTCATCATTTCAGATGCATTCATAAGTGCAGCCGTTGTAATAATAGCAGTTCCGTGTTGATCATCATGCATAACAGGAATATCAAGCTCTTCTATAAGTCTTCTTTCAATTTCAAAACATTCAGGAGCTTTGATATCTTCTAAGTTAATTCCACCAAAAGTTGGAGAAATGGCTTTTACTATTTCACAAAACTTATCTACATCTGTTTCATCAACTTCAATATCAAAAGAATCAACAGCTGCGAATTTTTTAAATAAAACTGCTTTACCTTCCATAACAGGTTTAGATGCAATTGCTCCAATATTTCCAAGACCTAAAACAGCAGTACCATTTGAAATAACAGCAACTAGATTTCTTTTTGATGTATATTCATATGCTAATTCAGCATCTTTTTGTATCTCTTCACAAGGAAAAGCAACACCTGGAGAATATGCTAATGATAAATCTCTTTGTGATTCTAATCTTGTAGTTGCATTAATTGCAACTTTTCCTGGTGTTGGTACTCTATGATAATCTAATGCTTCATTTTTTGTAACTTTACTACTCATAATAATCCTTTAAATTTCTGTTAATATTTTTATCAGTAAAGATAGTAACAAAAAGAAACTTAAATAAAATAAATTTTTCAATTAAATTAATAAATAAGTATACTTTAAGTTATATATGTAAATTTTATGTAACAAATAGAATTTAGTAAATATTTTTAATCTATCTTTAAAGTTTAGTATTTTTGTAATATTTAAAATTTTTCATATAGAAGCCATATAGTAGTATTTGTAAATAATTAACATAAGTTTTAACTATAATTAATTTTTTAGATATATAATTTTTTATAAACTTAATAGTATAAAAGTTTATCTATAATTTGATAAGTCCTGTAAATCTTCCAGTTTTAGGGTTTTTTCTATAAGAATAATGAACAATACTTGTACATTTTGTACATATATTGGAAATGCTAATATTTTCCACTCCATTTTTTAATAAAATAGACTTATTTATTGCTTGTAAATCAATATTTCTATCGAATACAAACTCTTTTCCAAAAGAAGTTTCTACTATATTGATTAATTCAGGACTAACTTCATAACAGCATTTTTGTATACTAGGTCCCATAACAGCCTTTATATCAGTAGGATTACAAAAAAACTCTTTTTTCATTTTATTAATTGCTACTTCAACAATTTTTAAAAAAGTTGAGTTTCTTCCCGCATGAAGAGCAGCTATAACACCTTTTTTTTCATCGTGTAATAATATTGGAATACAATCAGCAACCATAACCATTAATGGTAAATCTTTTTCATTTGTAATTAAGCCATCACAATTATCAATAATTTTAGAAGATTTTGAACTTACAATTTGTACATTGTTTCCATGCGTTTGATTCATAGAAACCAATTTTTTATAATCATAGTTATATTTTAAAGCTAAGGCTTTTCTATTATTATCTACATTAGTTTTCTCATCTCCTACATGATAGGCTAAGTTACCATCAGTTGTATCTGTAAATATTGCTAATATATTATTCATAATTCTTCTTTTTGTTTTTTCTTATTTTACATTAAAAAGATTGATTTTGATATAATTCATTTTAATTTAAAGGATATAAAATTGAATAGATTTGATGAAGCAGCAAAAACTTGGGATAAACGTCAAGTAAGTATTGAAAGTTCTGATGCATGTGTGAAAAATTTATTAGATAATGTAGAGCTAAAAAAAGATGCAAGTATTTTAGATTATGGATGTGGTACAGGATTTATTGCATTTGCTTTAAAAAATGAAACAAATGATGTAACTGGTATGGACTATTCAAGTGGAATGATTGAAGTATTTAATAAAAAAGTAGCAGAGTTTGAACTTGATAATATAAGAGCAATTAAGCATAATATGAATGAAGAAGAGATTCCTAAAGAAACTTTTGATTTAATCATATCATCAAAAACAATGCATCATATAAAAGATACAAATATGTTTTTTAAAAAATCGTATCATGCGCTTAAAAACGGTGGTATTTTATGTATAAATGACTTAGATAAAGAAGATGGCTCTTTTCATAAAGATAAAGAAAATGATGGAGTTGAACACTTTGGATATGAAAAAGAAGAACTTTTTTCAATTGCAAAAAATCTTGGCTTTGAGATAATAGCTTATAATATCGTATATAATCAAGAAAAGAATGGGCAATTATATCCCCTATTTAATCTAATAATAAAAAAATAAATAAGGTAAACTATGAAAAAATTTGTAATATTCGGAAACCCAGTAGCACATTCAAAATCACCACAAATGCAAAATGCAGGCTTTGAAAACTTAAAATATGATGCAATTTACAAAAAACATCATTTAGATGATGGAAACATCATAAAAAAAACTTTCTTAAAAAATAATTACGAAGGTGCAAATATTACAGTACCACATAAAGAACATGCATTTAAAAATGCGGATGAAGTAAGAGGCTTAGCCAAAAAAATACAAGCAGTTAATACATATATAAATGAAAATGGCAAAGTAATAGCTTACAATACTGATGCACCAGGATTTTTAAAAGCAATTGAGTCATTTGGAAAAGTTAAAACAGTTTTATTATTAGGAGCTGGGGGAACTGCTAAAGCTATTGCTCTTGCTTTACAAGAAAGCAATATTGATGTAACAGTATTAAATAGAAGCGAGGGAAAACTAGAGTTTTTTAAAAATGAAGGAATTACTTCATATTCTTGGGACAACTTTGAAAGTAAAGAGTTTGATCTAATAGTAAACTCTACAAGTGCTGGACTTAAAGATGATTATTTACCTTGCGATAAAGAACTCTTAGAAAGTGTATTTAAAACTGCAAAATTTGCTTTTGATTGTGTTTATGGAAAAATCACACCTTTTTTAGCTCTTGCTAAAGAAAATGAATTAGAGATTAAAGATGGTGAAGATATGCTTTTATATCAAGGTTTTCTAGCTTTCGAGCTTTTCACTAAAGCTAAAGCCGATAATAAAGTACTTGAAGGAATGAGGAAAGGTTTAAGAGGAGAATAATTTTTTCTTCTTAGCTACCCTATAGCTACCTATATATAGAATATAAGACTTAATTAAAAAAACGGGTGCTTACTTTTCTACTTTTTCTTATAATTCACTAAATAATAATCGACTAAATTCAATTTCATACTTTTACTCAATCCACGATGCAAGCTAATCATATTTATTAATATTGATGTTAAAGATAATATTCTAGGCATAGAAATAAAAGATAATGGAAATGGTATAAGGGAAGATATTATTAATAGAATATTTGAGCCATACTTTACAACTAAACATCAATCACAAGGGACAGGGATTGGTTTATATATGACTGAAGAGATTATTAGAAGACATTTAGATGGGACTATAAAAGTAGAAAATACAATTTATGATTATGATAAGATTCAGTATATTGGTGCCAAATTTACTATTAAGATAGTAATAGCTTAATTGTATGGGTGCTTGTATTTCTACTTATTCTTATAAAGAATTATATAACTTTTCAATTAGCAGCTATTATTATGATATACTGAATCCACTGTCAGAATACTCGATCTTTATTTGACTTCGTTTTTATAATCCGTTAAAGACACATAATTATTCATTAACTACATATGAAGCCTAGATCTACACAAATTAACATTAACAGATTTTTGTTAGGCTTTTTCACAATACACTTTTTATTCATAACTAATGTATTAACCCAAGGAAATTACTATTAACAAAGAATTAAATAAAAAAGAAAATAAGATATTGGATAAAAAATGGTAGTCTACACAGTAGGTACTTTTGATTTATTACATGTTGGGCATATTGCTCTATTGGAATATTGTAGAACTTTAGGTGATACTGTTGCAGTAGGTGTTGCTTCAGACAAAGTAGTGAACTCATACAAACCCAATGTTCCTGTAATTGGATTAGATGAGAGAGAAGAGATGCTAAAAGCTTTAAGTTGTGTTGATATTGTACGTCCATATCATGAGCTTGAATATGTATCTGCTTGTAAAGAATTAGAGGTAGATATATTTGTAATTGGTGGAGACTGGGGAAATAAACCTCATAATATTGATGTTGAAGATTATCTTAAATCAAAGGGCAAAAAGATTGTTCAAGTAGTTTATAATCCAAGAACTTCATCAACTAAAATAAAACAAAAAGTAATTGCACAATTTCACAAAGGTAGAGATATTGAAACAGTTATTATATAAAATATCAAAATATCAAAACTATAAGGAAAACCATGACAATAGATAGTAAAAAACAACCTACTATACTCTCTTTTGTTAAAGACCTTCCTAATTTATTTTCACTTGCAGGATTAGCATGTACTTTATTAGCTATTTACTTTAGTATTATAGGTGTTTATTATGCAGCAATGATTGGAATAATTTGGGCTGTTGGATTTGATTGGGCAGATGGACTAGTTGCTAGGAAAATGAAAGGAAGAACGGGTACGGACAGTGCTTTTGGAGGACAACTTGATGTTTTAATAGACATCGTTAGCTATGGAGTTACACCTGCGATTTTATTAATGAGTTATGGTAAATTTGAACCTATATTTTTAATAGGAGCTTTTATTATACTCTCAACTAGTGCCATACGATTGAGCTATTTTTCTACTTTTGGATTATCTGATTCTAAATACACTGGCTTAGCTCTTGATAACAACAGTATAATACTTGTCTTTATATTTATACTCGAAAGTTTCGTTAGCGAAGGAACATTTACTATTATTCTTTATATTAGTGCCGTAACACTTGCAGCATTAAATGTATCTCAAATAAAAACACCTAAACTATCTGGAAATCCAATTAATGTTTATATACTTGCTACATATACTATTGCTATAACTATTTTCTATGGATGGAAACTAGTATAAGTCTATTTAAATAAATTATGTTACAGTTTTTACTGTAATATAGTTTTATAACTATTAATAATTAAATATCAAGTTTCTTTCTTTTATATCGTAAAACTTGACTTAATTAAGTCAAAAAGTAACAGAGGCTATGAGAAAAGGATTAAAAGCTAAGCTATAAGTATCTTTAAGAGTATTATTGTAAAATGACTTAAAATTTATAACTATTTAGGGCCTTAAATGAAAATTTTGATTATTGAAGATGACAAATATTAGTTCATATTTTAAAAAAAGAAAATTATGAAGTAAGTACATTAAACAACAATAGAAATATTTTACAACATTTAGAAGAGCGTAATGTAGATGTATTAATCACAGATATATTTATGCCTAAGGTTGATGGACTTGAAGTTATTTCTAAAGTTAAAAGTAATATCCAGATTTTCCTATAATTGCAATATCTTCTGATACTTGAAAACCCATAGTTAAAAATCAATTATTAGAAATGATTAAAGAACTAAAATAATTTTAAAACTAGAAGGACTAAAACTTGAACAAATCAAAAAAACATATTAAAAAAATATCCAATTATGCTATGGTTGGTGGACTAGGTGCTATTTTAGTATCAGGATTAGTTGGATGTGAAGATAAATCCAATAATCAACAAGGCTTTCAACAAAGTGATGCTTTTGCGAATGCAAGTCAAAAACAAGCAGCATTTGTAATTATTGAAGAATCACAAGATGGAAGATATGCAATTGTTGATGAATTTCCTTCATCTAAAACCACAATTGTTTTAAGAAAATCTGATGGAACAGAAAGAATTTTAACAAAATCTGAAATTGATGCTTTAGTTAAATCTGAAGAAGTTAAAATTGATAATGGAACATCAGGATTAACGAATCCTAATTCAGCAGAAGCTAGTGCAGGGATGGGTCTTGGTGGAGTTTTAATGTCATCAATAGCAGGAGCAATGTTAGGTTCTTATATTGGAAACAAATTATTTGGTAATCAAAACTATCAAAATCAAAGAAAAGCACAATATAAATCACCTTCAACTTATTCTAAGTCAAAAAGTTCATTTAGTAAGGCAAATAGCTCAGCTTCGAAATCTTCATCATCTAGTAAGAAAAGTGGATTCTTTGGAAATAAAAGCTCTTCAAGTACTAAATCTAGATCTTCATTTTTTGGTGGCTAAAAATGAAGTTATTAAAATTAGAACCTTTAACAGATGAATACTTAGAATCAATAGGTTTTGTTTGGCATACAGATGAAGATAATTCATCTTACATTGCAAATGAAGTTGTACAAATAAGTGAAAATGAAGCGAATGCTTATTATGAAGCTAGTAACGAATTATATGATATGTTTTGTGAAGCTGGTGAGCATGTAATTGAAAATGATTTATTCCATGAAATAAATATACCTTTTAATTTAGTTGAAACAGTAAAAGAATCTTGGGAAAATGATGTACATTGGCACTTATATTCAAGATTTGATTTAGCAGGTGGACTTGATGGAACAGCTATTAAATTAATTGAGTTTAATGCAGATACACCTACTTCACTTTTTGAAACAGCTATTATTCAATGGGCACTTTTAAAGGCAAATGGTTTAGATGAAGCTAGTCAATTTAACAATCTTTATGATGCATTAAAAGACAATTTTAAAAGAATCATAACTTTAGATTCAGATATTGAAAACTTTGATGAGTATTATAAAGACTTAGGTTGGAAGATACTATTTTCTTCAATCTCTTCTTCAGCTGAGGATGAAAATACTACTAAGCTTTTACAGCATATTGCAAATGAGGCTGGATTTAATACTGATTTTGAATATATTGACAAAGTTGGATTTAATGATGAGGGTATTTTCAAAGATGAAGAAAGCTTTGAATTTTGGTTTAAATTAATTCCTTGGGAAGATATTGCAATTGATGAGAATGAATTAGCACTAGTTTTGGCCGATATTATTAACGAAAAAAAAGCAATCATTTTCAATCCTGCTTATACTTTAATGTTTCAATCAAAAGGATTTATGAAAATTCTTTGGGATTTATATCCAAATCATCCACTTTTACTTGAAACTTCATTTGAACCACTTGAGAATAAAAAACAAGTTGAGAAAAGATGTTTTGGACGTGAAGGTGCTAATATCAAAATCATTGATGAAGATGGAAGTATTGAACTTGAAACAAGTGGAGAATATGAAGGTCATAAAGCAATATATCAAGAGTATGTAGAATTAAATACTGATAGTAATGGTGTTACATACCAAGCTGGTGTATTTTATGCATATGAAGCTTGTGGTTTAGGCTTTAGACGAGGTGATAAAATTTTGGATAATATGTCTAAGTTTGTAGGTCACATCGTAAAAGAAGATCAAGCACTTCTAACTTGATCTAATAACAATTCAAAACATAGTTCTAATACTTTTAAATTCTTTACAAGTAATATAGGATTGTGTTTTTGGATTATTTTATTTTTATCAACTATAATATTTCTAAGATCAATTTCACCATCAATTAACACAATATCAAATCTTATTTTTTCATTTGAGAAACTTAGAGATATAGGTATATAATAATCTTTTTCATCATCCCCTAAAAGCCATGTCGAACCTTTTTGGACTGTTACATTTGGTAAAGGTGCATGATAAGTAATACTATGGATTATCTGTTTTGAAAAGATAATCTCTTTTAATGTATGAGCATTTATAAGTTCCTGGTTCAAATTTTTCATAACTCTTTTATACATGATTTTCCATATAAATGAATTAGTTTTTTTCCTTGAATGCAAATGAACTAATAATTCATCATCTAAATAATATATTTTATTCATATGTTTTTATATAGTTTTTCAAGTTAGAAAAATCAACACTATCTTCTAATTTAATATCTAAATCCATTAAGCATAAATTCTTTATATTAAAAGATTCAAGTTTAACTAAATCTTTTCCCGTAGTTAAAATTTGATATTTTTGATATTTTTCTTTTATTTCTTTTATTTCATCAGCTGTGAATGTATGATGATCAGGAAATGCTAGGAGTTGAGTATTTTTAGGTAAAAATTCCAAAAGTCTTTTTGGTTTTGAAATAGCTGTTAAAACCATTACTTTTTCTTCTAAAGAAACCTTCTTTTCACCTTTTTTGATAGAAATAATTCGAGTAAAATCTCTTCCTTCTTTTAGTTCTAAATCAGCATAAGCATATAAACCTTTTGGCTCTCGATAACCACCACTTGGTAAACAATAAAAATTTGTTGGTTCATCTTTTGGACGAAGAAGAATATTGAATTTTTTTATACTATATTTTGAAAATCCATCATCTAAAAAAACAATTTTACAACCAAGTTCTTTTGCTTTTTTTATACCCTGACTTCTATCTTCACTTACAATTACTGTTGATTTTACTAAAGATTTAGCCAAAAGCATTGCTTCATCTCCACTTATTTCTATATCTTCAAGAATCTCACCTTTATTAGATATTACAAATAAACCTTTTGAAGCTCTTCCAAAACCGCGCAAAATTACACAAGAGTTTTCATATGATGATGCTAATTTTATTGCAATTGGTGTTTTGCCACTTCCTCCTACAATAATATTTCCAATAGAAATAACCGGAATACCAAAATCTACTTCTTTAGCGAAAGTACGTTTTAGTAAAATAATAAGCATATAAATAAATGTTAATGGTAATAAAAAGTAAGCGATAATTTGTTGAAAGACATTTGGAAAGAAGAGATAATCTTCAATCCATAAGTATAGTTTTTGTTTCAAGTTAGTTTAAATCCATTCTGAAGCTACATCAATTACTTGGTCACAAACGTAGTTTACTTCATCATCTGTTAGACTTGCATACATTGGCAATGAAAGTATTTGTTGGTAATTATTTAGAGCATTAGAAAATGCTGTAATTTTAATAGAATACTTTGTTTTATAATAAGATAAAAGATGTAAAGGAATATAGTTAAGTCCCGTTGCAACTCCTCTTTCTTTTAAAGCTCTTGCAAATGCATCTCTATTTCTAGAAACTTTTATAATAAATTGAGTAAAAATATGTTCATCTTTATATGGTGGAATTGTAATATGTTTAACACCAGTTAATCTTTTCTCATAAAGTTTTGCTATTTCTTTTCTTCTTTTTATAAATTTTTCTGTTTTATTAAGTTGAGCTAAGGCATATGCTGCATCAAGCTCTGATAAGTCATATTTATGTCCAATATCAACAACATCATAAACATAATCAAGATTTCCATAATTATCATAAGTAGTAGTAAGGGCATGTGTTCTTAGTAATTTTGCTCTATTTGCAATTTCTTCATTATTTGTAACAATCACACCAGATCTTGAAATTGCATATTTACTATTAGAAGGATTTGTAGAAAAGATAGTCATATCAGCTCGTAAATTCCCTACTCTATTTCCTTTATACATAACACCCAATGCAGATCTACAATCTTCAATTAAAATAATTCCATATTTCTCTGCAATATCGTAAATTCTATCTAAGTCAGGTGTTTGACCAGCTACAAAAGTTATTATCGCACCTCTTAATTTTTTCGACTTATTTTCAGCTAAAGCCCGCTCAAATTTATCAACATCAATATTCATATCTTCCATATTAATATCAATAAAAATAGGCTCTGCATCAAAGTGTCTTACTACTTCAGGAAGATTTACAAAAGAGTTTACAGACATTAAAATCTTGTCTCCCCTTTTAAGTTTTATTGCACTTAAAGCAAGATGAATGGCTGAAGTCGATGTAGAAGTAGCAACTGCATACTTAGATCCTATGAATTTAGTCATATTTTCTTCAAACTCAATAGCCTTTGATAAATCATCTTTTGATTCTAATACACTTCTTATTTGAGTTAATTCCTCATTATCCAATGATGCTTTATATATTGCAATTTCTTTCTTCATTCTAGCTCCATTTAATATTTGCGATAGTAGGTAATTTACCTTTAAAAGCATTTGATTTTATTCTATAAATTAACATATCAATTAATTTTTCTTTGTAAGATAAAGAGATTAGTTCCTCTTTTGTTTTTTTCCCATCTACAAGTAGTTTTAATACTTCATCCATTTGAGCATATGAATAACCAAGTTCATCTTCATCACTTTGTCCTTCCCATAAATCAGCACTTGGTGCTTTTGTTAATATTGAATCAACTACATCTAAAGTCTTTGCAAATTCAAATTCATCGCTTTTATACATCTGAGCAATTGGATTAATAGCACATGCAGTATCTCCATAAATTGTTCCATATCCTAGTAATATTTCACTTTTATTTGAAGTTCCAACCACCAATGATTTTTCACGTGAAGATACATCATATAATACAGACATTCTCATTCTTGCAGAAAAGTTACCAATTCTAAGTTTGTCTTCATCCATATTATTAATAAAAGATTCAAGCATTGGAGCAATTGAAATGATTTCATATTTAATATCAAATTTTTCACAAAGCTCAATTGCATGATCTGTTGAACTTTGAGATGAAAATTGAGAAGGCATTAAAACACAGTTTAATTTATCCCCAAAAGCTTCTTTACAAAGTATTGCTACAATAGCAGAATCTAAACCACCAGATAATCCTACTGTTACTTTTTCTAAGCCTGTTTTTTTTACTTCATCTTTTAAAAAATCTATTAATTGAATTTTTACATTTTGCCAATTTATCACTTCTAAACCCTTTATATATTAATTATATCTCATCTTTTTTTGTTTTTTCATAAATCTCATCTAAATAACTTGTTGTAATTGACGATATATTCTCTTTTCTACTATATAATTGTTTTATTATATCTAACAATTCATCTTCTTGAAAATATTCAAGATAATTAGGATTAATATCAATTGTTTCATTATCATTAATTTTCATTAATTCTTTTATCTCTTCTATTAATTCTTCTTTTGTGTAATTCACTATTTTCACTTCTTTACAAATTTATTTACGATTTGTTCTAGATAAAGTTCCATTTTCTTTTCGCCTTTATCAAGACTTGGACAAACACAAGATTTACAGCAAGTTCCTGCATCTGTTAATTCTCCAATTCTTTCAATACTATTTGCATCTCTTTCTTTTATTGCATAAATAACTTCACCAAGTGTCACATGCTTACATGTACAAACTTCATACGAGTGTTGAAACTTATTAGCCATCTATTCTCTCTTTTTTTATTTCGTTTAATATATCTTTACAGTATATTTTTTTCTTCATTTTACCATTATCACCTTCTTTAAAAATGCAATGTCTACAATCTGTTCCTGCACTTGTAAGGTTTTGAATATCTCCTAAGCTTGGATTTTCTTTTTTATTAAGTGCTAGAATTATTTGTTCAATTGAAACTCTTTTACAATTACAAACTTCATAAGATTTTTCAAATCCTAACATTAAATACCTCTATTTTTTTTAACTATTTCATAAGCTTCATTAATCTCTTGAAGTTTTTTAGTTGCTTCGTCAATGATATTTTGAGATTCACCACGTCCAGACATAATATCAGGATGGTATTTCTTAACAAGTTTTCTATAGTTTTTCTTTAATACATCATCATCATCACCACTATTTGATTCTAGAATATCATAAGCATTTTCTAGTGTAAGAGCATTCGAAGAAGCTTGATTCGAATAAAAAGCTTCAAATGTATTTACCATATTTTCAAAATCGTTACTTTTAATTTTTAGTGCATTTGCTATGTCTTCTGTAATCATTCTCTCTGTATTTGAGAATTCTTTATCGATAAATCCAAGATTTAATAAATATTCCATAATTTTAACACGTTTAGAATAGTCAAATTTTGTAAGACTGTATAATCTTTGACAAATTTCTAGAGTATTATCAAAGCTTTCTTTTTCTTTTTTATAAAGTACTTTAAGCTTTTCTCTTACTTCTTCATTATTTTCAAAATGGCTTGAAATATCATTAAAAGTATGCTTTAAAAGCTCAGCTTCTAGCTCACAAACCTTTCCATCAGCTTTTGCTACTTTTGCCATTAAAGCAATTAATAAACCCGCTTCATGATGCATTAAATCACCATCGAAATTTTCTTTTACTTGCAAATTAATATTTTGAAATTTTTCTGTTTTGTAATTTTTTGCAATTAAATATAATATAAAAACTATTATTATTAATACTATGTAATTCATTTTTTTCCTTAAATTTTTGAACTTGTTATTATTTTTAATTATTTTATCAAAAAGTAGGTAAAACTACAATCCTTCAAAGAGCAAGAGATGAGATTTTATTCATAAAAAATTATACAACTGTATATTTTTCATACATAAAGAATCTTTGATTTATTTCTAATCGCGTTATACTAAAATAAAAAGAAACATTTAAAGGATTTAAATGGGATTATTTGACATGGGGATAAGAAAAGAGATATCTACAAAAAAAAGCAATGAAGAAGTCTTAGGCTTTATTGAAAAGAAAATAAATAAGTATTCAGAAAAAACAGTAAAGTTTGAAAATGGTACATTTATTCTAAATGATTTTAAAACTTCTATTTTAAAATATGATTTAACAATAAATTTAGAAAAATCCCAAAAAGGTTTCAATATACTTATTGATGGTGAACTTAAGCAATTTTATGTGCTTATATTAGTTGCCTTAGTTATTCTAAGTATCACATTAACAGCAGGTATAGGAGTTGCTCTTGTAGTTCCATTTGCGTATTTACAAAAACATTTTACAACAAAATTTATTAATTCTATAATCGACAAGATTATTTAATAATATCAAAAGGTTGTATATGCAATAGTTGCATATACAATTAAAGGATTATTATGAATACTTCCCTAGAAAGTACTATTGGTTTCAAAATCAATACAACGGCAAACTTACTAAATAGTGGATTTAATCAAGCACTACAAAAACACGACATTGCTATAGAACAAAGAGCAACTTTAGAGATTATACAATCCGAGAAAAATATTACACAAACAAAAATTGCACAAATTTTAGGAAAAGATAAAACTACAATTAGTAGAACATTAAAAACTTTAGAGAAAAAAGCTTTGATTAAAAAAGAAGAGTTAGATAAAAGAACATATTCAATTAAACTTACAAATCTTGGAAAGCGAATATTAGATGATAGTTATAAAACAGTCAAAGATTTTAGAAAAAAAATAGCTTCAAATTTAAGTCAAGAAGAAATCAATCAATTATTCACTTCACTAGATAAAGTACTTTTAACTTTAAGTGAAAAAAAATGAGAAAATCTGCAAATCATATTAATTTAATTATATTATTAGCTGTACTTTCTTCTGTTGCACCTATGGGAATTGATACATATATACCTTCCATTCCAGATATAGCAAGTGCATTTAATGTAGGAATTGAAAAAATTGAACTTTCTTTATCTGTATTTTTGATTGGTTTTTCTATAGGACAAATTTTTGGAGGACCATTATCAGATAGATATGGAAGAAGAAAAAGTTCATTATTTGGGCTTTTAGCTTATGCATTTTTCAGCTTTATTATAATATTCAGTTCAAATATTTATGAGCTATGGTTTTATAGATTCTTTGAAGCATTTTTTGGAGGTATTGTAGTTGTAAATGCTGCAGCTGCTGTTAGAGATAGATTCCATGGAGAAGAAGCTGCAAAAGTATTCTCACTAATTGGAACTGTTAGAAGTTTAGCTCCATTACTTGCACCTGCAATTGGTGCATTTATAATACACTTTTTTTCATGGCAAGCTGTTTTTATATTTTTAACTATTTATTCATTATTAGTGGCTCTTTGGATTTATAAAGATTTAGATGAAAGTTTTGTTTATGTAGAACAAAATGTATTTGAATCTTTTAAAATAGTTTTAACACATAAAAAAGCAATGAAAGCTATGCTAACACTTGCTTTAGGATTTTCTGGATTTTTTATTTATATCTCAAAATCTTCATTTATATTTATAGAACATTTTGGAATTTCCACTGATATGTTTCCTTTCTTTTTTGGATTTAATTTCCTTGTATTAATATTAATGATTAGAGTAAATATGATACTTCTAAAAAACTTTACTCAATTAGAATTAATTAAATTTGCAATAATTATTCAAATAATTTCAGGATTTCTAATGATGATAAATCATGAAGGGGATTCATTAATTATTACTATGATATTAATGGCATCTTATATGAGTATGATGGCTTTCATTTTTGGAAACTGTATGGCTTTATCTTTAGAGCATTTTTCAAAAAATGCTGGTGTAGCATCAAGTGTTATAGGAGTTTTACAATTTGGATTAGGTGCTATTATTTCTTCAATAGCTTTATCTTTCCATAATGAAACTTTTTTACCAATTGCTATTAGTATTACTATACTTTCTTTTCTATGTTATTTAATTATTAGAACTTATAAATAAGGATTTTACATGTTTAGATATTTTATTATTCTTACTTTTTCTTCAATATATTTATTTGCAAATGAGCTTGAAAACTTAAACCTTACATATTCATGGTTAGGATTTACTGTACTTTTTATTTTTATTATTGGATATTATTTTATAGCAAACGAAGAAAAATACAAGTTAGATAAGGCTATTCCTGCACTTGTAATTGGGGTTTCTTCTTTTTTATTAATTTCTGTTTATTATTATATAAATGATCTTGATATAAATTTGGTTCACAATGAATTAGAAAAAGTCATTTTAGAAATTGCTGAGATATTGTTCTTTTTATTTGTTGCTATGACTTATATTGAAGTTTTAATTTATCTAAAAGTTTTTGATAGTTTAAAATATAAACTAATTTCAAAAGAATATAGTTATAAAAAATTATTTTACTTAACAGGATTAATTGCATTTTTTCTCTCACCAATTGCTGATAATTTAACAACTGCTTTAATTTTAGCAACAGTTTTAGTAACAATTGAAAATAAAAATAAACAATTTTTAGTACCTAGTGCTATAAATATTGTTGTAGCAGCTAATGCAGGAGGTGTTTGGTCACCTTTTGGAGATATAACAACATTAATGACATGGACAGCAGAAAAAGCAAATTTTATAGATTTTTTATTTTTATTTCCAGCTTCAATATCTGGTTATTTACTCACAGCTTTTTTATTGTCTAGATTTGTTCCAAGTGATAAACCAAGTTTTGATTCATCGAAACAATTAAAACCTAAAATGAAAGTTGGTGCTAAAGGAGCAATTTTATTAGGTTTGATAACTTTATTATCTGCAGTTATTTCTCATCAAATACTTGGATTTCCTGCAATGTGGGGAATGATGTTTGGATTAACTTTATTAAAAATCTATTCATATATATTAAGTAGAAAATATGCTTTTGATCAATTAAATATTCTTCAAGCTATGTCAAAAGTTGAAATTAATACATTACTGTTTTTCTTTGGAATTTTATCAGCCGTTGCTGCTTTATATTTTATTGGTTGGTTAACACTGTTATCAAGTGTTTATAAACCTGATATATTAGGCCCTACTTTATCAAATATACTTGTTGGATTTTTATCAGCAATTGTAGATAATGTTCCTGTTATGAGTGCTGTGTTAAAAGCCAATCCCTCAATGGATACATCACAATGGTTATTAATAACATTAACAGCTGGAATTGGTGGTTCTTTAATATCTTTTGGAAGTGCAGCAGGTATTGGAGTTATGGGAAAAGTTAAGGGAATTTATACCTTTAATTCTCATATGAAATATGCCTGGACTATAATACTTGGATATGCTGCATCAATTGCAATATGGTACTTACAATTTGCCTTTTTAAATATTCATATAAACATTAATTAATATTTTTGTTCAAATTAGATAAAATCACTGTCTTAAATAGACAATGGAGTTATATAATGTTTGGAATGGGCTTTATGGAAATCTTTCTAATTGCAATTGTAGCAATTATCGCACTTGGACCTGATAAATTACCTACAGCAATGGTTGAAGTAGCTAAATTTTTAAAAAAATTTAAATCAGGTGTTGAAGATGCAAAATCTACATTAGATAGTGAATTAAACATTACTGAATTAAAAGATGAAGCTAATAAATTCAAAGCTCAAATTCAAGACACTAAAATGTCAATGACAATGGATTCAAGAGTTGATTTAGGTCTTAAAGATATTATGAAAGATGATTTAAATCAAGATGAGTCAATTTCAAAAGAAGATAAAAAGCCAAAAGAAGAAAAGATAGCTCTAAAAAAAGAGAAGAAAAAGAAAACTTCAAAAAATGAAGAAACTTCAAAAGATGAGCAAAATCCAGCTAATAAATTTAAAGTAAATTTTGATGATAAGAAGAAAGAGGATAATGCATAATGTTTGATGATTTAAAACCACATATTGCAGATTTACGAAAAAGGTTAATGATATCAGCGGGATCTGTAATAATAATGTTCTTCGCTTGTTTTTTCTTTTATGAACCAATTTTATCATGGATGATGGTTCCTGTTGAAGCTGTTTTACCACCTGATTCAAAAATGGTTGCAGTTGAGATTCAAGAAACATTCTTTACAGCACTTAAAGTTGCATTTTTCTCAGGATTTATACTTTCACTACCTGTAATTTTTTGGCAATTATGGTTGTTTTTAGCTCCTGGACTTTATGACCATGAAAAGAAACTAGTTTTTCCATTCGTATTTTTTGCAACACTTATGTTTTTAATGGGTTCTTCATTTGCTTACTATGTAGTTGTACCTTATGGATTTGAATTTCTTGTAAACTTTGGTTCGGCTGTTGTTACAATTTTACCAAGTATTGGTAAGTATGTTGGATTCTTTACAAAACTATTATTTGGTTTTGGAGTTGCATTTGAATTACCTGTAATTACATTTTTCCTTGCGAAAATTGGACTTGTTGATGACAGAATGTTAAAAGATTTCTTTAAATATGCTGTTGTTTTAATTTTTATTTTATCATCACTTTTAACACCACCTGATGTATTAACACAATTTTTAATGGCAGGACCTTTAATCATTCTTTATGGAGTATCAATTTATATTGCAAAAGTATTCAACCCAGCAGCTGTTGATGAAGAAGATGATTTTGAGGACAATGAAGAAGATTTTGAAGATGAAAATGAAGAAACATATGAAGAAGAGAGAAAATAAAATTTTATGCTAGACCCTTTAAAAACTTCAAGCTATGATTATTCTTTACCTAAAGAACTCATAGCTTCAAAACCAGTTCATCCAGCAGACAGTGCGAAACTTTTAGTTTACAATACAAAAACAAATACAATAACTCATAGTACTTTTAAAAATCTTATGGATTTTTTACCTGAGAATATTTCAGTATTTTTAAATGATACAAAAGTAATTAAAGCTAGAATATTTGGTAAAAAACCTTCAGGTGGGAAAGTTGAACTACTTTTAAATAAACCACTATTTATGGATAGATACCTTGTAATGATTAGAGGAAAAGTTCATGTTGGTATTGAGTTAGAATTTGATGAGAATTTAATCGTAAAAGTATTAGAAATAAATGAAGATGGTACTAGAGTAGTAGAGTTTTATAAAAATGAAGAAAAACTAGATTTTATAACACTAGTAGAAACATTAAATAGAATTGGACATCTTCCACTTCCTCATTATATGAATAGAGAAGATAATGAAGAAGATAATACAAATTATCAAACTTTATTTGCAAAAAACTATGGAGCAGTTGCAGCTCCAACTGCATCATTACACTTTACTGAAGAATTATTACAAAAAATAAATGATAAATTTGATGTGAATTATTTAACGCTTCATGTAGGAGCAGGAACATTTAAACCTGTTGATGCAGATGATATCTTAGATCACCCAATGCATAGTGAGTATTTTGAAATTGGAAGAGAAGCAAAAGAGTCCTTAGATAAGGCATCAAAAGTTTTAGCCGTTGGAACTACAGTTACTAGAACAATAGAATATTATGCAAGAAAAAATATGATTGCAGGTGAATGTGATTTATTTTTAAATCCAGCTAATAAACCTATAAAAGTTGATCATTTACTTACAAATTTTCACCTTCCAAAATCAACATTAATCATGTTAATTGCATCATTTGTTGGTTTAGAAAAAACACTAGAAATTTATGAAGAAGCGGTAAGGGAAGAATATAGATTTTTCTCTTATGGTGATGGCATGTTAATTATATAAAAAGATAGCAAGGAATAAGATATGGCACATTACGTATTATTTGATACAGAAACAACAGGAAATAAAGAAGAAGATAGAGTTATCCAATTTGGAGCAATGATACTTGACCAAAAGGGAAAAGTTGAAGCTTTTAATGACTTTTGTTCAACTAATGTTGATATTAAAATCGAAGCTATGGAAGTTCATAATATAACACCTGATTTAATAATAGGAAAACCAACAGCAAGAGAAACTTCTTTTTATAAGAGACTAGAAGAATTAAATACAAATGAAAACTATATTATTGCACATAACATAGCTTTTGATATGGGAATGATAAAAAAAGAAGGTTTTATAAATCAGTATAAACAAATTGATACTTTAAGATGTGCAAAGCATTTATATGCAGAACTTCCTTACCATAGATTGCAATACTTAAGATATGCACTTGATTTATATAAAACAGAACAAGCAGAAGCTTCTAAGCATAATATTACAATTAAAGCACACGATGCAATTGGTGATGTTTTAGTTATGAAACTATTTTTATCAAAACTAGTTACTAAATGTAGAGAAGTTTATCCTGATTATAATCCAATGGAAAAATTAGTTGAACTTACTTCTACTCCTGTATTTATCAAAACTTTTAAATTTGGTAAACATAAAGGAAAAGAAGTAGAACAAGTTGCTAAAGAAGACTCAGGTTACTTAAACTGGATGAGAACAAATATGGACTTAGATGAAGATTTAAAATATACACTAGATAAAGTTTTAGGATCAAGTGATAATTACTAAATTTTAATTAAACTTCAAAAGGAAATATATCTATATATAATTAGTATATATCTCCTTGTCTTTCACTAAGATTTTCTCCAATAAAAATCAATAAATTTTCTCTTCTTTATTTTGATATAACTCATTTATTTCATAAAAACTATTAACATATTGAATAAGAAACTGAGAGTCTGAATTTTCGTATTCTACAATACCATTTACTCTTAAAATATTTTTTGAAACATTTTTTAGATACTGCTCAAACTCTTTTCTATTTAACTTTTTATCAACTGTTTTTTTATACTTGAAAGATTATCATCGTGATGAGTTCTAAAGTGTGTTATTGCTTCTTGGAATTGATTTGATATTTGATTTAGACTATTATTTTCTTGAATGCTATTTGTTATAACAAGTGGATTTATATTACAGTTAACTGTTTTAATAATACTAGAACAAAGGTTTTGTATATGTAATTGTTCCTCTACTTCTTCTATTTCTTCTTTTGAGAGTAAATCAATTTTATTTAATAAAATCACATCTGCTAAACGTAATTGGTCTTTAAAAACAATATAAGATGAAAGCATTTTTTATAAGAGTTAGCATCAACAATTGTGACAATTGAATCATAATCAATTAAATCACCTAGTTCATCAATTCCACTTAAAAGATTAAAAGGATTAGCAACACCTGTTGTTTCTAAAATAATAGTATCAGATATTTTTTTTTGAAATAGAGTTGTCACAGCAGCTCTTAATTGTCCTGCTAGACTGCATTATACGCAACATTCATCAATCTCAACCATATTGAAATCATAGTCTAAGAGTTTTCAATCTAATCCTGTTTTTCCTATTTCATTTTGTATGATTCCTACAAACCTATTATTTTGATTTTCAAATTCTAAAAAATTTTGTAAAAAGTTTGTTTTTCCTGAACCTAAAAAACCTGTAACTTTAATAAGCTTTGGTTTTTTTTTACCTTGAATTAATTTGAATTTAGTAAGATCTAATTTATAGTTAAACCATGAACCTGAAGTAAAAATTTTGAATATTCTTTTATATTTAATATCCATATTGTTAAAAACACTTTCAAACCATTTTTCTTTTTTTACTAAGTTCATATCCTTAACTATAAACTGATTTAATTAAGTGGGAACCTATTTTCTTATTAAGTCTAGATATAAATCCTCTAACTATTTTATTGTCAGTATAATCATCATCAAACAATTCTATTTCAATTGATTCTTTATTTAATGTAAAAGTTTCTATATGCCATTTATATTTGGCATATTAATATCAGTAAAAACCATATCAATTTTACTATCTTTTAATTTTTCTAAGCCTTCTATACCATCTTTAGCAAGAATTGTATTAGTAAAATAAATACTTAAGACTTTAGCTGTTGCACTCTTACATTCTCTTCATCTTCAACATAAAGAATACAAAGTCCCTCACACTTCTGTTTTATAGAATTTAATTCTTTTTTATCCATTTTATTGGCTCTTTTCTAATTAAATGTATATATTTATAAAATAGTTTTTAAAGAGAAAATTAATAAGCAGTAGTAGCTCTGCTTATTCGAAAAAGAACTTATTAACTTGTTTAAGTATTAAAATTCTTTTAATAGTTTTTCATAATGGTTATTATTGAAGTTTTCTTGAAACCATATAGGTAAGATTTCTGATAAAAAAGGATATTTTATTAACATACTACAAAAAACATCATATACACAAGCTGCATCTTCACTTGCATATTTTATTTGAGTATCAGTTAATACTACATTTTCCCAATTTGATCTTGATATTTTTTTAGATTTCTGTAAATTCTGATTTAAAAATAAAAGTACACTTTTCTTTGCACCAATATCATTTGGATATGACATTTTTGCTTTAAATAATGAACCAAAATCAATGCAACACTTAGGTCTAATTCTAAAATCTGTGTATAAAGCAGATGTGTCTCCATTTAGTCCAATACCAACTTTTATTATGCTTTTACTTGTTAGTATGTTTAATAAAGGTTTTATATTTTTTATTAAATGAACTTGGAATAAGTAACAATTTTTATCATCCGACATTTGAATAATGGCAATTTTACTAGGTGGAACGCCTTTTTGAAAAATTGGTTTTTGTTCAGTATCAAAACCTAAGATTTTAGAGTTTTCTAATTGTAGGACTGCTTCATTTAAATCTTTTTCATTTTTTATAACATGAACTTTTTTATTTTTTAATGAGTAACTAGGTAGATTATCATCTGAATATTTGTTGATATTATCTAACTTAGAAATAAAATCTATTAGTTTATAAGTTCTATCATCTAATGAGCTAACAACATCACTAAAAGCATTTGAAACAGCTTTTTCTAATTCTTCACCAGTTTTATTTCCACAAATCTTTTTAATTAGATCTATTCTTTTTTTATTTATAAAGGACTCTGACATATCTATTTTCAAAAAATTCTCCAGGAAATGTGTTTTAATTAACGAATAATATCTAAAAGTATTTGAATTATACGTTGATACTTCACTTTATTTTTAATAATAAGAAATTTTAGACATAAAAAAAGGGAGTTAACATCCGTTTAACTCCCTTTTTAAATACTTTGCTTAAATAAACACTTATTTAAGCTAATCACTACGTTGTGATTTAAATTATTATGTTAGTTTGTAACAATACTAAAAATGAGAAACCTTCGTCATTTACACCTCCGTATTATTGGGTTACTGACATTATAACATCTTTTCAAATTAAAAGTAGCTTAATTTTAGTAAAGTTTTTATAAGATATCTAAAAGGATAGTAATGTTTTTAGAAAGTATAAAAAATATATTTAAGAAAGAAGAAATATTCGAGTGTATTATTTGGGATGGAAAAACAATGAAATATCAAGATTTAACGCAAAAAGAAATAGATAAAATTAAAAACAATCCTGAATATAAAGACTGGAGTGTCACACTAAAAGATGAATGTTAATGCAATTTAGATAAAATCAGCGTATGGAAATATTAGATAATGACGAAAAAATATACCTTTTAGAGGAAGAGAACTTCTCTTTTCCTAGTTTGGATATGATGAAGAACGATTTAGTTGCAATTGGTGGGGATTTTCATCCACAAAGATTGATTAACGCTTATAAAAATGGTTTATTCCCTTGGTTTATTGATGAACAAAACTACATTCATTGGTATAGTCCTAATAAGAGAATGGTTCTTTATCCTGAAGAATTCAAAGTTTCAAAGAGTCTGAAGAAAAGTATCAAAAATAAAGGCTTTGTCATAAAATCAAATGAAAATTTTGAAAAAGTAATAAAAAGCTGTGCAAATATAAAAAGAAAGCATGAAGATGATACTTGGATTAGTGAAGAATTTATTCAAGCTTATACAAGACTTTTTGAATTAGGCTACGTTTTTTCAATTGAATGCTATTTAGAAGATAAATTAGTAGGTGGACTGTACGGTATTTTGATTAATGATATTTTTTGTGGTGAAAGTATGTTTGCAAAAGAGAGTGATGCATCAAAAGTGGCTTTTTATCACTTATGTAAACAAGCAAAAGATAATGGTATTAAAATGATTGATTGTCAAGTTTATAATGAGCATTTAGCAAGTCTTGGCGCAAAAGAAATACCTAGAGATGAATATTTTGATATTTTAAAGCCTCAAAATGAAAACTAAGCATAATTTAGAAGAAGTTATTTATAAAACAGATAATGATTTAAAAGTGATTTTAGAGAAAATTGTTTTTTTGGCTGAAAAAAGAAATAAAAATACTAGATACTCTATATTACTATTGGATAAAGAAAAAAATATTTCATAGAAGCAGCTGTCCTTAGTTTGCCTTCTTTTTATAATAATGCAGTAATTGGAATTGAAATAGGTAAAAAGTAGGTTCTTGTGGAATTGCATGTTATAAAAACAAAGAGTAATTGTTGAAAATATAAATACGCATGAAAATTGGAAGAACTATTTAGTCTTAACAAAAGAAGCAAATTTACATTCTTGTTGGTCTGAAACTATTCTTTCTTCCAATAACGAAATCCTTGGAAGTTTTGCAATATATAATGATATTCCAAAAGAATAATCATAAGATTAAAAGATAATGCAGGTGCGATTGCTAATAATTTAATTACAAAAGTTTTTGAACCTTATACTACTAATAAACATAAAAGTTTAGGAACGGGATTGGGATTAAACATTACATATAATTTTATTCTAATTGGAATGAAAGGTAAAATATCAGTAGAAAATACTACTTATAATTACAAAGATAAAGAGTATATAGGTTGTGAATTTACTGTAGTTTTTGAGAAATATTTTCGGTAAGTTACTTTTATTTTTTCACCTAATACTTTAGGTTTTGTATTTAATATATTAATATCTAAAAAAGCTTTTATTTGTGCTAGTTTTTCTCTATCTTGCATTTTTTTGCAGCTTTTGTACCTTTAATATCTTTAGCTGCAAACCCAATAGCTTTTTGACCTTTTTCATGTGCTATGTATAAAGCTCTTTTTAAATGAAACTTTTGAGAAACGATAATATAGTCATCTAAAGCAAAAACTTCTTTTGCTCTTACGATTGAATCAAAAGTTCTAAATCCAGCAAAATCTCTTGTAATATTTAAAGCAGGAACTCCTGCTTTTATTAGATCTTTATACATAGAAGTAACTTCATCATAATAAGTACTTTTATCTCCTGATACAACTATTGCATCTATCTTTTTAGCTTTCCATAATTTTACGGCAGCTTTTATACGATAAGTATAAAAATAGTTCTGCTTTCCTTTAGCTATATATTTTGCAGTCCCGAGAACTAATGCAGCTTTTTTTGAAGGAACTTTCTTAATATCTAAATATATTGAAGACTCATTTGCAAAAACAATAAATGATGAACTTGTTAATAATAAAAGTATTATAAATATTTTAGAAAAACTATTCATTAAATATTTTTATTATTTCCAGTTTTTTGTCCATTCTTTTTGTTCATCTTTTGTAAGAAAAGTCCAAATTACAATTCTAGATATTTTTTGTCCATGTTGCATATCTATTGTGTCATATGAAGTTGGTTTAATTTCATCTAAAACATCATAAATATAAGGAAGGTTTCCTTTTTTCGAAACAATTGTAGTAAACCAAAAACAGTTTTTAGCATACTTCTTACTTTGTCTCATCATAGCTTTTATAAATGCAACTTCTCCACCTTTACACCATAATTCATTGCTTTTCCCACCAAAATTTAAAGAAGCTTTTTCTGCAACTTGTTTTGTAAGATTTGAAATTTTTCTTTTATTTCCAGCTATTGCTGCTTCTTGTGTTTTATGAAAAGGAGGATTACATAATGTAAAATCAAATCTATCATCTTCTTTTATAATTCCTGTAAAAATACTATCATGATTTAATTGCAACCTACACTCTACTTTTCCCTTTAAAGAAGGATTAAAGTTCACAATATTTTGTGAAGAATCAAGAGATTCTTGTTCTATATCAGAACCTACAAACTCCCAACCATAAACGCTGTTACCAATAATAGGATAAATACAGTTTGAACCAATTCCAATATCTAAACCTTTTATTTGAGAACCTTTGGGAAGTACTGATTTTGTATTTTCTGCTAATAAATCAGCAATATAGTGTATATAATCAGCACGACCTGGAATTGGAGGACAAAGGTAGCCTTCAGGAATTTCGTATTTTTTAATTCCATAGAAATGAGCTAAGAGAGCCTTGTTTAGACAAAGTACGGCTTGTGCATTTGCAAAATCTACTGATAAATCACCATGTTTATTTTCAGAAACATAATCACCAAGTTTTGGAAAACTTTTTATAAGTTCAGGAAAGTCATATCTGTTGTTGTGAGGATTACGTTTGTGTAAACCTTTTTTATTTTCTTTGTGTGCCATAATATTATCTTCTGTGTGAATTTTTAGTATTGTACAATGATATTTCTAATTTTAATTGAATTTAGTCTTTATCTAATATGAATTAGGTACAATAATAAATAATTTATATAAAAGAGAAGATGTGCCAAAAGCAAAATTAAAAAAAGTTTTACCTACTCATGCAAAAATCAAAGAATTCAAAATATTGAAAATCTTTGGGAAATTACTGCATAAAAGAGAAATCTGGAGTCTATCAAGAAAAAAGATTCTTGGTGGAGTTTTCATAGGTATGCTCGTAGCTTTTATTCCTATGCCATTTCAAATGGTTTTAGTAGCTTTCCTAGCAATTTTATTTAAGGTAAATTTTCCAATAACTCTACCCTTAGTATGGATTACAAATCCATTTACCATGCCTTTTATTTACTATATAGAGTATGAAATAGGTAATTTTGTTTTAAATGTTAAAGACCCTATTGTGTTTAGTTTTGAAACTATGAATGAAAATATAGGTGAAATTGCACTATCTTTATATACAGGAACTTTTTTTGTTTCAATTATTAGTGCTTTTACTTCTGTTTTTATTATAAATCTATTATGGATTAAAGCTGTAAAAGATAAACGTAAATAAATAAAGGTGTCTTTGTGTCAATTTTTACTTTACAATCACTAGCAGGAGGATTTCTAGATGAAGATTTAGAACACTTTAACAAATATTTTGATGATTGGTGTATACAATTTGAGACTTATGATGATGCTATAGATATAGTACAAACATTAGAGAATCAAGAATCTATTGATATTGTTGAAATAACACCATTGAGCTATCCAAAATATTTCTTTACATCGCTTAAAGGTACTATTTATGCAACACGTCAAATTGAAGATAAAATAATTTGTGTTGTTGAACCATATATGGGTTCTAGTTTTAAAATAGCAATTTGTAATTTAAAAACAAAAGACGTAAGAATAACAAAAACTAACTATAAAAATATTCCAAGTATTGAGGGAGCTTTTGCTAACTTTGGTGAATAACTAATCTTAATTATTCATTTTTCATTCTAACTTGATTACGACCATTTTCTTTTGCTTCATAAAGTGATTTTATTAAATTGTGATAATATTACTATGTTCCCTATTGTTGTGGGTTTAAGAAAAAAAGATGTGATTTTAAAGCGATTAGATTCACTAAACGATACTTTTGAGATTTTAGAAAAAAAAGACCTTAACCCAAATCTATGAGTTTATAACTTATTGTCATCAAAAGCATTCTAAAACAATTATTTTGTCAAATGAGAATACGGATAACATAGATTACTTTGATAAAAAAGATATAAAAGACAAGTTAGTAAATGAGATATTAAAAAGAATTGAAAAGTAGTAAAAATAAAGAAGACAAATGAACCTAGAAAAATTAAAAGATTTAGAATCAGAGTTTTTAGAAACTTATCCTGAAGGATTTAAAGATGAGAGTTTTTTTCCTTCAATACAAAAGTTTAATCCCCAAAAACTAGAAGACTTTGCAAGAGATGTACTAAAAAAAGAAAACTTTGAAAATCCAAATTTATTTGTTGAAGGTTTTTTTAAAACAGTTCAAAAATCTGTCATGGTTTCATTATTTGACAAATTAAAATTAAAAGATGCAATTGCAAGTTTGAATTCATACGAAAAAGATATGCTAAGTATTGAGATATTTGAGTTTTTATATGGCAATAAAAAAGATGGATTTGAAGGTTTAGTAGAGTTCTTAGCCCAATATAATTTGGCAAAATGGACAATTATTAGTGTATGTGCATATTGTATAAATAGACACAGTGAGTATTTTATCAAACCAACTACCACAAAAATGATAATTAAATACTTTGAACTTGAAGACTTAATATATAAACCAAAACCTAGTTTTAAGTTTTATGAAAAATACGCAAAAGCTCTAGATAAAATGAAAGAAAATCTAGATGACTCACTCACATTTGATAATGTAGCTTTTACAAGCTTTTTAAAAATTGCGATTGAGTTTGACAAGGCTTGATATAAAGAGCTTAAATAAGAACCATTTTTATATCATCATAAGATATTTCTTCTTCTAACTTCACAAAAATTGGTTTTAATTTTACTTTTCCATCTTCTGAGAAATCATCAATATTATTTGTATTTTCTATTTCATTAATTGCTTTTTTCACTTTATTTATAGTGCTCAAATTTGGCATATATTTTGATATATCAAAGTTTGGTTCTTCTTCTTTAATTGTTGATAAATGCTTCATAATAGTAGAAACAGAAAAACCTGCACTTTTTGCAAGTACTGCAAGTGTAGAAGAAGTCTCAATAAGATTTTTAGTTTTTATATGATTTGCTACTTTTTCTTCTATTATTGCTTCTTTAACTAACTCTTCTTTTTCTTTGTCTATTGCTTTTTGGTCAATAAGACCACCTAACTTTTCTATGTATGATAGATTGATAAGTTCTAATTGTTTTTCATCATTAGATTCTATTTTATCAGATGCTTTTTGTGAAGCTTGTTTTATTCTAGGATCAATGCTCAAAATTAGTGGATCTACAGATAAAGCTTTTTCATTAAAGCCCATTAATCGTAAACCTTCAATATTTTTGATTCTTGATAATGCAACATAACCTTGCCCTACTTCAAAAGTCTTTGATAAATCAATCTGAGCAGCATCTAAAGTCATACCTTGGGATTTATGAATAGTAATAGCCCACGCAAGTTTTAGAGGTATCTGTGAGATTTTAGCTGACACTTTTCCTTTATCATTTTCAATAGACCAATCTTCATACTCTACTTTTATTACATAACCATTTGATAGTTTTACAATTGGAAGTTTTTTATCATCTTTTGAAAAATCAATAACAACACCTGTAGTACCATTTATATAGTATTTTTCTGGATTGTTTTTGATAAACATAACTACTGCATCTTTTTTTAGCGTTAGTTCTTCTTGAACTAATGCGGATTTAAAAAGCTTTTCAATATTTGATTTGGCTCCTTCACTTTCATAATTAAAAGAAACAGAAGTAGAATCAAGCCTAGATAGTTCATCTTTGTTGATTCTATCTACATCCATATTATGTGTATAAAGCTTTGTAGGCGTAAATTCTATGTCTAAATCTTTTTGATGTCTTTCATTTAAAATATCATAACTTGTTTGAGATATTTGCCCTGATCTTATTTCATCTAATACAAAAATCAGTTGATTATCATCTTGTCTAAACTTCTTTTCTAAATAACAAGTTTGTAAATCAAGATTTTTCCAAGAAGGACTTTGCCATGCAAATCTTTTGGAGTTATTTAATTGTGAAATTGGAGGCAACTGGAAAAAATCTCCCGAAAGTATTACTTGAACTCCACCAAAGGCTTCATCACTTTGTTTAAAAGCTTGGAGAATTTTATCAATTGCAGTAAATACGTTTGGACTTACCATAGATATCTCATCTATGATTAAAACTTTTAGTTTTTTAAATCTTGTTTGCAAATACTTTTTTTCTAAAAGTAAAGAAATAAAATATTCATCAATACTATCTCTAATTCCTAAAGCAAAGAAAGAGTGAATAGTCTGACCATTTAAATGTGAAGCAGCAATACCAGTAGGAGCTACAACTGTAGGAACAACTTTCCTTGATTTTAAATATAAAATATATTCATTTAAAATATATGTTTTACCAGTACCAGCTGACCCTGTTAAAAAAACATTTTGACCAGTTTTTAGTATTTTAAGTGCTGTTTCTTGCATTGATTACCTATTTAGATATTTTATTAGAATAATAGCGTATTGAATTAAAAATTACCCATTAACTTATCACTTACGCTGAAATAATCAGTCAAATACTCATCATTTATTTCTGATAAAATTTCATTACTTTTAATAAGGTCTTCATTTGATGTGATAATAGTTTGAATACCAATTGTATCTAATTGATGAATTGCATTATAAATACCTTTTTCATAATTATTTTCTTCTGTATCAAAAGGGCTATCAAAGGCTACAAATTTGATAAGTCTTTTTTGCGAATAAACCTCTGCTAATGCAGCAGCAAAAATGAAAGATAAAAGTTTTTGTTTTGTAGTATCATTTACTTCTTCATCATCTTTTACTTTAAGACTAAATTCTATATCATCGCAAGAATTGAAATTAATTGAAAAAGTCACTTCTTTATCTAATACAATTTTTCCATATTTAGCAATACTATTTTTAAATCTATCTATAAAATAGCTGTTGATTAATGTTTTGTTTTCTTCGATAACTTTTTCTAAATCACTTTGTGTATTTTCTAAAGTTTTTGATTCAATGTCTTCTTTTTTGATTAGTTTATCTAGCTCATATTTCTTTCTTATTTTACGACCATCAATCCCTAAAAGACTTGATATAAGTGTTTTGTATTCTATTTCATGTGAAGAAGATTGCTTATTTAGTATAAATACATCACTTTGATTATTTTCTTCTCTTAGAAAATATGTTATATATGTTCTGAATTTATTTATAGAATAATTAACTTTATTTTCAAAAAAAGATTTAGCGATACCTATACTTCCTTTTTTATCAAATTTCTTTTCATCCAATAGCATTGACTTTTGTTTTGTAATTTTTAATTCTATATTTTTGCCAGGAATAGTAGGTCTTTTAATCGTAATATATCTATTTGAAGCAATTTGAAGTTCTATATAAAAAATATAATCTTTAAAGTGTTCGTGTCCTAAAAAGTTTTTATCGCCTAATAAACAAAAGTCTATTAGTTTAAAAAGACTAGTTTTTCCTACACCATTATCTTTTGAGAGTATAAAATTTATACCTTTGTCAAATTCTATGGTTTTAAAATTTTCATTGTTTGCATATATTTTTGATATTTTCATTTATGATTCCTTGTTTATGTATTATATCTAGAATATTTTAATCTTTTAAATAAACCAAGTCTTAATGATACTTAGTTTTTAGGTATCATTCTTACTGTAATTACTTAGTAAAAAAGATAAAGAAGTGAAAGTAAATATTCCAGGAAAAGAAGAAATAGAAATTCAAAACATTGTATTTGATTATAACGGTACGATTGCAATTGATGGTTAATCAATTGAAGGGATTAAAAAAAGTCATTAGATGCAACAATTAGAGCAAGAGCTGATAATAATCTTAAAAAAGATGTAGAACATATTTTTGATAAACTTGGGATTAACAAATCTCAGGCAATAAATATGTTTCTAAAAAGAGTTAAATACGAAAATGGAATTCCTTTTGAACTAAAAATTCCAAATGATAAAACTATTCAAGCCATGAATGAAGCAAAAAAATCTTATAGGTGAAGAAACTACACTAGAAGAACTTTCTTTTAGATATTCGTACACTTTTTTATTAATTGAATTAAATACAAAATAACAAACATGAAAAAAATTGGATTAATGGAGCAGGACAAGGCATGATAATGGACAACAATGATTTTTAAATCTACAACTAGAAATTGTCAAGTTCCATCCGAAAATAAAACAAGGTGTAGTACGAAAGTGTAGCACTTAGAAACAACAATTTATTAGAAATATCTAACAATCCTGCTTCTCTTTTTTGTTCAATATACAGTTTTCACCTAAACATTTGTTTAGTAAAGTTGGTAAATAAAATCCTTATTCTTATTTTAGACACTGTATCTAAAATATTTAATTTTGAATAATTGATTAAAACCTCTTCTTTCCTACACCTCCACAACACTCTCAAACATCTCTTTAATCTCAATCTCATGAGATATCAAAAATATCTGTCTATACTGTTCTTTTATAGTATGAAAAGCTTCTAGTATTTCTAAACGTCTTTGCTCATCTTGACTTCCAAAAACTTCATCAAAAGCTAGAAACCCTACACTCCTTGTACCGCTTAGTTCTGCTAGTGTTTTTGAGATTGCTATTCGTAAAACTAAATTTGCTAGGTCTACTTCACCACCTGAGAATCTTTCTATTGGGTATTTTTTACCTTCATCATAGATAAAAAAATCAAAGTCATTTGATACTTCTATATGTTGGTACTTTCCTTTTGTGATAAGTGCGTACATATTTGAAGCAAAGCTTGATATTCTTGGTGCTACTTTTGAGTTTAGTTTTGTTTTAAACTCTCCTAGACTTATTTTTATTTTATCGTAATCTTTTAGGTCGTCTTTTTTATTTTGTACTTTTGCCAGTTGTTTAGCATTATCATCTAGGCTTTGCTGTATTGTTTGTGCTTGTCCGTTTATTGTGGCTATTTGTACTTTTAGATTATTTAAAATACTTGATTGTTCTTCTTTTTGTTTTTTAACCTCATCGAATTGTTTTTCTTTTTCTTTGTGTTTTACCTCATCGTAGTTTACTTGCTTGTATTCTAATTCTAAAACATCATACTTTTTACTTAGGTCGTTTATTGTAAGAGTTACTATATTTAAATCATCTTGCACTTTATCTAAACGTAAAAGCATAGTTTCTAAAGCTAGTACATTTTCATATTTTGCTTTTAATTCTTTTTGTTTTTCTAGTGCCGTTTCATGTGATGCTTTATCATAGACAAAAGAGCTTAGTTTTTCTAGTTCGCTTTTATTCTTAAGTCCATGTGCTTTTACTTTATCAAAATATTTTTCTTCTTTTAGTAAGTCTCTCTTCTTACTTTCAATTAGATTTATACTTTTAGAGATTACAAAGAAGTCATGATTTACTATAGAGAACTTCTCTTCTTCTTTTACTCTATTGTCAGCTAATACTTGAAGTTCTTCTTGAAGTTTCTCTATTCTCTCACGTTTACTTTGTTTTACTATATCTTCTAAACTTGTAAGTACATTATCATACTCATCTAGTAGTGGTCTTGTACATGTAGGACAGTTTGATTCACGTCCAAGTTCTTTTATTCTTTCTATCTTGATATTTGTATCTGCTATTAGCTTATTTTCACCCGCTATTTTTTGCTCATAACTCTTTTCTTCTTGTAGCTTTTTGTTTATTTGTTCTTTATACTCTACTATATGCTTTTCTAACTCTTTTTCTTTTTCTATTAGAGCTTTGTGTTCTTTTGTTTCTTCTACTAGCTTTGTAATACTATCTTTTGATTTTGTATACTGTTCTCTTAAACTAACCTGCTCTAGTAACAAACCTTCTTTTCTTATATGGTGTTCTTTTAGTTTCTCTTGTTCTTTTATAGTGTCATGAACTTTTGTGTACTCTTCTTTTATATGATCAAAGCCTTTTAATTCTTTTTGCTTTTGTTTTAAAGTATTTACGTCATCGTTTAATTTAGCTTGATTTCTTATATGTGTATTTATACTGTTTTTTAATATCTCACACTGTGAAGCTAGGTTTAGTTTCTGTTCTTTTGTTTTTAAAAATAGATTTAACTCTTTTTGAATATCAAGTTCTAGAAGTTTTGAACTATCTACTTGCTTTATTTTTTCTGCTACTTGGTTTCTTAAGTTTTTTGTTTGTTCTTTATACTCTACTATATGTGTTTTCTTAACTTCTACTTCTTCATTACTTAATAAAACTTCAGCAAAAGCCCCTATTTCTCGTTTTAGTTCACGGCTTTTTTCTATTAGCTCTTTTTCTACAAAATCTATCTTTTCAAGACCTAGAAGTTTTCTTATCATCTTTTTTCTATCTTCTGGTTTACTATTACTTAGATTTGTTAGTTCTTTTTGAGATGCAAAGAGAGTATGTAAGAAAGCATCTATATTCATCTTAGTTAGATTTACTATAGATGTTGTTACTTCTTTGGCTCCTGTAGTTATAAGTTCATTGTTTTTATAAAACTTTGCATTAGCACTTAAAGCCTTTCCTCTAAACTCTCTACTTACTTTATAATCAATTCCTTCAAATTCAAAATCAAGCTCAACTAGTACTACATCTTTTGTAGTAGCATTTGAGTTTCTAATTATCTCTTTATAACCTTTGTTTTTAAGTTGACCGTATAGTGCAAATAGTATTGCTTCAAAGATAGTTGATTTTCCTGAACCATTTTTTCCAATGATTCCTATAAGTCCTTCTTTAAACTCTAAAGAGTAAGATTGATATTTTTTGAAGTTTTCTAGTTTTAGTTTAGATAGTATCATTGTTACTATCCTCATACTTTGCAAATAACTCTTGTACTTTAAGTTTCAATCTATCGTTTTCTTTCTTGGAACTTACATCTTCTTTTATATGCTCTAGAAAGTAATCCTCAAGACTTAATGCCTCTATTGCTTCTACATTTGTTTCATAAGTATTATGTTTAAACTCCCTTTTAATACTAACACTCATAGCATTTGAAAATAAATCTCTTACTTCTTTATTTGAAATATCAATAGATTGTAAAGGTGAAAGGTTTGTTAGTTTTACTTCTACAATAGCATTTAAAGTGTCATTAGAGTCCACAGAAGCAATAGAAGCTTCATAATCAAGACAATCTATAGTTTTTTGTCTAATAGGTCTTATATGTATCTCTTTATACTCTATATCTAACTTAGAACTATTATTGTCATGATTATCATCTAAAGTAGCAAGTATAAAACCTTTTGAATTTCTTTTATCATTTAAACTAGTTCTTTCACTACTACCTGAATAATAAACATTTTCATGTTTTCCAACATTTCCAAAACCATGCCAATGTCCTAATGCTACATAATCCATTTTAGAAAAGATGTATTCTTTATCACTTGGATATACCCACTCTCCAAACTCTTGCATTAAATACCAAGCACCAACACTACAATGTAACATCATGATATTCTTTTTTGTACTATCTATATTTTGCTCGCATGTTTCTATTTGTTTTTCTGCTATTGTCTCATCGTTCATATGTGGAAGTGTATGAAATACTATTTTATCAAACTCTATTTTTTTATATTCTTGCTCATATGATACATATATATTTTTATAGTTATCAAATATTTTTAGTATAGGGGAGCTAAGGTTTGTTCGTGGAGTTGAGTGATTGCCTGCTATCATAATACAAGGAATATTTAAAGCATCTATTTGCATAAACTTTTCTAGTGCAAAAGTAATAGCTCTATTACTAGGACTACTTCTATGAAATAAATCTCCTGTATGTATAATATAATCAGGTTTAATCTGTTTTATTTGCTCAACTATTTGATTAAAGGCATCATAAAAGTCTGCTTCTCTTTGGTTTACATTGTTTTCATCTAAGATATCAAGGTCGTTGTATCCTAAGTGAGTATCACTAAAATGAAGAATTTTCAAGCTCTTTCCTTTCTATTTTTTCTCGTTCTTCTTTTTCTTTTCTTTTTTGTTTTTTATCATTTATTTTTTCTAGAAGTGCTGAGGTAAATATACTTCCTGGAATTGCATAAAAAGCAATACCTAAAAAACTTACAAAAGTTGTAAGAATTCTTCCCATTAAAGTTATTGGATACATATCTCCATATCCAACTGTTGTAAATGTAATAACCGTCCACCACATAGTTGTACCCATACTAGTAAAAACTTCAGCTTGTGCATCTTTTTCAAAGTAATAAACAAGTGGTGTAATCGTAATAAGTAATACAACAAGAGTAATAGCTATAAAAATAAACTCTTCTTTTTTTTCTTTTATAATAGATATTACTAAACCATCAAACTCAGCAAATTTTGTAAGTCTAAATAGCTTAAAAATACGAAGAATACGAAGTGCTCTTAAGAAACCAAAATCAAGGTTGAACATAGATAAATAAAAAGGTAAAATGGCGATTAAATCAATTAACATCATAGGTCTTGTCATATATTTAAGTCTATTTATTCTTTGATTAAAACCAAGTGCATAAACTCTTGCAAGATATTCAATAGTAAAAAGCATAACATTAGCAAAATTTATCATTGATAAAATATCATAATACTCTAATAAGGATTTCTCTGTTTGTAAAAACATAACTATAATACTTATAAAAATATTAGTAAATATTAAAGATTGGAGTAATACTCCATATCTATGCTTTCGGGGATACTCAAATATGGTGTGTAATTGTTTTTTTAGGTTCATTTTAACTCTTTTTTAATAATCATTTATTATATAATAATCTTATACAAATAAATATATGTTATAAACAAACATGAATATATTTAAAGAAATAAAAGCTTTTTTATTGAATATGGATAAGAATGATAATAATACATATAAAATAAAAAGCTCAAAACTAATTCCAACTTCAAAAGTATAAAAATCATATGCTAAAAAAGAGAGTAAATAACTATCAAAGATAATTGCAAAATCAAATATATGGGCAAATAACTCTAAGGGATAAAAAATAGTAAAAACAATAGTCATAAAAGGTGAATAAAGCTGTTCATAAGTAGTAGTTTTAAAAAAGTAATGAACAATAGGATTCATTGCTAAATATATCCAAAAGTTAAAAAGTAAAAGTTGAATCACTTTATATTTAAAGTCCTTAAAATATTTAATAAATAAAAAGATATAAAACACTCCAAACATAGAAAACCATAAAGATAATGAAAATATATACTTAGGAAAAATTGCTATTATAATTAAAAAAGCAAATAATAAATTTGTAAAAGTAATTAGCTTTATATTTGAGCGTAATAAAAATATACCTAAAAACAACATAACAAATGCTCTTAAAAGTGAAGCTACTATATTTGTAAGTAATAAATATGAAAACAAAAAAAATAATGTAATTAAAAGTAAATCATATTTTTTATTTCTAAATGGGAAATATCTTGTATGAAAAAAACTATAAGGAAAATAGAAAATCCAATAAATCAAAAATGACAATACGGCTAAATGAAATCCCGAAAGTGCAACTAAATGACTAATACCATAGTTTGTAAAAACTTTTCTTGTTTCTTTTGATAATGGAATTGCTAAAAATAGTGCCTCAAAGACTTCACTTATTTGCTTATCTTTATGATTTATTCTTATTTTTTCTACAATCTTATCTTTAAAATTTTTTTCTCTTTTTAAAATATCAAAATATATTGTATTTGTAAAAAAACCTTTTAAATATTCTATAAAATCTATTTTTGTACTTTGAATTGCAATACTTAATAAATCACGTTTGTGTATTCCATGATTTTTATCAACTTTTGTAAAAAAGTCAAAACTTTTAGAACTTAACTTCAAAACATCATATTTCTGCTTTTCATATATATTTATAACAAGCACTTGCGTTTCATAAACTTCTTCATAGACTAATTCTTGGTATTTACTATATTCAATAGACATACTTATGATAAATATCATAAATAATACTGCAATGAATTTTGATGATAATTGACTTATTAGTTTCTTAATTAAAATAATCATATTTATTATTATAGTATGTTTTTATATGTTATACTAATTTAATAACTTTATTATTTATAAAATAAGTCCTTATGAGTCAAAAATTAGTATTAGGTCCTTTATTATCAGTAGAAGATGATAATAAATATGTTGTTTGTTTTTTAAATAAAACAAATCTTAATTATTCTGTTATATTTAATAACATAATGGTTAAAGCTACAAAGTTTGTAAGTTTAAATAGTGGATATTTTTACAGAGCAAAATACAATATCAAACAATCAAAAAACTCAAGAATAATGAAAAAGGTATTTTAGAAGATTTTAATAAGCGTGATTTTTGGGAATTTTATATTCCTGCAAAAGATGAGGAACAAAGTTTGCATATGCCTTATGTAATCGCTTTTCTAGTGTGGATTCTTTGAACTTTTTACTATATTTACTTTTTCTAATGATAACCCTTATTCATTTATTTTATCTCAGAATCTTTTTATTCCGTGTATGAATTCATGTTACCTCTCCAAGCATCTCCAATTGTTGACATTAATTTTTTATTTGCAAAATCTTCTACTTCATTTATATTTGAACTTTTTTTCGATAAAAAAACTAATGGACTTGATTGAAATGTTGCATAAAGTAAAACAAATTATTATAATTATTTGCTTTTTTTAATATTAAATATTCTCTTCCAATTGCAAAATCAATATCCCCATTGCTAATTAAAGAAGGTATATTTAAGCCCATTTTATATGGAATTATTTCTACATCTAAGCCTAATTGTTCATAACAACCCTTTTCTTAGGCTATATAATATGCTACAAACTCGAACTGATTGAACCACCAAATTTGCAGTTTTACTTTTTTTAGATTAGCATGAGAAAGTAAATAAGTGTTTATAAATAGTAAAAGAAAAAGGTATTTAAAAGTTTGTTCATCTTATATCAATAAAGAAAAAAGCCTATGCTTTTTTCTTCCAAATTGACATTTGTGAAACTGAGTGTTGGTATTTTCTATTTGTTTCTTTAATTACAAATGGAACATCAATAGTTTCTTGTAATTCAAAATCTTTAAGTTCAGTTTTTAAAGTTTCTAATGTTGATACTTCTTTATTATCTTTAATATATCCACCTAACCAGTTCTCTTTTGGTGTATATTCTTCAAGCCAAGTATATGGGCTTAATAGAACTAATAAACCATTATCATTTACACGTGATGGAATATCATCAATGAATTTTTGTGGGTAATATAATCTATCTATTAAGTTTGAACAGAAAATTAAATCATATCCTGTGTAAATATCTTTTAAATTACATGCATCACCTTGCATAAATGTTACATTTTCTTGGTTTTTTTCTATTCCAAAATCTTCTAAAGAAACTGTTTTCTCTGTAGAAATATCACCTTCGTTTTTTACTCTAAAAGTTAAAGAATCATATTTTTTAAGCTTAACACCCACGTTTATAAAGTTTGCAGAAAAATCTATTCCCGTAACCTCATCAAAAGTTTGTGCTAATTCAAAAGTACTTCGTCCAACAGAACAACCTAAATCTAAAGCTTTATTTGTATTAATATCTTTTAAATATGGTTTTAAAAGTTCAACTGAGTTTACACAGAAGTTTTTAACACCAAAATTTTCTTCACCATAATGAAACTCACAATATTGTGCTATTGAGTCATCTGTTTCATAAACATTATCATTTAATTTTGTTCTATATTCGTTTTCTGATTTCACGTATCTAAATCCTGCGTGTTGGAAGAAATGCTTTCTAAAAGCATATCTAGCTTCTCTTAAGATCTCATTTCCTAAAGAAATAAAAGATCCACCTTTCATTAATGCATGTCTATCATCAAATGTTGGAGTTGTAAAGTCATCATAAATAGGATGAACTTTAAAGTTATCAAATGGATAAGTTGGAGTAATACTCCATTGCCATATATTACCTACTACATCATAAAATTCATCAAATTTATACTTATCAACAGGAGATTGGTTAAACTGTTTTAGTCCAATATTTGCTTCTTTTTGCCCTGCATTAACATAATCATATAATCTATAATATTCATCTTCACTTGGAAGTCTTACTTCGTAACCTAATTTAGCACTTTTATATTTACAAAAAGCTTCAGCTTCATATACATTAATATCAACTGGATAATTTAAAGGTAAGGGTACAATTCTATTAATTTCTCTTAATGAATAATTGTTTTCATCTTTAATCCAAAAAGTTGGATGCTTAGCTTGAGTAAAATCTAACCACTCTTTTCCTTCACTTGTAAATAATTCAGGTTTATTATAACCACCCTCTTTTACAAACTCTAAAAACTCACCATTTGATACTAAATATTTAGAAGCTTTAAAATCTTCTATATAAGCTTTGTGAAATGAAAACTCATTATCCCAACCATAAAAAATAGGATTCTCTCTATCTTTTTGGATTACAACCTCACCTGCTTTTACATCAAGTAATTCATTTTTTGGATAAGTATTACTTTCTTCATTTCCATACAAAAAAAGTTCATCATTTATTAGTCTATTATTATCAAGCTCTCTTAACAATACAGATGAAGTTTCAATATGAATATTTTCATGCTCAATTCCCATTAAAATAATCCACATAGGACTTTCCCAATTAATTGGCATTGTAAACTCAATTGTATCAATTAAATTACAAACAATATCTTTTACTTGGTCTCTGTATTCTTTTGCTTCTTTGATTGTGGGCCAGGCGTAATGTTGCGATTCTAAATCATCCCATGACATTTCATCAACACCAATTGCAAAAATTGCTTCAAATTCTTTATTTACTCTACTTGTTAATATATTTGCTAGTGTTAATTTATTTACAAAAAATGTCGCTGTATGACCATAATAAAATATTAACGGATGTCTTAATCTATTTGGTTGTTTATATATACTTTTTTCATCTTTCAATAAATCAAATAGCTTTTCATCTAATGCATATGTTTGTAAAAAATATTCTTTTATTTCTTTTCTTTTTTCTTCTATACTGCCAGTACTTAAGTTTATACTGTTTTTTCTATAATTCATTATATCCCTTATTATAAATTGAAAACATTATATAGTGTTTGAATAATATTTAAATTAAATTGTCTAAAAAATTTAGATTTTTTATTTTATCAACTTTTGTAAACTCTTTGTATAAACTAAATAGCTGTTTACACTCGTTTTCATCCATTAATTCTAAATGCTTTTCTAGTTTAATTGATACAATAGATATATCTTTATCTATTAAGCATCTTGTAATATAATTTTCAATTAAAAGCATTCCTAATTTTTTAATTGATTTTGTATCATCTAAAATTAAAATAGCTTCATCTGTAATATTAATAATCTCTTCACACTCAAGCTTTTCATGCTTAA
This sequence comes from uncultured Campylobacterales bacterium, assembly GCA_938084175.1. GTDB lineage: Bacteria > Campylobacterota > Campylobacteria > Campylobacterales > Arcobacteraceae > Poseidonibacter. The sequence continues at coordinate 49,569 of CALKDR010000013.1, forward strand.
GATATAGCATTTTAGATAATACATTTAAAGCTTGATTATGAAGCACTACAGGCATTTCATCTCTATCTCCAACTGATTGCTTTAAAAATATACCTAATTTTCCTAAGTTAATAGATTTATTAATAGTATCAATATTATGTGTACTTGATGTTAAGTATTTTAGCCTATAAGCAATTGCCATATTAACAAAAGTTGCACCATATTCAAAAGCACCTAAAATAGGAATTGTTAAACATTTCTTATAGTTTTTTATAGATAAATCATAATCTTTGTTCCATTCTGCATAATTTGCTTCTATATTATAGTAGTGCCATAAATCAAGAGCTTTATTATCCTCATTATGGGAGAATATCAATTCTTTTAAACTTTTTAATGTTTTTAATCCCTCTTCTTTTAAATCATCTTTTCTTTGACTAACAATAATCCAAGCTTTTCTTTGAAAATATCTAATTTCAATATCACTAGGTTTTTCATTATTCTTCAAATTTAATTTTTGAGGTAAACTTTTGTAAGCTTTTTCAAACTGACCCATTCTTTCATGTAATGAACAAATAGTAATAGCATATTTATTAGGATTAATTTCATATAGATATTTACATAATAATAGTGCTTGATTAAAATGACCATTTCTTTCAAAGATAAAAATCAAATCATTTAAAGATTTTATTGATAATTTTCTATAAAAAGAGTTATTAGTTTTTTCAAAAGAGTCTAGATTTGATGAATCAAACATATAACCTGCAATATCAAACCAATAATCATCAATAAATTCGTATTGTTGTTTTTTATAAATTGCTTCAATAAACTTTTCTAAAATTAAAACCGATCTTTTTATATCTAAAACAATATCTTTTACATAATGATATAAGATTAATAAAGATATTGGGTTATTAAAATAATTTACACAATCTTCAATATGATTACGAAGATAATAAGAAAGTCTTTTTTGTTCATCTGTTAAATTTTTAAATTTTGTATTATGATTAAAATAAATTTCCATAGATTTTTCTTGTGAAATAAATTCAAAATCATCAAAACTTCTATTTATAAAATTCTGAAAACCAGAGATTAATTGATTTTTAGAATCTTTAGAATCTTCAAAAAAGTTTCTGCCACAGTATTCAAAAAGTTCAAGTGAAATAAAAATTTTCTTCTCATTCTTAGCTAGGATTTTAGAAGAACTAAGCTGCAATAATGAGTAAAGTTTTTGTTCTTTATTTGAAAGTAAAAAATTTATATCAAAAGTTTTTGCTTCTTTTTTTGCTTCTTTTTTTATTTTTTTAACTTCAATATTTAAAGTACCCAAAACTTCAAGTTTTTTTCTCATACTTTGTATTTGATCATTTCTTACATATAAATTTATTGTATAAAATCTTGAAATTAAAGTTTTAAGTAAAAGTCTGTAAATCCAGTGTTCTTCATCTTCTAAATCAAAATTATATAAATTTATTGCAGTTTTCTTATCATACAATGAGAAGCCAAGTTTTAATCTTTTTAGTTTTCTAATATCTTTATTAAACCATGAGGATAAAACACTCTTAAACTCATTACCCTCAGCATCTAAAAGAGATGGCATCATAACTAGTCCTAAAAAGAAAATAAGTACGAAAGCTAAAGATACACTATCATTAATTTGCCAATCAAAAGGTAAGGTAAAAAAGATTTTTTTTAGTAAGTCTTCATAAATTGAAGCAGAAATTAAAGCGAACATAATAACAAGAACAGAAATAATAGAAATAAAGCTTGATGAAAATCTTTTTTTTAGTAAATAAATAAAAGACTTACCTCTTAGTTTATTTAAATCACTTTCAAATGACTCTAATTTATCACCTTCACAAAAAGTAATATGTATTTCATTTTCTTCTAAATTTATAAGATTTTGTGTTTGTGTTTTTCTTTTTGTTTTATACAGTTTAGAAGTATAAATATTACAAGTATTTTGAGTCATTATCACTAATTCCTTGTTTTGCAAACTTATTTTGAATTGCATCGCTAAAAGTGTAAGTACCTTCTTTTAATGGATAAGGATAATTTTTTAAGCACTTTGAATATTCAATAACAAAATCTTCTGAATATGAAGTAAATGAATTAGTTAATATATCTATATATTTTGAAGGAATTACACAGTTTTTATCATTTTTTTTTGCTAATTTTTCTTTATTTGTAGTCATAAAAGCAATAATATCTTCATCTAAAGGTATATTTGCTTTTGAAGCTTCTATATTAATACAAGAATAGTTTTTTTCTCTTAGTTTTAATATTTCTAATTCATCATTTGTAATTTTTATAAGAACACCATTTGTTGAAGATAGTGGGCTTTTATTAAGGTTTAAAAAAATACCATTTAATTCAATTTCATCAAATTTAATATCTTCAATTGAATTCCATACTTTTTCATAACCTTTTATATTTACAGGAATTAAATCTTCTTGTTTTAAAACTCTTTTGAAAGATTTCTGAGCACTTGATAAATTGATTAAAGAACCGTATCCAAAAAGATACATAATTAAACTAATTCTTCTTTTGTAATAACAATTCCATCAGCATCAGCGTAAATATAATCACCTTCATTAATTTCTACACCATCAATATTTAAAGTTATATTTATTTGTCCTTCTTGTACTGGAATATACTTTTTAGGACAAGTACCAATTGCAAGTAATCCTACATTAAAATCTTTTGTATTAACTGTATCTCTTACATATCCATTTACAATAATTCCTGCGTATTTATTATCACTTGCAAATTTCATTAAATTATCACCTACAACAGCGTAATATTTTTTATCAACATCAACAACTACTACTTTACCTTCACCTTTTTTATCTCTTAAAAGTACTGCTAAATCTTTATTATTTTTATCAAGTTTAACTGTAATTGCAGTACCTTTAAATTTTACACTTCCACCATATGATTTAAAATCAGGTCCTAAAACTTCTGTTTTCAAACTAAACTCATCACATAAATCTGCTGTAAAAAATTCCATATTAATCCTTGTTATTATAATCTTTAATTTTGATTATCTCATTTTACTATTAATCTATTCTTATTTATACACTTTAATTGCACAAAAAAGTTATAATATCTTTCCAACAAAAGGAAATACTTATGAAAGCTATTTATAAATCTGTTTTATTCATACTAATCTTATTACTATTAAGTGCTTGTAGTTCAAAAAAGCTAACAGTGAAATTACTTCATCCTTCACAAATACCTAATGAAAAAATATATACAATTTATGTGGAAGATTTTCTTAATGATAATTTATACCAAAGTCTTAAGATTGAAAACAAACTTGCAAATAAAAGAATAAATGCTAAAAAAGTATTTAAACTTTTAAATACAAAGAATAACACGGATACTTTTATTGAAGGTATTGTCGATTCAAACTTAAATTATTACACTTATTACGAAGAAGAAATTGATTATAAAAGATGTAGATCTTATAGATATGATGAAAATAAGAAAAAAACAAAAAAATGTATGCAATATCATATTAGATTAATTCCTTGTGAAAAAAGAGTTTATAATGTGCAAACAAATATAAAAGTAATTAAAAACAATTCAAATGAAATCTTATTTGCAAAAACTTACAATAAAACTAGAAATATAAGAGAATGTTTTAGATATCACTATTATGCATATCATACAATTGCAAGAGATAAAAGAGAAATAAACACTAAACTTGCAAATTTAATTGCAAATGAGTTTTTAGATGATATTTCTCCACATTATGTTTATTTTGATATTAAGATAATCGAAGAATTAAATGAAGATAATCTAATTTTTACAGATTCACAAAGTCAAAGGTTTGAAAAAGTTACAGAATTAATGCAAAAAAGAAATTTTGATTTATCTTTAGATGAATTAGAGAAACTAGATATTGAATTTAATCATAAAAGCTATGAAGTAATCTATAATATGGGATTAATATATGAGGCAAGTGCAAAACTATTTAAAGCGAATAAACTATATAATAAAGCAAAATTTCTAGTAGATGATTTAGATGCTTTACAAGATATTAATAATGCAATATTAAGAACAAATATTAACCTTGAAGAAAAAATAAAAGCTAAATCTCAACTACCATAACTATTTATTAACTCTTATTTGCTAGAATTTATTTTTAAAAAATAAAAAAGAGTATAAAGGCAAGTAAATGCAGAATAAAAAAGTTATAGTAATTTCATTAATAGTATTAATAATATTATTTTTAGGTGCAGGATATATTTATAAGAGTGATCAAGCAAAAGAATTAAGCGCTAATACACAAAGAAACTATTCGGCATTAGTACGAGAAAGTTCTTTTATTTTAGGAAATAAAGATGCAAAAGTTGAACTAGTAGAGTTTTTCGATCCAGCTTGTGAGACTTGTGCACAAATGCATCCTTTAGTAAAAGATATTATGAAGAAAAACAATGGAAATATAAAACTAGTTCTAAGATATGCTCCTTTTCATGAAGGTTCAGTTGATGTAGTAAGAATGCTAGAAGCTACAAAAAAGCAAGCAAAATTCTTAGAAGTTTTAGAATTATTATTTGTGACACAAAAGTTTTGGACAGTTAATCATGTTGTTGATTTAAATAAAGTTTGGGGAATATTACTTACATCTAAGCTACTTGATATGGATAAATTAGTTGAAGATATGAAAGATCCAAAGATAGTGGAAATAGTAAAACAAGATATCCAAGATGCTAAAACTTTAAAAGCAAATAAAACTCCAGCTTACTATGTAAACGGTAAACCTTTACAAACTTTTGGATTACAAAATCTTATAGACTTAATTAACTCACAAATGTAAATATAACAGAAGCTTTAAATAGCTTCTGTGTGTACAATTTATGTACATCTAATCGAATTCTAACTTAGCTTTAGCTATTATTATTTTCTTAAATAAACTAATAAAAAAATAATTAGGTACGAATAAATGAAAGTAGTTATTGGAGTTGTTGGCAATGATATTCACGTTGTTGCAAACAGACTTATTGATATATCATTACAAGCACGTGGATTTGAAGTATTTAACTTAGGTGTAAATACTTACTTAGAAGAATTTATTGATGCTGTAATAGAAACAAATGCAGATGTTTTACTAGTCTCTTCACTAAATGGTGAAGCTGAGGGTTGGTGTAGAGAACTTAATATCCTAAAATCAAAATATAAAAACCTTGATGGTGTTGTATTTATGTTAGGTGGAAACTTAAGTGTAGGAACAGGAAGTGAAGAAGAAATTGTTCCAAGGTTTAAAGACTATGGATTTGATTTAGTATTTCACCAAGTTGATTTAAATACAGGACTTAATACCTTAGAAAAATACTTGGAGGATAGAAAATAATGAGTTTACTTCAAGAAGAACGAGATATTATTATTAAAAATAAATATGCAGATGACTTTGATTTTGCAGAAATTGAAGAGTTTGTAAAAAATGCTTCAAAAGATTTATTTATCTCACATAGATTTAAAAATGCAAACAAAATGCTTGTACAACCTCGTGGTGGATTTCCAACATATCAAAAACAATACGACTTATATGAGTTTTTTGTAAATGCAGATGTTGATATTTTACCTTTAACAATTGATTCAAATACAAGACTAAATGACTATGCAACGTCTGCAAAGATGCTTAAATTATCTGAAGAGAATGAAGTAGATATGTTAAATGGATATCCACTTGTAAATCATGGTTATAAAACAACTAGAAAAATGATTACTCATTTTAATAAACCAGTAAGTCTAAGACATGGAACTCCTGATGCAAGACTATTAATAGAAACAGCAATTGCTTCAGGAATTTTTGAAATAGAAGGTGGTCCAATTACTTACCTTTTACCATATTCAAAAAACTTTCCTTTAGATAAAGCTTTTTTATACTGGAAATATGTTGAAAGAGTTTGTGCGAACTACTCAAAATTAAATGAACCAATAAATAGAGAATCATTTGGACCATTAACAGCAACTCTTGTTCCTCCTTGTGTAACAATTGTAATTCAATTACTTGAAATGCTTTTATCACTTGAAGAAGGTGTAAAATCATTCTCTGTATCTTTCTCACAAACAGGTTCTATGAATCAAGATATTGTAACAGGTGCAGTTATACGAAAAATGGCTAAGTATTACGCAGAAGAAATCGGATGTGCTGATGCATCTGTACATTTAGTATATCATCAATGGATGGGAGCCTTCCCTACTGATAAAAACTTTGCAGAGTGTTTAATAAATACTTCAACTGTAATTGCTGCTATGGTTGGTGCTGATAAGATTATTACAAAAACAAGAGAAGAAGCATCGGGAATTCCTACAAAAGAAGCAAATGCAAAAACAGTAGCAAATACTCAATATACTTTAAGAATGTTAAACGGTCTTCCAAATGTAGTAGACCAAGAAGAAGAAGAAATTTTAACAGAAGAAGTTATGAGCATAATGGAAGCTGTTTTCAATGACCCTGCTGATACATTATGGAGAAAAGTATTTAACTCTATTAAAAATGGAACAATAGATGTTCCTTTTTCACCTCATATTATTAATCATAATGAAGTAGTAACAGTAAGAGATAAAAATAAAAATATTAGAATTATCAAAAAAGGTAACTTACCAATTAGTGATAGATGTTTTGAATATGAAAAGAAACACTGTGATTTAAATAAAGATGCCTCATCAATAGTAAATGACATTATTCATGATATAGGAATTATGCAATGGTAGAAAATAAACTTTTAATAGATATAGGAAGTACATACTTCAAAGTTGCAACAAATAATAATGTTGAACAATACTTTAGAGATTTTAATAAAGATATTTATGATGATTTAGTGCATAAGTGTTCAAGTAAAATAGAAGGTTTTAAAAAAGATGAGGTATTTATATGTTCATCTGCAAATGGTGGATTATCAACTTTAATTATTGGAATTACAAACTCATTTTCACTTAAGTTTGCTACAAATATTGCATTTAATTCTGGAATTAATATTATTGATACAGTTTTATATCAAGATTTAAATAAAGCCTCAGTTCCTAGTGATTTAATTGATGTTGTTATTATTGTTGGTGGTATAAATAGCGTTAAAGATATTTTTAAAGATGATTTATTTGAATACTTAAATAATATAAATTACTCAAATGTTGTATTTGCAGGTTCTTCTTTAGACTCAGAATATTTAAACTCAAAAATAGAAAACCTAAATGTTATTGATAATATAATTAATAACAAGCTTCATGTTGTAGAAGAACCACTAAAAGAGTATTTAACTAACCTTTATCAATCAGATATTATGGGGAAAGAAGATATTAAACATTTGTATTCTTTAACATCAAATCAAATATATTCAACTCCATATATAGTAAATAAAACACTGCCAATGATTGATTCAAAATTTGCAGCAGTTAATCCATTTATTTTAATTGATATTGGTGGAGCAACTACTGATATTCATTATTCAAAAGATTTATCTTATGATAATATAGTTACAGAGAATGAATACGATAGATTAGTATTTAAAAAACTCGGTGTTTTTAAATCACGTGAATCATTAATTTTTGCAGCAAAAAACAATGAGTTTGTATATGAATTATTAGCACACTTAAAAGTTACAGAAAATATTTTTAATGAAGATAATGAAAAAAGTTTAAGAATTTTAATGCAATTAGCTATTTTCCTTGTATTATATAAAGTATCTGAAGTACATCCTTTATATATCAAGTTAAAATTAGACTTATTAAAATCTGTTGTATTAACAGGTGGAATTACAAAGGTTCTAACTTTTGATGAAGTAGAAGATATTATTGCATTCTTTTACAAAAAAATATTAAATAGTGAGGTTTATCCTTCAATTGTATTAGATTCAAATTATGATATTTGGACTCTTGGGATTACTAAAAAATAAAGGAAATAATATGTCAATAAATTGTATAAGAACATTAATCGAAGAAGCTAATGTATCTAATCCAGATAAAATAGCTATTATTCATGGAAAAGAACAATTAACTTATAATGAATTATTTACTAAAGTTAATCAAATTGCTTATTATTTAGATGAATTAGATATGCCAAGTAAAAGTAGAATTGGTGTTTATTCAAGTAAAGGCTGTGATCAAGTAATAGCAATGCTTGCTATTTTATCAACTGATTATATACTTGTACCTTTAACAAAATTACTTAAATCTGAACAAGTTAAATATATAATAAATGATTGTAATATCGAATGTATTATTACAGATAAAGTAAAACTAGAATCAATAGAAGAGATAAACTTTAAAGGTTCTATTATTTCATATGAGACAACTCATAAAGATTTACCATCATTTGAAGAAATTTATAAGTATTATAATAAGCCTTATGAATGTAATATCTCAGGTCATCAAAATGCAGCTATTACTTACTCATTTGGAATGGGTGGAAAACCTAAAGGTATTGTAATTTCTCACAGAAACTTTATAGATTCAGCACGTGTTGTATCTCAATACTTAGATTTAAAAGAAAGTGATGTTATTTCAGGACTTTTGATTTTTAATTTAGATTATGGATTGAATCAAATCTTTTGTTCACTTTATAAAAGAGCAACATTAGCATTACATAGATTTGTATTACCAAGTGATTTTTTTAATCATTTAATTAATGATAAAGTAACAGTACTTCCTATTATGCCAATTACTATTACTGATATGTTTGATGAAGAAGAAAATAGACTTCCAAGCCCACAACTATTAGAAAATGTAAGAATTATTACATCTTCAGGTGGTAATGTAACAAATAAAATGATTAATGATGTAGAAAAATACTTTACAGGTGCAAAGTTTTATTCTATGCATGGACTAACAGAAGCATTTAGATCAGCATATCTAGACCCAAGTCAGCTAAAAATTAGACCTGATTCAATTGGAAAAGCAATTCCTGATGTTGAATTATATGTAATTGATGAGAATGGGAATGAATGTGCTCCAAGAGTAGTAGGTGAGTTAATTCATAGAGGTGGATATATTTATCAAGGTTACTGGAAAGGTCCAAAACAAACTAAACAAAGATTTAAATCTGCATCAATTCTAAAAAACATAATAAACCTTGATGGTGAGTTAAATGATGAAATAGTAGTAGCAACTGGTGATTATGTATATAAAGATGAAGAAGGTTATCTTTACTTTGTATCGAGGGATGATAATATGATTAAAACTAGAGGTTTTAGAGTAAGTCCTTATGAGATTGAATCTGTAGTTTCAAAAAATATTGAAAATATAAAGCAATGTGCAGTATTCTCTCTTGAAAATAAAGAAATAGAAGAAGAGATAGTTTTAGTATATACAGCAAGTAGTGAATTAAGTTCAAAAGAGATAATTTTTGAATTAAAAAAACATTTAGCTTCATATATGATTCCATCAAAAATAATATATAAAAAGTCTTTACCTCTTATTCCATCTGATAAAAATAAGATAAATATAGACGAATTAAAAAAAGAACTAACAAGCAAATAATTATAAATATAGCATCAAGCTATATTTATAAAAACACTACTTTTTGTTGACCCATGTCAATTACTTCACAAAAAAAATCCATTATAATTACTACAATATAAAAAAGAAGGATCATAAGATGAAAAAAATTATTATCGCAGCATCATTATTAGCTACAGTAGCAGCATTTGCTAACCCTTATGCAAAGTGTGCAGGTTGTCATGGAGCAAATGGAGAAAAATCAGCATTAGGTAAATCAAAAGTTATTAAAGACATGAGTAAAGCAGATTTTGTAGCATCACTTAAAGGCTATAAAGATGGAACTTATGGTGGTCCTATGAAAGGTCTTATGAAAGGTCAAGTAAAAAATATGGATGAAGCTACTATGAATGCAATTGCCGATAAAATTGCTAAATAATTCTATAAACTTCTTTTAATAGCTAGTTTATCTAGCTATTATTTAATTTACACAAATTCTATTCTATCTCTACCGTTATTTTTTGCTTTGTAAACAGCCAAATCTGCTTTTCTAATCATTTCACTAGCATCAATACAATCACTTAAAAAAGAAACTCCCATACTAACTGTAATTGATATATTTTTATAATCATGAGAGATTTTTTCTGATTTTACATCTTCTTTTAAATCACTAAGTTTTTGAGGAATATGGTTTTTAGTTATAAAACAAAGAATAATAAACTCTTCTCCTCCATATCTGTAAACTTCACCATTTAGTATTTTAGCATGCTTATTTAACTTCTTAGCTAAATAAATCAATGCTTTATCCCCAGCTTCATGACCAAAATTATCATTAATACCTTTAAATATATCAGCATCAATAAAAACTGCACTTAAAAAAGAGGAATTACTCTGTTTTGAAAAAACACTTAAATCATATTCCATTTTTCTTCTATTATATACTCTAGTTAAATGATCTCTATTCATTTCATCTTTAAGAAGTTCTTTTTCTCTTAATAATTCTTCAATTAAATTGTCTTTATAATTTTCATCTAGGTTTGTATTCTTTTGTTCAATCACCTTTCCTAATAAAAATTCAAAGCAGTTTTTTGAACTTGAATAATCAATACTTTTACATTCAATAAGTAAAGAGGGAGAATCTTTTGCTAGTCCATTTGTTATTGTTAATGAATTAAATTGCTTAATTGAATACTCAATATTATCATTTATAATTTTTGGTTGAAGGAGTATTTTTTTCCAATATTTATTATTTTCCTTAGTAAGAACTACTGTCTTTTTTAATAAGATATCATCAAATAGTTCTTTTGATACTGAAATTTTTTGCATATAATTTATTTCCTAAAATAATCTAGTAAAACTATATCAAGTAATTACTTAGCTATTTATATATAATAAATTTCAATATTTAATATAATAAGTTTTTCTTATGTATTTTTCATAAGTATTTAATATAATATTTAGTATTATAATATAAATTTATTCAAGGATTTAAAATGACTTTAAGAGAAAAGTTCTCACCAATGTGCTTTTTATCAGCATTAGGTGCTGGTGGTTTATCTGTATCTTTTTTTATGTATTTAATGTTTCTAGTACCACATAAAGGTGCTCCAATGGCAACATTTGATTTTATTTATCCACAATTATTAAAAGGTAATTGGCTAACATTAGTATCAGCTTTTTCTCTTGTTATGATAATTGCTTTTGCCTTTTTACATTTTAAGCTATTAATTTGGAATACAAAACAGTTTTTAATGTATAAAAAAAGTAATACATACAAAGAATTAAAAAATTCTAATGCAGAAATTACTCTAATGACAATTCCACTTACATATACAATGACAATAAATGTATGTTTTGTACTAGGAGCAGTTTTTATTCCTGGACTTTGGGATATTGTTGAGTATTTATTTCCTTTTGCATTAATTGGATTTATGATCAGTGCTTTTTATGCTTTAAAAATATTTTTTAATTATTTTTCTAGACTTTTAATTACTGGTGATTTTGATTTTGCAAAAAATAATAATCTATCACAAATGATTTCAATTTTCGCATTTGCAATGATTGCAGTTGGTTTTGCAGCTCCTGGGGCTATGAGTCATAATATTGAAATAAATGCAATTGGTATTTTTGGCGCGCTATTTTTTAGTGCCTTATGTATTTTATTATTAGTAATAAAATTAACATTAGGGTTTAAAAATATGTTTGAGCATGGAATTTCTATTGAAGCTTCACCTTCACTTTGGATTCTTATTCCAATATTAACACTTCTTGGAATTACTTTTGTTAGAGTATCTTTTGGTTTAGATCATAACTTTAATGCAATTGTTGATAAATCATCACTATTTACGCTTACTTCTGTTATTGTCTCTTTACAAATTATATTTGGAGTATTAGGATATAAAGTAATGAAAGAGCTTAAATATTTTGAAAAGTTTGTTGAAGGAAAGGATAGATCTTCTGTATCTTTTGCACTAATTTGTCCTGGTGTTGCTTTTATGGTATTTGGAATGTTTTTTATAAACTTTGGACTTACTTTTAATGGTATTATTGAAAAATATTCTCTTGCATATTTCTTATTGATGACACCTTTTATGTTTGTTCAATATAAAACAGTTATCTACTTTTTTAAATTAAAGAAAAAATTTCTTTTTTAATAAATAGAAATATTATAAAATGATACAATCTCTAAAGAAAACTTTAGAGGTTGTATTAATGACAAAAATCAAAAAACTTACAAATATTTTTTTTCTAATATCTTGCCTTCTTTTTACTGCATGTTCAAATAAAGAGCAAACAATACAAATATCAAAAGACATTAAAAGTAATATAAACGAAAGTACAAAACTTGCAAATGATTCATTTATGAATCAAGAACAAGAGAGTAAGAAATATTTTCAAAAATATTTCACTCCTTGGAATCAAAAGAAAGCTAGTTATTCTTTAAAAGATGCAACATGGGGATTTTCATATAAAAATAAAACTGTTTTTTTAGAAAACCATATAAAAGCAGATGAAAAATGGTTTAACAAGCAAATATTTAACGCTAATTTTGAAAAATATAATACTTTACTTAAAAAAGCAATTACATTAAAAAACACTAATATACGAGTTTTTCCAACAATATCTCCAATGTTTTATAATCCCAAAAAACCAGGAGAAGGTTTTCCCTTTGATTATAATCAAAACTCCGCAATTAAAATAAATACTCCAATATTTATATCTCATTACTCTAAAGATAAAGCTTGGGTTTATATGCAATCAAATAGTGTTGGTGGATGGCTTCGAATAAATGATATTGCTTTTGTAAACATTGTAGTTTTATAAAACTATATAAAAGCACATAAAACACCTATTAAATAATCAATCTTAATAATAAAATAAGATTATAAATAAAAAGGATTTTTTATGAAAGTACTATTAACAGGTTCAAATGGATATATCGGAAGAAGACTAAAAAAAAGACTTCTTGCTCAAAAAGATGTTCACTTAAGATTATTTGTACGTGATAGAAAAACTTTAACTTCAAAAATCAATAGAAATATTGAAGCTGTTGAAGGTGATAGTTTTGATAAAGATAAATTAAGACTTGCATTAAAAGATATAGATGTAGCATACTATTTAATTCATTCATTAAATAGTAAAAACTATAAAGAATTAGATAAAAAATCTGCACAAAATTTTATTGATATTGCAGAAGAATGTAATGTGAAAAAAATTATATACCTAGGTGGTTTGGGTGTAAAAAACAAAGATACTAGTGAACACTTATTAAGTAGATTAGAAACAGGAGAAATACTTTCTTCGTCTTCACAAGTTCAAACTATATGGATTAGAGCTGGAGTTATAATAGGTTCAGGAAGTACAAGTTTTGAGATTATTAGAAATATAACTGAAAAACTTCCAATAATGACAACACCTAAGTGGGTTGATACAAAAGCCCAACCAATTGCTGTTGATGATGTTATATCATATCTAAATGAATCATTATATTTAAAAGAAAAACAAAATGTAGTAATAGATATTGGATGCGAACAACTTACTTATAAAGAAATGATGCTTCAAACAGCAAAAGCATTAGGTTTAAAAAGAGTGGTAATTCCTCTACCTTTTTTAAGTATAAATCTTTCGTCTTATTGGTTAAATCTTTTTACTCCTGTACCTTTTAGTATTGCAAAAGCTTTAATTGAAGGTTTAAAATCAGAGGTTATAATGCAAAATGACAATGCTCAAAAATATTTTCCCAATATAAAACCTACTAAATACTTAGAAGCAGTAAAACAAGCAGTTATCGTAATACAACAAAATCAAGTAATTTCAAGATGGAGTGATAACCTTGGAAAAGATTGGAATAAAGACCACTCAAAAGAAATAGCAGATGCAATATATTTAGATAGAAAAGAATTAGATATTACACTAATTGATAAAGAAAAAGTCTATGCAAGTTTTATAAGTATTGGTGGGAAAAATGGTTGGTTTGAGTTTGACTTTCTTTGGGAAATAAGAGGTTTTCTTGACAAAATGATTGGTGGAGTTGGATTAAAAAGAGGAAGAAGAGATCAAAATAATTTAAGAATTGGTGATAGTTTAGATTTTTGGAAAGTTGTAGATATAAAAGAGAACGAAAGATTACTTTTATTTGCACAAATGAAACTACCAGGAAGCGCATGGCTTGAGTTTAAAATCAATGATAATAAACTAATACAAACAGCATATTATTATCCAAAAGGTTTGTTTGGAAGAATTTATTGGTATACCCTTGTACCAATTCATTATTTTGTGTTTAAAAATATGATAGGTAATATTGTAAAAAAAGCGAAGAAATTACAAAACTCATAAAAACTTCTATATAGAATTATTTATTTCTTAAATAAATAATTCTATAAATCATAGGTACAAAGTATAAATTTAAAACTGTAGCCCATAATATCCCAAATCCTAATGATATCGCCATTGGTTGTAAAATCAAAGCTTGACCTGAAGAAAAGAAAATAAGAGTAGACAAGCCAAGTATAGTTGTAATTGATGTTAATAAAATTGGTCTTAGTCTCATTTTTGCTAATTCAATCATTTCATCTAATGTTTTTGCTTTTTTAATAAAATCCATCATAATAATTCCATCATTTACAATAACACCAGCAAGTCCTACAATACCTATTAAACTTGTCATTGAAATATTTATTCCCATAACAACATGACCTATTAAAACTCCTAAAATTGATAAAGGAATAGTACTTAATATAATCAAAGGTTTAAGAATAGAATCAAACATCCATACTAAAGCCATAAAAATAAGAATTGCAGCTATTAATGCAGCTTGTGCCATTTCCCTTTGAACTTTTTCATTTTCTTGTTGTTCACCTTTTATTACTAAAGTTACATTTTTTCTAAGTTCATCAATATCATTTTGAATTGTTTTAAATACTTCAGCTGATGTAATTTTGTCTAAAGATGCTGTTACACTAACTATTTGTTCATTATTCTCTTTAAATATTTGAGAATAAGCAGGAACTTTTATAAAATCAACTACATCTTTTAAAAGTACTTTTTGTCCTTGATCTGTAGTGATTTCAAAACTATTTAGACTACTTAGAACATCTTTTGATTTACTCTCAAAAATAATATCAACAATACCTTGATTATCGAACATTTTTGAATAAGTTCCTTTAAAATAGAAAGGTCGTAATTCATTTAAAATATTTTCCTCACTAATTCCAATATTATTTCCATAAGAATTAATTTTAAATTTCAGTTCGTAGTTTCCAATAAGTGCATCATCAGCTATGTTTGAAACACCATTTGCATCTAAAAGAGATTGTTTTAGTTTTTCAACAGCAAGTGAAACTTGATCTTTTTGTCCTGAAACTGCAATTTCAATATCATTTTTTACAATACCTGCTTGTGGTACAAAAATCTTTAACTCATCATATTTATCTGATGTAAGATCTGTTTTTAAAATATCTTTTAACTCACCTACTACACTTTGAGCAGTAATAGTTCTTATCATATTTGTACTATCATATTTTGGTGATAAATAAGGGTTTACATACTCTTCAAAAACATTAGCAGCTGCTCTTTCATGTAAGTTTACAAATATTTGGAAATAAAATTCTTCATAATGTGGTTGATTTTTACCATCAAGTTTCATTCCCGTAACTGAAGAAACAGAGCTTACTACATTTTTAAAATCAACTGAGTTTAATATTTGTTTTTCGATATTAAATACTAAATTTTCTGTTTGTTCAATCTTTTTTCCAACTCCAACAGAACCTGTAATATAAATTTGTGTTGAATCAAATGTAGGCATAAATTGAAATTTTTGACTTTTAAATATCAAAATAGAAGCAGTAATAATTGAAACAACCATTACTAAAACCGCAATATATTTCCATTTTAATAAAAACTCTAAAATATTTCCATAAAGTCTATAGTTAAAATCCCAAACCTTATGAGACTTTCTTTCACCATGACTTACTTTTAATATTTCTTGAGCATGTAATGGTAAAAAGAAAAAAGCTTCAAGTAATGAACTTAAAAGTAAAATAGTAATCATAACTGGAAGTATTTGCATAAACTTCCCTACTTCACCTGTCATTAATAAAATTGGTAAAAATGCAAAAATTGTTGTTGCAGTTGCTGTTAAAACAGCAGGAAACATTTCTAAAGCTCCATCACGTGCCGCTGTAAACTTATCTTTTCCCATTTCTAAGTGTCTATAAATATTTTCGCCCACAACAATAGCTTCATCAACTAACATTCCCAAAGCTATTAAAGCACCCAAGAGTGAAAGCATATTCAAACTATATCCAAAGTAATCAGCTCCAATTAGTCCTATCATAAATGAAGTTGGAATACCAATAGCAATTACTATTGCAATTCGTATATTTATAAAGAAAAACAGTGCAATAAATAGTAATATCAATCCAAAAATAATATTTGAAACAACAGTATTAAGTCTATTTTTAATCCAGATAGAAGTATCAATATAAGTATTAAATTCTAAGTTTTCATATTTTTTTTCAAAATCTTTTGCTATATCTTTGATCTGTTTTACAAGTTCAACAGCATCACCTTCAACACCTTTATTAATTCCAACTGCAATATTTGTTTTTCCATTAAAATGAGAAATATCAGATACATCACCTAATGTGTATTTAATTTGTGCTATATCTTTTAAATAAAAAGATATACCATCAATTCTAACTATAGTATTTTTTATTTTTTCTATGTCTTTTTCACCGTTAAAAGTAGATAAATAATAGTGTTTCGAAGTATCTTTAATCATTCCCACAGGGAAAATAGAACTAAGCGATTGAACTGCGTTTATTACACTTAATTTATTTAAGCCATAAGCATTGATTTTTTGTTCATCAAAAGTAATAAGAAGTTCTTTATCACTTTTACCAAAAACTGTAACTTGTGATAAGTCTTGCAATTGCATTACTTTTGATTTAACTTCTTGAGCAACTTCTAATAAATACTCTTTTGAAATATCTTCTTTTGAAGAAACAGAAATATTTATCAAAGGAAATGCATGTTCTAAAGTTTTTACACTTGGTTCATCCATATCAGAAGGCAAGTTTGATTTAATCTTTGTAACAATATCTTTTACATCATCTACAACTTCACTTGCTTTATAACCATCTTTTAAATCAACTTTTATATTAAAACTTCCATTTTTAATAGTTGAAGAAATAGTATTAGCACTACTAAGTCCAAGAAGTTCATCTTCAATACCTGAAACTGCAATTTTATCAAGTAACTCAGAACTAGCACCTACATAATATCCACTAACAGAAACAGCATCTAAAGCAGATGGAGGAAATATTTCTTTCGGTATTTTAAAATATGAAAAAAATGCAAGTAATAAAATAAAAAGAAGAAACATATGATTTAATATTGGCTTTTTTAAAGCAAATTCTATAAGGTTTTTTATCATTTATTCTCTTTTAATGGGTTAAATAGTAAGGAATCAATAATTTGATTTTTAAATTTCATATCTTCTAATTGCTGAGATAAGAATTTATTTTCTTCTTGCAAAGAAATATAATGTGCATATAATTTATTTATATCTTTACTAATATAATAAATATTATTTCTAAAATATATTTTAGGAAAATATAAAATAATTGCTAAAAAAAGCATACTAAATACAATAATCAAAGTATTTGCAGCATTTAATTTAATCAAATTTAAAAATCCTTAATTTTGAACTTCTACTTCTTGGGTTTTGTTTAATCTCTTCTTTTGAAGGAATAATAGGTTTTCTTGTAATTACTTTTCCTAAAGCATGGTTATTACCACATTCACATCTAAAAGCTTCAGGTGGACAAATACAAGACTTAGTCCATTTTTTAAAATAGTTTTTTACAATTCTGTCTTCTAAAGAGTGAAAAGAGATAATTGCAACTATACAATTTTTTAATTTAGCACTTTGCAATGAATCAAAAAGTCTTCTTAAAACTCCTAGTTCATCATTTACTTCTATTCTAATACCTTGAAAAGGCAATGTTGCTGGATGAATTTTACCCTTTGACATTTTTCTTGATAATAATGTTGATATTTCTTTTGCACTTGTGAAAGGTCTATTTTCTACAATTAATGATGCTACTTTTTTATATTCACGTACTTCACCTAAGTCTTTAAAAACTCTTTCAAGTTCACTTTGAGAATAAGTATTTACAACAACAGAGGCATCTAAACTTTGGTTTTGATTCATTCTCATATCTAAAGTCTCACTCTCAAAACTAAAACCACGCTCTTTTTTATCAAGTTGTAAAGAAGAAACTCCAATATCAGCTAATATACCTCTAATTTCAAAGTCTTTAAAATTATCAAGTACATGTTCAAAATTGCCTTTATTAAAAGTAACTCTTGAAGAATAAGCTTCTAATCTTTTTGCACAAAAAGCTAAAGCTTCATCGTCTTGATCATTACAAATTAATTTGATATTATTATTTTGTTCTAGTAGTCCATTACTGTGTCCACCAAAACCTGTGGTACAGTCTATTATATAAGCTTCATTAATATCCAAGAAAGCTTCTAGTGTTTCGTTGTATAAAACGGGAACATGAGGTATTTGCATTCAAACAGTCCTTATTAAAATTACAATATAATACCCAAAAATATATTTAAGGCTTTTTAAAATGGTTGACAAGGCTACAGTAAAATTATTAAGTAATTTATCTCTTACAATGTTTAGAAAAAACTTCTTTGGAATTTACCATGGAGCTATTTCTGCAAAACTCGATCAAGAGAATTTTTTAATCAATACAAATGATGCGATTTTTGATGAAATGTCGGCAAACTCATTTTGTACACTTAATCTTAATAAACAAGATTATAGATGGAAAATTGCAAGTATGGAATCACATATTCATGCAACAATATATACAAATATCCATGAAGCAAAATATATAGCATTTGGAATGCCTATTTATACAACAGCTTATACTTTTGATCATGATTCAATTGTTTTTGAAGATTACTTTGGAAAAACAACATTTGGTGAAATTCCTATTTATAATCCAGAAGATTGTGAAACTTGGTATGACAGAAATGCCCTAGAAATTACTAGATATTTAAAAGAATCTAAAAACAATGTAATGATTATAAAAGGTGTTGGTGCTTATGTATATGATAGAGATATCAATGAATTGGTAAAAAAGATTGCAATTTTAGAAAACTCATGTAGATTACTCAGCATAAAAACATCATTTTGCTGATTAAATTACTTTTAATATTATTAAATAGATTATTTTTTATCTTAACCCCCCTAGTTTTAGCTTCTTCAAAGCTTTAATATAATAAAGTTTATTCAAATTTATTTTAATTAAGGAGTTCATCAATGAACAAAGCTGAATTTATTGACGCAATAGCTACAAAAGCTGGATTATCTAAGAAAGACGCAAAAGGTGCAGTTGACGCTGTATTAGATACAATTACTGAAACATTAGTAAAAAGAGAAACTGTAAGTTTCATCGGATTTGGTACTTTTACTACTGCTGATAGAGCTGCAAGAACAGCAAAAGTTCCAGGAACTGATAGAACTGTTGATGTACCTGCTACTACTGTTGGAAAATTCAAAGTTGGAAAAGCTTTAAAAGAAGCTATTGCAAATAAATAATTAATTTTCACAATTAATAAACTTTCAAAGGGTCTATTTTAATAGACCCTTTTTTTATACAAATAATTAATAACTTTAATAGAGAAAGTATACTCATGATTAAATTTACTCTAATGATTTTACTATCAAGCACACTATTTTCTAACTCTATAACACCTATTCCTAATAATTTAAAAGTAGATAAATCATTTGTTGATAATATTCCTACAGACAATAATAATCTTCAAATATCAAAAGCTATTATTGCTTTATCAGAAAGTTAAAATTATGAGAATATTGCTGAGGGTATTGAAACAAAAGAACAAGAAGACTGCTTGCGAGAATTAGGTTGTGCTATTGGTCAAGGATATTTTTTCTCAAGACCTCTTGACTTTAATCATGCAATAAAATTCTTAATTAAAAAATAGACAGTGTAAAATACTAGTACTTAATATTACATATTTTTTTTAGTTTTATTAGTAGCAATTGCTTCATATGGATTTAAAGGCCAATAATGCCTTTTATATTTTCCTCGTAGTTCTTTTCTTACTTCTTCATAAGAGTTTTCCCAAAAACTTTCTAAATCATAGGTTATTTGAATAGGTCTGAATGCAGGAGAGAGTAAATGTATTTGTAAATCTAAACTATTATTTAAAATTTTTGGTGTTTTTTTAAGTCCAAATAATTCTTGAATTTTAACTTTTAAAATAGGAATTTCTATATTAGAATAATCTATTTTAATATTTGAAGTACTTGGTACTTTTATAGTACTTGGAAGTAATTTCTCTATAACTTGTAAATCATCCCAAGATATCAATGATGATAAATATATAAAAATATCAATATTTTTCAACTCTTTTAAAGAAGTCACATTTTGTAAGAATGGTAGTAAATTATCAATATTTTTTATAATTGAACTTCGTGTAAAATCAGGTAAGTTTAGAGTTATTTCTTTTCTATTTTTTTTATGATGATTTAAAAAGCAAACCTTTGATACTAAATCTTCGGCTTTTTTACTCCAAAATAATAAATCTAAACCTTCTTTTTTTAATAAATCAATCAGTAATAGGCGAAACTTATCTTTTGTAATATTCGAATTTGGATTTGAATATAACTCAAGTTTAAAAAAATATGTAGTAGTTTTTATATCTAAAATATTCTTCTCTTTTTTATAAATAGCAGAATCAACTTCTTTTAAATATGATGAAAAATACTTTTTTATATATTCTAAATTAATAGGACAAGCATATATTATATGTGAGTTTAGTTCTTTTGCATTTAAATTAGGAACAACTAAATATTCAGTATTAAAAAGAGTATCCCTAGCATTTAAAATAGCACCTTTTTCATTACTTAATTTATATTTATTATCATTTTTTTCTCTTAATCGTGCTAATCTATTCGGATATGCAAATAATAAAAGTACAGCTAACATTTCTTTTTCTAATTCTTTATTCTTTTTATTTATTTTTACTATTTTTTGAAGCTTTTTAAATATGTATGAGCATTGTAATAATATTTGCTTAGTTTTGTATATATTAATAAACTGTGAATTAAACTCTCTTTCTTTTAAAATTATAAATCTTTCATATATATCAGAACTAGAAAAACTGTTTTTAAAAATATCATTTTCAAGTAATAATGCAGCTAATAAACATGCTTCATATGCAAAACCTAAATCATTTGCCTTAAATATCATATTAGCAAACCTTGGATGTATACCTAAAGATAAACACTGTTTTCCATATAATGTAATATTCTTTTGTTCATCTAACATATTAATATTTTGCAAAAGTTCTCTTGAAGAGTTAACAATTTTACTAGGTGGAATATCCAAAAGTTTTAATTCACTTAAATCCATTACACCCCATAAAGAAGTATCAAGTAAAAAAGAAGATAAATCTGCACGTAATATTTCAGCTTTTGAGGCCTCTTCTAATATTCTATTTTTATGCCATAATTTATAACACTTACCACTACTTAATCTTCCAGCTCGCCCTTCTCTTTGTATTGCTGATTGTTGTGAAATAAATGCATATTCTAAATGATCCATATCATTTGAAGGGTTAAATCTAATTTGTTTTTCTAAACCTGAATCAATTACAACTTTTATACCTTCAATAGTAAGTGATGTTTGTGCTATATTTGTTGAAAGTATAATTTTTCTTTTTTCACCTTTATATATTGCTTTATCTTGTTCTTCTACTGTAAGATTTGAGTGTAATGCTAAAATTTCAATATCTTTTGATATTTGCTGCTCTAATTTTTCACTTAATTTTCTTATTTCTTTCATACCTGCTAAAAAAACTAAAATATCACCCTCATCTTTTGAAATAGAGTTTAAAACTGTTTTTAATAAAATTTCATTTAAATTCTCAATTGTAGGATGTTTTATATTTTGTTCTAAGTAGATATTTTCAATATCAAAAGCTCTTCCTTGGCTTTTAATAACATCAACATTTCCAAGTAAATCTACTATTTTTTGGCTATTTAATGTTGCTGACATTAAAAGGATTTTTAAATCATCTCGTAATAAATCTTGTGATTGTAAGGACAAACTAAGTGATAAATCACTATGAATACTTCTTTCATGAAACTCGTCAAAAATAATCAAAGCAACATTTTCTAAGGCTTGATCATTTTGTAACTTTTTTGTTAATATTCCTTCAGTAACAACAAGGATTTTAGTGTCTTTAGAAAAACAACTCTGCATTTTAACTTGATAACCAACACTTTTACCTACTTTTTCTCCAAGTAATTTTGACATTTGAAAAGCAACAGTTCTAGCAGCAACTCTTCTAGGTTCTAGCATTATAATAATTTTATTATCAAGCCATTTTTCTTTTAATAAAGAAATAGGAACTCTAGTACTTTTTCCAGCACCAGCTGGTGCATCAAGGATTAGTTTATTATTATTAGCAAGGGCTTTTTTGATTTCTTCAAGAACATCATCTATTGGTAGTTTTTTCATATAAGCTATTATATAAAAATAAGTTTATGAATCAACTTTGTTATCATTAATCCATAATATTCGAGCAACTTCAATAAGTTTTTTTGAAACATTTGAAGTTGATAAAAAACCTGTAAAAATTGCTTTAGGAATATTATTTGTAGCTTTTGATAATATTTTTTCTAATAACCCACCACTGAATAATTTAAAGCCATCTTCCATAAATATCATTCCAATTAGAAAGATAGCAATTCCAGTTATTATCATTTTTGCATCATTGTTTATAAAAAGTAAGTATGCTAAGGTCATTAAGATTAGTGGATATATCGTCTTTTTCAACACAAAAAATACCTTTTGTCTAATAATGCCAAATATTTAGCTATAATCGCAAAATATATATAAACAAAAAGGAATTGTTATCGAAACATTTACTTCTATGAACTTAAATTCTCTATTAATCAATGCATTAAAAGATTTAGAGTATGAAAAAGCAACGGAAATACAAGAAAAGTCTATACCTATAGCACTTAAAAAGAAAGACATATTAGCAGCTGCACAAAGTGGTACAGGTAAAACTGCTGCATTTTTATTACCAATTTTAAATGAAATTCATGAAAATGCTCAAGGATTAAAAGCTAAAACATTAAGAGCTTTAATAATAGTACCAACAAGAGAATTAGCAAATCAAATATCAAAAGTTATTGAAGATTTCTCAAAATACATTATGATTGAAAAAGCTGTTGTTTATGGTGGTGTTTCATCAACTATACAAGCTAAAAAAATCGAACGTGGTTTAGATATTTTAGTAGCAACACCAGGAAGATTACAAGAGCATATTAGAAATAAAACAGTTGACTTATCTTCTGTTACAACTTTAGTTGTTGATGAAGTTGATACTATGCTTCATATGGGATTCTTATCAGATATTGAAGCAATATTTAAAGAAGCTAATCAAACTAGACAGATTTTAATGTATTCAGCAACAATGAATCAAAATGTTAAAAAATTAGCAAAAGAGTTTTTAAAAGATCCTGTAGTTATTGAGGTATCTTCTCAAAGATCAAGTGTTGAAAAAATTGTTCAAAGAGTAATTGAAGTTGATCCAAAACAAAAAGCTGCTTTATTATCTTATTTAATTGGTTCAGAAAACTACTCGCAAGTTTTAGTTTTTGTAAACACTAAAAAAGAAGCAGATGGTTTAGTTGAACACTTAAATCTTGATGGATTACCAGCATCTTGTATTCATGGTGATATTAGACAAACAGCACGTGCAAAAGCATTAAGAAAATTTAGATCAGGTGATAATAGAGTCTTAGTTGCAACTGATATTGCAGCGCGTGGTATAGATATTCAAATGCTTCCATTAGTTGTAAATTTTGAATTGCCAGAAACAATTAATGACTATACACATAGAATTGGTAGAACTGGTCGTGCTGGACAATCTGGATTAGCAATTACATTATTAAGTGTAAAAGATTATAAAGCTATGAAAGACATTGAAAAAGAACTAATCCTAGATTTAGGAAGAGAAGAAGTAGAAGGCTTTGAAGCAACTGAAAAAAAACCAAGAATCTTTATTCATAAAAGAAGACCACTTTCTCAAAAGAAAGGTTTAAAAGATAAATACGGTAAGCCAAAGCAAACAACAAAAACTAATAAAAAACCTAATCAAAAAGTATCTAAAAAAACTACAAAAAGAGATGCAAACAGAAACTTCAGAAAATAAGATATCTTTTGATATCTTATTTTTAAATCACATGCATTTTCTTTAATATTTCATAAGTTTTAGAAACATCATATGTTGCACTATGATATTGAACATCATCAAAATCAATATTATAAAAAACACAAGTTTCATCTAATTTTGGATTTTTAATATTTCCATTTTTATTTAAAGCTTTTACTATTTTCTTATTTTCTTTCATCGTACAAAAATGATTTTCAAACTTAAGCATTCTATCAATATGTCTTAATTCAAAAGAGATATTATGTGCAACTAAAGTCTTAGAATCTTTACAAAATTCTATAAAATCTAAATCTTCACTAAAGTAAGAAGAATAAGTTTTACCTTTTCTATGCGCTAAAATAAGTTCAGGTGTTAATTTATGAACTTCATAAGAGTAAGGGTTAACCGAGTATCTTGAAAGATAATATCTATGAAATTTATCTACAAGCTCATATTTATCATTAATTTTTGTAAGTTTAACTGCTGCTACTTCTATTACATCACCAATATTTTGTGAATTTGTTTCAAAATCTAAAATTATCATATTTTTATTTCATCTCTTTTTTCATAAATTAATTTTTGTAATCTTTTATATTCTATTTTGTTAATTGAATTTATTTCATCAATTAGCTTTTCATATTTTTTAAAAATTTGCCATATCTTATTTGCATGTTCATCTCTTTGCATTTTCATTAATTCTAAAAAAGCTATGCCATTTACAAAAGATTTTAATATAAATGACTCATCTCTTGTTTTTAGATTATTTTTGTATTCTCTCCATAAGTCTTCACATTTATCATGTGCATTTATAAAATAATCTTTTTGTATAAGAATAAAAAGTTCGTCTAAATCATTTTTTATATTCATTAATAGCCTATATTTGGATTTGTAATTATATCAAAGTAAATTTAAAGTAGTTTATAAAGCTAATAATATTTTAATATAACAAGTTATACAATATGTAAAGGTTCAAAAGGAGTTTTTATGCAAATAGGAAACAACTCTCAAACAAATGTAGACTTATACTTAAATACAAAGCAGTCTTTAAATAAGATTGCAACAGGTGTTACACTAAATCAAGTAAGTAATGATGCTTCAAGTTTAGCAATATCAAGTAAATGGTTATTCTAAAGCAATGCAAAATACTAATTCAGTACTAGCATTAAGCAAAATAGCAGATGCTACTACAAATGAACAATCTAATATTTTAGATAATATAAAAGAAAAACTATTACAAGTATCAACAGATACAACAAGCTAAGAAGGTCGTGATGCTATTTTAAAAAATATTAAATCTTTACTTGAGCAATTTGACAATAATGCTTCTAGTACAAACTATAATGAAAATACCTTATTACAAAATAGCGATACAAATAATGCCAAAAGCAATAGTTTACAATTTCAAGCAGGAAATGAGAATGCTGATATAATAGACTTACAAACAGTTCAATCTAATACTCAAGGATTAGCTTTAACAGAATTATTAAATCAAGATGCAAACAGTTTCTCAAGTTCTAATGCACGAGATTTTTTAGAAGATATTGATAATGCACTTAGTGGATTAAGTGATATAAGAAGCGAATTTGCTTCTGTTTCTAATCAATTAGAAAGTTCAACTACAAATTTAATAACACAGCAAAATCAAAGCAGTCAAGCAAACTCTGTTTTTGATACAGATTATGCAAAAGAATCAGCTAATTTCACTAAACAAAATATCTTAGCTCAAATTGGTGCATTTACAAGTTCTCAAGCTAATAATATCAATCAACAAACCGTTGGACGATTATTAACTTAAAAAATATCTGAACTCAAAGCATAAGCTTTGAGTTTATTAAAAGTTTATTGTCTCAGTGATTCTAATTCTATTTTTTCTATGTTTTGAGAATTTATGAAATTCTTTATTTTTATAAACAAAATAGTTTTCATAACCTACTAAAACTCTTTGTTTTCTTCTTTTTTTATGTCTTTCATATCTATTGTCATCATCATAAGCTCTTACATTAGGTTTTAAAAATCGTTTTGAAATAAAGTATCCTATTATAAACATAAATATAAAAGCTATTAAAGAATAAGTGATAATTTCTTTTTTGACTTTTTCAAACCATTTATTATTGTTTAAAACTTCAATAATCACATATTTAGATCCAAGGTAATATGACTCAGGTTCTTTTATAATATGAATCATATTATTTGAAAGATAAGTAATATCATCAAACTTTACATCACTAAACTTTACATCACTTAATTTTAAAGTAGAAAATATCAATTTTTTTCACTATCAAAATTTACATGTAAGTCTTTTAATTGGAAAATTAAGTCGTTTGAGTATTCTTGTAAAACATGACGTTTTTCTTGCTGCATTAAATCTTTTTGAAATTTATAATAAGTGAATGATACGCCACCAATAATCACAAAAACTAAAAAAGAGTATAAAAGACTAAACTCTAAGAGTGTTCTAGTCTCGCTCTTGGTTAAATCGATATCCAAACTTTTTAAGACTAACAATTTTTTCTTTCCCTAGTATTTTTCTAAGATTTTTTATATAAGTTTTTAAAGAGTTATCACTATACTCTTCGTCATATTTTTTTAAAATATCAAAACTATTAATTTTTGGAACATTTACATCTAAAAGTAATAAATCAAAATTATTTTCATAAATAGCTTCTTCTCCATCGAAGACTTATACTACGTCATAGCCTTCATCTTCTAGATATTCAACAACTGTTTCGTTTAAAGTTAAGTCATCTTCTAGTAATAATATTAATATTCTTTTTTATTGCTTATACTTTTTCTATTTTATTATTATTGTGACATAATAAATGTGGAATAATTGTTTAAAACTTAAGTATA
Source organism: uncultured Campylobacterales bacterium (assembly GCA_938084175.1). GTDB lineage: Bacteria > Campylobacterota > Campylobacteria > Campylobacterales > Arcobacteraceae > Poseidonibacter. Next base: position 76,617 of record CALKDR010000013.1, read on the forward strand.
GCAAAGGTAGCACTATTTCATTCATTAAATAGCGCTTTCGTAGCATATTAGTAATATACTGCTATTTATCCTATTTTTTTCATTTTTTGTTGTTTTTTTAATGAAATAGTAAGTAGAAAGATTCTTCCATTATGTATAATTTACATAGAAGCAAACAATGAAGTAAGGATAACTTATGACACAAATAGGAAAATTATTCAATAAAACACCATATTTAGTAAGAGATTTAGATAATACTTACAAAGATGTAATTTATGTTGAAAATATAATTAAAACATTGCTAACAAAGTACGGCATAAAAGCAGATGATATTGTAAATGTATTCTCAAACAATAGAGATGACTTATTACATTTCCATATTGTAATAAAAACGAATATGCCAAAAGAAAATCTATACTTAAAATATGAAAAAGAAGATATAGAATTTACTTTCGAAGAATATAAAGAATCAAAAACAAAAACAAAATATATAAATTCATTTATGTTTATAGAGACATTTAAACATTTAAATGAAAATAGTTTAGTAAGAGTATTTGAAGATATAATTGGTTGTGATGGGAAAAAACTATTTATTTCCGTTTCAAAAGAAAACTTAAAATTATTTCAACCAAGATCAAAACATTATTATTACAGAGATATACTAATTTTAAAAAAAGAAATAGTTTGTGATACTGCAGCTTCATTTAATATTGATGTAGCCGAATTATTCCGAGACTTACATCCAAATGTAATTAAACAAGTTTGTAAAGATTTAAATCTTACTTATAAAAAGCTATCTTATGAGTTAGGTTATAAACCAGACACTATAAATAAAGCAGCATCATCAGGAAAGATTAGTTTCCAATTAAGTAAAGCAATTGAACTTTATTTAGAAAATTTAAGACTTAAAGAAGAACTAAAAGATTTTGAGTTGATTAAACAAACTTTACAAAATGTAATGGTTTAAGTTTTTCTAAACATAATTTTTACTACAATCAAATCAAAAAAGAGTCTGAATGTTAAAAAACCTACTATTATTAAGTACAATTGCATTGCTTTTTACAGCATGTATTGGTCAAGAAAAAGAGCATAACTGGCATTCTTTTATTTATCCTGATAAGCAGAATACAAAAAGAAGTCTAAAAAGTCCAATGGTATTTAAAAGTTTACAAGAGTGTCAAATAGAATCAGAGAAACAACTAAAAATATTAAAAATAACAGAAGTTGGAACTTATAAATGTGGTCTTAATTGTGAATTTCATGATGGTATGAAACTTGAAGTTTGTGAAAAAATGCTAGCAGCACCAGTAAAATAGTATTCGTACTATTTTACCCCCCTCCTTTTACCCCTTTAATAATAAATTTATTTTTTATGCTTTATAATACCTAAATATTCATGCTAAAGAGTTTTCTATTACAGGCGATTTAAATGAAGCATCATACTTATTAAATACAAAAAAATAGATATTATATTTACAGAATACAATAATCTCGAATATTTTCAAGAAATCAGAAAAAAGAATTCAAAAATTCAAATCATAATTGCAACAGATTTAATTAAAAAATCTTACTTAGTAAATAGTATTGATCTAAATTAACTAAATATTTGAAAATGCCAATAACAAAAGAAGATTTAATATCTTCATTAAAAGATTGTGTTAAAACACATTACGCAAATAAATCTAATATTCTTAGTTTAAAAAATGAAGAAATTGATAAAAGTATTTGGGATGGATCTATGAATCAAAATGCATTAAGATCTGTTGTTAAAGAATTAAGAAAAAAGACTTATAAAGAATTAATCAAAAATATTTCAGGTATTGGCTACAGATTTAATTTAAATTAAGCTATTTATAGTAAAACTTATCTTATAAAAATTAAGAAAGATTACTATGAATAAACACATCTCATTTAAATATATATTTAAACTTTTACTAGATAATAAAAAACACTTAATAATAGGTCAAATAATAACATTTATTGCCATATTAATAAGTGTTCCAATTCCTTTGATGCTTCCTATTTTAGTCGATGAAGTACTACTAGATAAACCAGATTTTTTTGTAAACACAATTAATAACACTTTTGGCCTTGGAAATGCATTTTATTATATTGTTATTGTTGCACTAGCCGTTGTTTTTTTAAGATTAATATATTTTGTTTTTACAGTACTAATAACAAAAATATTTACTTATATTTCAAAATATGTTACTTATAAGTTAAGAGTAAAAATATTAACTCATTTAAAATTAGTAAATATGAACGAATATGAAAGTTTAGGATCAGGTGCAATTTCTTCAAATTTAGTAACTGATATAAATACCTTAGATACTTTTATAATATCAATAGCAAGTAAACTTGTAGCATCAATTTTAACATTAATAGCAGTTGCTGTTGTAATTATTGCAATTGATCCAATATTAGGTTTAATGATTCTATTTATACAACCAATTATTATGCTTCTTTCAAAGAAAATATCTAAAAAAACTGGTGCTTTAAAGAAAGAAGAAAATCAAGCAATTGAAGAATTTCAGGACAATGTTGGTGAGACTTTAGACTTATTTGGACAAATAAAAGCTAGTAACAAAGAAGAATATTTTTTCAATCAAGCTATTGAAAAAGCAGAAAATATTAAAATCACTTCAAATGAATATAACTATAAAAGTGTAGCTTATGAAAGATTTTCATTTACAATATTTTTAGTTGCTTTTGAAGTATTTAGATCAACAGGACTTATATTAGTTGAATATAATAGTTTATCAATAGGTATGATGTTTGCTATGTTTGGTTATATATGGTTTATTATGACACCTGTTCAAGATATATTATCAATTCAATATTCATATGCAAGTGCTGATGCTGCTATTAATAGAATTAACAGAATTTTAGACTTAGATATTGAAAAAAATGGAAATGAAAAACTTTGTGTAAAAAATAAGAAAGTAGATATTTCGATAAAAGATTTGACTTTCGCATACAATAAAGAAAAAAATATTTTGCAAAATATTTCTCTTGATATAAAAAATGGAAATAAGGTTGCTTTAATTGGTGCAAGTGGAAGTGGGAAAACAACTCTTGCACAAATAATATCAGGTTTTTATTCAAAAAATAACGGTGATATTTTTTATAATGATATAAGTATTGATAAATTAAATAGACAAAGCCTAAGAGAAAATATCTTCTTAGTACTTCAAATGCCAATTTTATTTAATAATACTCTTAGATTTAATATCACAATGGGAAATGAGAATATAAATGATGAAGAAATTTTCCATGCTTTAAAAATTGCTCAATTAGATGATGTTGTTTTAAAAATGACTGAAGGTTTAGAAACAATTGTAGGACGGCATGGAATTAGATTAAGTGGTGGACAAAGACAAAGATTATCAATTGCTAGAATGATAATAGCAGACCCAAGTGTTGTAATCTTTGATGAGTCAACATCAGCTCTTGATGTTCATACAGAAGCCAAACTTTTTATTGCTTTAGAAGAAGTTTTAAAACATAAAACAGTAATTACAATTGCACATAGACTAAGTACAGTTAAAAATGCAAATATGATTTATGTCTTAGATGAAGGAACAATTGTTCAAAGAGGTAATCATAATGAACTAGAAGCAGAAGAAGGACATTATATGGAGTTTGTAAAAAACCAATTAATTTAATCAATAAAATATATACAATAAAATGTATATATTTTATACATCTATTATTTAATATACAAATTTAATTTGATATACTAAATTATGTTACACAAAGAAAAAGAAAACTATCTTATTTTTACAGATTTAGATGGAACATTACTTGATCATGATACATATAGTTTTGCTTATGCAAATGAAATGATTTCGTATCTAAAATCAAATAATATTCCATTAATTATAATTACTAGTAAAACAAAACAAGAAACATTAAAACTCATAAATAAACTTCAAATAAACTTCCCATTTATAGTTGAAAATGGTGCTGGTATCTTTATTCCTAATAAAGAAGGTTATGAACAAATAACAATGGGGAAAACATATAAAGAAGTTTTAGATTTTTTTAATACTTATAAAAAAGAGTTTAAAATAAAAGGTTTCTTTGATATGAGTGAAGAAGAAATTTCTTCTTTAACAGGCCTTGATATAGAAGACGCAAAACTTGCAAAAAAAAGAGATTTTTGTGAACCTTTTATAATTGAAGATGAATCAAAAATTAATACTCTTAAACATCTTAGTTTAAAAAAAGGATTTGATATTGTAAAAGGTGGAAGATTCTACCATTTAATTAGCAAGAATCAAGATAAAGCAAATGCTCTTATAAAACTACAAAAAATCTATGAAAAACAATCAAATAAAGAATATAAAACTATAGCGTTAGGTGATGGTGCAAATGATACTACAATGCTTGATAATGTAGATATCCCTATATTAATCAGAAAATTTGATGGTACTTTTATAGACTATGCTAGAAAAGACTTAATAAAGACAAAAGAAATTGGTCCTTTAGGTTGGAATGAAACATTGAAAGGAATTTTATGCAAATAACAGAAATATTAAAAGATTCATTTATAGAAGTTCTAAAAGATATAGAACCATCTAAACTAATCAACAACAAATGTATTTTTAATAAAGATACAAATGAAATAATTATTGATAATCAAATAATTTCCTTGCCAAGAGATAAAAAAATTCACCTATTTGGTTCAGGAAAAGCAGTTTTAAGTATGGCAAAAAGCATTTATGAAAACTTAGAAGAAAAAATACAAAAATCTGTATTAGTAGGTCCTTATGATAATAGTTTAGATAAAAAAGATTTAAACTATTTAAAAAGCACCCACCCTATTCCTAGTTCTAAGAGTGAAAATTCGGCTAGAACTTTAAAAGAAAATATTGAAAGTTTAAATGAGGATGATTTCTTTATATATTTACTTTCAGGAGGAAATTCTGCACTAGTTGAACTTCCTGTTGCTAATATTACTATGAATGAATTTCAAGAAACGACAGATTTGATGTTAAAAGGATCTATGCCTATAGTTGCTATGAATTGTATTAGAAAACATTTATCACAAGTAAAAGGTGGAAGACTAGTAACAAATTGTAAAGCAAAAGGTGTTGTTCTTGTATTGAGTGATGTTTTATCAAATGACTTAGAAGCAATAGGTTCAGCACCTCTATATTTTGACAGTTCAACTTTTGAAGATAGTATTAAGTATTTAAAAGAGTATGAATTATTTGATAAGATTCCTAAAAAAGTAAAAACATATTTAATAGATGGTAAAAACAAGAAAATAGAAGATACGCCTAAAAAGAAAAATGAAAATATAAAACATTTTTTGATTGCCTCAAATGAGATACTTTTAAACGATATAAAAAACAATCTTCTTTCAAAGAATATTATTGCTGAAATAATGGATAAAAAAATAGAAGAAGATGTGAATATAGTAGTAAAAGAGTTATTGGATTTTATTAAGACAAAACAAGAAGGATGCTTTATATTTGGTGGTGAGGCTTTAGTAAAAGTTACTGCAAATGGAAAAGGTGGAAGAAATCAACATCTTATTTTATCTTTTTTAGATAAATTCCCAAAAGATATAGAACTAGCAATACTAAGTGCTGCTAGTGATGGAATAGATGGAAACTCAAATAGTGCTGGTGCAGTTATAAATAATAAAACATTAGAAGATGTAAAAGTATTAGATTTAGATATTAAAAAATACTTAGAAGATTTTAACTCAAATGAGTTTTTTGAAAAAACAGGTAATTTAATAAATACAGGTCCTAGTCATAATAATATGCTAGATGTATTAATAATTCATATAAAAAATAAAATTAAGGAAAAATAAAAATGTCAGATTTCTTTCAAAATGGAGTTGTTACAACACTACAAAACTTAGGCGCTAGAAGCTTAGAAGATGTAGAAAATGAACTTGTAAAATTTAGTAGAAGAAGAAGAATGGTACTACTTTTACCTGCTTTATATTCTGAATTTCAAACTACTGCTATGCATACAATTATAGAAGAATTAAAAGATGTTAGGTATTTATATAAAATCATATTAGGACTTGATCAAGCAACAAAAGAGCAGTTTGAAGAAGTAAAAGAACTTATGAGCCAACTTCATTGTAAAGTTGATGTCTTATGGAATGATGGACCTAGAATTAAAGAGCTTTATGCTGAACTTACAAACGAAGGTTTTCCAGGACTTGATACTCCAGGAAAAGGTCGAAATGTATGGACTATGTTAGGATATGGATTAACAGATAAAGATGCTTACGCTTTTGCTCTTCATGATTGTGATATTGTTAATTATTCAAGAGAAATACCTGCAAGATTGTTTTACCCTATTATTCATCCTGGTTTAGATTTTGAATTTAATAAAGGTTATTATTCAAGAGTTACAAATAAATTACATGGACGAGCTACTAGACTTTTATATACACCTTTAATTAATTCATTAAAAAAAGTTCATGGACACAGTAGATATTTAGAATATATGGAAAGCTTTAGATATGCCTTATCAGGAGAGTTTTCATTTATTAGGTCCATGGGAAGAGGTATTGCAATTTCTCCTACATGGGGACTTGAAGTATCAACTTTGAGTGAAGTTTATAAAAACACTTCAAATAGAAGAATTTGTCAAACACAAATAATGGATACATATGAACATAAACACCAAGAACTTGGTAGCTCTGATACAAATGGTGGAATTTATAAAATGGCAAATGATATTGCAAAAACTCTTTTTAGAGTTATGGCACAAGAAGGTGTTATATTTTCACCCTCAACTTTTAAAACATTATTAGCTACTTATTTTCAAGAATCTAGATTTGAAATTTCAAAATATAACGCTTTAAGTAAAATTAATGGTTTAGATTATATTAGGGAAAAAGAGATAAATGCAGTAAAAGCTTTTGAAGAAGCAATTAAAGAAGCTTCAAATGAATACTACGAAGATCCAATGGGTGTTCCTGCTTTATCTCCATGGATAACAGTAAGATCTGTTATGCCTGATTTTTCTGATAAATTCCATGAATATGTTCAAAAGGACAATAAATGAAAAGTCATATAAGTGATGAAAATCATAATATAAATAAGAGATTGCATAAACTTTACCCACAAGATACTGCTCAAAAAGCTTTAGATAGCATTATTGATTTGGTTTATAAATACAAGCAAAGAATTAAATCAGAAGAGTATCATTTAAGTCAAAAAGATATTATTTTAATTACTTATGGTGATCAAGTTTCAAGAAATAGTGAAGCATCACTTCATACATTAAAAGAGTTTATGGACAATCACTTAAAAGGTGTTATAAATTCTGTTCATATTTTGCCCTTTTATCCCTACTCTTCAGATGATGGTTTTTCTGTTGTAAACTATTCTGCTGTTGATCCTCATATGGGTTCGTGGAGAGAAGTTGAGTCTTTATCAAGTGAATATAGAATCATGGTTGATGGTGTTATAAATCATATCTCACAATACTCAGATTGGTTTAAATCTTTTCTAGCAGGAGATAAGTATTTTGAAGATTTCTTTATAGAACTAGATCCAACAACTGATTTAAGTAAAGTAGTACGTCCAAGAGCTAGTCCTTTATTACATGAATATCTAGATAATGAAGGAAAGATTCATAATGTATGGACAACATTTAGTAAAGATCAGGTTGATTTAAATTATAAAAGTTATAAGGTTTTAAGATCAGTTCTTGCTGCAATGTTTTATTATATAGAAAAAGGTGCAACACTAATTAGACTTGATGCAATTGCTTTTATTTGGAAAGAATTAGGAACAGGTTGTGTTCATTTACCTCAAACACATGAATTAATACAACTAATGAGAGAAGTAATACATGAAGTTGCTCCTGAAGTAATTATTATTACAGAGACAAATGTTCCTCATCATGAAAATATTTCTTATTTTGGAAGTGGAGATGATGAAGCCCAAATGGTTTACAACTTTGCATTGCCCCCTCTTTTATTAAACTCAATAGTTTGTTCAAACACAAAAAAATTAACATCATGGGCAAAAACCTTAAAACTACCTAGTAATAAAGTTTGTTTCTTTAATTTTACAGCAAGTCATGATGGAATAGGACTTCGTCCTGTAAAAGGAATTTTAAGTGATGAAGAAGTATCAACAATTGAAAAAAGAGTTAAAGACCATGGTGGTTTAGTTTCATACCGATCTGAAGAAGATGGAAGCAAAACCCCATATGAATTAAACTGTAGTTATATAGATGCTTTATCTAATCCAAAAGATGAGCAAATCATAAGAATTAAAAGAATGCTTGTAACTCAAGCAACTGTTTTAGCAATGCCTGGAGTTCCTGGAATTTATTTTCATTCAATAGTTGGTTCTCAAAACTATCAAGATGGAGTTAAGCATTCAGGAATTAATAGAACAATTAATAGAGAAAAGTACAATATTGATTGGCTTGAAAATGAGCTTTCAACAATGGGAAGTTTAGCTAAAACAATTTTTGATTCATACAAAAGAATGATATCAATTAGAATAAATGAAGATGCTTTTAACCCCTTCACAAAATTTAGCTTCTTAGAATTAGATGAAAGAGTCTTTATAATTGACAAAAGCAGCGTTGATAACAAAGAAAGAATTCTTGCATTAAATAATTATTCGAATGAAGAAGTAACTATTAAATTACCAAAAGAGATTAAGCTTCCATTATGTGATATTTTAAGTTCAAATTATTGTGATGATAATAGTATGAAAAAAGAAGAAACAATTACTCTTGAACCATATCAAGTTATGTGGCTTAAGGGAAAAATATAGCATATTAAATACAAATACAAAATTCAAGGAGAATATAAAATGAGTCAAATTACAAAGTGTTTATTTCCAGCAGCAGGATATGGTACAAGATTTTTACCAGCAACTAAGGCAATGCCAAAAGAGATGTTACCAGTACTTACAAAACCATTAATACAATATGGAGTTGAAGAAGCAATGGATGCAGGTTGTGATGTAATGTCAATTATTACAGGTCGTGGAAAAAGAGCTATTACTGATCATTTTGATATTTCATATGAGTTAGAGCATCAAATACAAGGAAGCTCAAAAGAAAAAATGTTATCAGATATTAGAAATATTATTGAAAAATGTACTTTTACATATACAAGACAAAATGAAATGAAAGGTTTAGGTGACGCTATTTATAAAGGTAAGGTTTTAGTAGGTGATAATAATCCATTTGCAGTAATTTTAGCAGATGACTTATGTGTAAATCCGGAGGGTGATGGTGTTTTAAAACAAATGGTTAAACTTTATGAAAAATATAAGTGTTGTATCGTAGCTTGTATGGAAGTACCTAAAGATGAAGTTCATAAATATGGGGTAATAGAAGGAAAACCTATGGAAAATGGTGTTCATATTATTTCAAATATGATTGAAAAACCTGATAATGATAAAGCACCTTCAAATCTTGCAGTAATAGGAAGATATATTTTAACTCCTGAGATTTTTGAAATTATTAAAAATACAAAACCTGGTAAAAATGGAGAGTTACAAATTACGGATGCACTTTGTACACAAGCTAAAAACCAAATGGTTTTAGCTTATAAATTTGAAGGTAAAAGATTTGATTGTGGTTCAATCGATGGTTTTGTAGAAGCTACAAATTATTTTTACAACCTAGAAAATAAAAAATAAAATTATTATATAAAAGTAATTTTTTGCTACAATAACAAAAAAAGGACAAACTTAATGCATAAATTAGCAGGTAAAAAAGCATCAAAAGAAATACTTGAAAATATAGAAGAATTATTAGAAAACTATTATTTACTTAAACCAGATGCAAATAAGCAAAATCAAAAAGTTAGCTTTGGGACATCTGGACATAGAGGGAGTTCTACAAAATCAAGTTTTAATGAAAATCATATTCTTGCAATTACACAAGCACTTTGTGAATATAGAAAAAACGCTTGTATTAACGGTGTTATGCATATTGGAATTGATACTCATGCTTTATCCTTACCTGCTCAAATTACAGCATTACAAGTTTTTTTAGCAAATGAAGTTTCTTGTAAAATAGCAAAAGAGAATACTTTTACCCCAACTCCTGTTATGTCTTTTACGATTATTGAATCAAACAAAAACACTAAAACTTTAAATGATGGAGTTATTATAACTCCATCACATAATCCACCAAGTGATGGTGGTTTTAAATACAATACCCCCAATGGTGGACCTGCTGATAGTGATATTACATCTATAATAGAAAAAAGAGCAAATGAAATTTTAAATGATGATTTAAAAGATGTTAAGTTTATAAGTAAAGAGCAAATTAAAGAATCAAAATTTCTAGAAATTACAGATTTTATAACACCGTATGTAAAAGCATTAGAGTCTATTATTGATATGAATATTATTAAAAATGCAAATTTAAAAATAGCTGTTGATCCATTAGGTGGTTCAGGTCTAGAAGTTTATGAAAAAATAAATGAAATTTATGGATTAAATCTTGATATTGTTAATAAATCAATTGATCCTACTTTCTCATTTATGTCATGTGATCATGATGGAAAAATTAGAATGGATTGTTCTTCACCATATGCAATGGCTTCATTAATAAAACTAGCTGATAATTATGATATTGCATTTGCAAACGACCCTGATTTTGACAGACATGGAATAGTTACTAAAAGTGTAGGACTTATGAATCCTAATCATTATTTAACAGTTGCAATTTGGTATTTATTTTCAAATAGAAAATCTTGGAAAAATGATTTAGGGGTTGGAAAAACTTTAGTTTCAAGTTCTATGATTGATAAAGTTGTAAACTCTATTGATAAAAAGCTATACGAAGTTCCTGTAGGCTTTAAATGGTTTGTAGAAGGCTTATTTAATGGAAGTTTAGCTTTTGGTGGCGAAGAAAGTGCAGGAGCATCTTTTTTGCGATTTGATGGAAGTGTTTGGTCAACAGATAAAGATGGAATTATTTTAAATCTTTTAGCTGCTGAAATAACTGCAAAACTAAAAAAAGACCCAGGTGTAATTTATCAAGAGTTCGAAAACAAATTTGGAAAAGCTTTTTATAAAAGAGTTGATGCTCCAGCTTCTTTTGAACAAAAAGCCAAACTAAAAAACTTAAGTGTAAAAGATATTACATCTAAAACTTTAGCAAACGAGCAAATAGAAAATATATATACAAAGGCAAGTGGAAATAATGCAAGTATAGGTGGACTTAAAGTTACTACTAAAAGTGGTTGGTTTGCTGCACGTCCTTCAGGAACAGAAGATATTTATAAAATTTATGCAGAAAGTTTTATAAGTCAAGAGCATTTAGACTTAATAATTAAAGAAGCTCAAGATTTAGTTTCAAAAAGTATATAAGGTAAATCAATAAGCCGAGTCTTGTTTAATTGACGATAATTTATCTAGCTACTAAATTACTTTAGTAGTCAAGCGAAGACCAAAAATGTGAAGTTTTTACCAGGTCTTCTTGCTGCAGGTTGGGTTTACAAAGCACTTAAGATTACTCAAAAGTCTGGTAGGCTCTTACCCCACCTTTTCACCATCACCGAAAAATCGGCTGTCTATTCTCTGTTGCACTATCCCTTAGGTTACCCCAGCCATTCTCTAAATGGAACCATACTTCACGGCAGCCCGGACTTTCCTCTTGAACACGAAATTCAAGCTATCATCTGATTTACCTTAAGCGTGTATTGTATCTTTACTTTTCTAAAAGATTACTTTCTTATGATGTCATAATATGATGGTGCTGTAAACTTAAAAATATCAGCACTTATATTCTCATTTGTTTTTTGATTATCAAATTTTATTTCAACTTTATTATCAAGTTTATCTTTATATGAAATAATCTCTATATCATCATTGTTTTTTGAAGTTTCAATTAAATAATCAATTCCATCAATATTTGTAATATAAGTGTTTTCATTTAATTTTTTTGATGTTTGAAGTAATTTTATAATATTAATTTCACTTTGTAATTGGGTATAAATAGCTTGTTCTAATTCAGGTTCATCAATAATTGCAAAATCATTTAATATATATACATTTTTTTCAATTGGATTTTTGTATTTCCATAAAATTTTTCCTGTATTTTTTATAAATACTTCGCCTTTATATTCGATTATCTTATTATTGATTGATGTAATCTTTTGAGTAAAATTAGCCTTAAAATTTTCTAAATTTTTAATATTGGCACTTGCATTAATTGCAATAAAAAAAACTATAATTGTAAATGTCATTTTATAAAACATATTTTAACCTTTTTTTCTATATAATCGTAGCGATTATAACAAAAAGGAATTAATTTTATGTTAAATGTTTTTTCAAAAATTTTTGGTACTAGAAATGATAAAGAAGTAAAAAGATATATAAAAAGAGCTCAAGCTATAAACGCACTTGAAAGCAAGTATGAAGCAATGAGTGATGATGAATTACAAGATAGTTTCAATGAATTAAAAAATCAAGTACAAAATAAAGAAAAGTCGTTAGATAATGTGTTAAATGATTCTTTTGCAATTACTAGAGAAGCTAGTAAAAGAGTATTAAGTATGAGACCTTATGATGTTCAGTTAGTTGGAGCAATGGTTTTACATGATGGAAGAATTGCAGAAATGAAAACAGGTGAAGGTAAAACACTTGTAGGTTCATTGGCTGTTTCTTTAAATGCTTTAACAGGAAAAGGTGTGCACGTTGTAACTGTAAATGATTATTTAGCATCAAGAGATGCTGCTGAATTAGAACTGTTATATAACTTCTTAGGATATAGCGTTGGCTCAATTGTAGGAACTTTAAAAGATGATGATTTAAGAAAAGAACAATATGCTGCTGATATTACTTATGGAACAAACAATGAGTTTGGATTTGATTTCTTAAGAGATAATATGAATTACGATATTGAAGAAAAAGTTCAAAGAGAACACTCTTTTGTAATTGTTGATGAAGTAGATTCAATTTTAATTGATGAAGCTAGAACACCACTTATAATAAGTGGACCAACAAATCAAAAAAATGCTAACTATGCACAAGCACATACTATTGCTATGACTTTAGAAAAAGGTGAATTAATTGAGCCTAAAAAAGCTGATGAAAAACCAATTACAACTGGTGATTTCACTGTTGATGAAAAAAATAAATCAGTTGTATTAACAGAAGATGGTACAGAAAGAGCAGAAAAACTGTTTGAAGTTGATAACCTTTACTCTTTAGAAAATGCATCATTATCACATAACCTTGACCAAGCTTTAAAAGCCAATTACATTTTTGAAAAAGATGTAGATTATGTTGTTAAAGATAATGAAGTAATTATTGTAGATGAATTTACAGGAAGATTAAGTGAAGGAAGAAGATTTTCAGAAGGTCTTCACCAAGCTTTAGAAGCAAAAGAAAATGTTTCTATTCAAGATGAATCACAAACATTAGCTGATATTACATTCCAAAATTACTTTAGAATGTATGACAAACTTGCAGGTATGACAGGAACAGCACAAACAGAAGCAACAGAATTTGCAGAAATTTATAGCCTTGATGTTGTATCAATTCCTACAAATGTTCCTATTAAAAGACTTGATAAAAATGATTTAATTTATAAAAGTGAGCATGAAAAATTTGAAGCTGTTTGTAATAAAATTAAAGAATTAAATGAAACAGGTCAACCAGTTCTTGTTGGAACTGCTTCAATTGAAAAATCAGAAGCCTTACATAAAATCTTAAAAGAGAAGAAAATACCTCATACAGTTTTAAATGCTAAACAGCATGAAAAAGAAGGTAAGATTATTGAAGATGCTGGTCAAAAAGGTGCAGTTACAATTGCCACTAATATGGCTGGACGGGGTGTTGATATTAAATTAACACAAGAAATTTTAGACCTTGGTGGTTTAGTAATTCTAGGAACAGAAAGACACGAATCAAGAAGAATTGATAATCAATTAAGAGGACGAGCTGGACGACAAGGTGATGCAGGTGAGTCTCAATTTTACTTATCATTAGAAGATAATTTATTAAGAATTTTCGGTTCTGATAAAATCAAAGGTATTATGGAAAGACTTGGTATTGAAGATGGTGAGCATATTGAATCAAAAATGGTTACACGTGCAGTTGAAAATGCACAGAAAAAAGTTGAGCAAATGCACTTTGAATCAAGAAAACATTTACTTGAATATGATGATGTTGCAAATGAACAAAGAAAAGTAATCTATAATTTTAGAAATGACTTATTAAAACCTGATTATGATATTGATACAAAGTTAACTGAAAACAGATTAGAGTATGTGCAAACAACTTTATCTAATGCTGAAATAATAGATGGAATGCCTGCTGAGGATTATAACTATGATTATATTATTGCTAAATTCAAAGAAGAGTTACATTTAATTATAACTTTAGAAGATATTACATCAGATTCATATGATGCACTTGAAGCAAAGCTTAATGAAATTGTTACAAATGTTTATACTAAAAAAATGGAAATGGCAGCAGTTGAACAAAAAAGTGAAATTGAGCGAATTTTATACTTACAAATTTTAGATAATGCATGGAGAGAACATTTATACTCTATGGATACACTTAAAACAGGAATAGGACTTCGTGGTTATAACCAAAAAGATCCATTAGTTGAATATAAAAAAGAGTCTTATAATATGTTTATAGATTTAATTACTAATATTAAACATGAGATTATAAAAGTATTATTTACAATTCAACTTCAAAATCAAGATGATGCTAAAAAAGAGCAAGAAGCATTAGAAAAAATGAAAGAACAAATGGAAGAATCAACTGAAAATATTACTACTAATGTTGCTCAAAAAGAAGTAATGGCTAGTGATAAAAAAATTGCTAGAAATGATAATTGTCCTTGTGGTTCAGGAAAAAAATATAAACAATGTTGTGGGAAAAGCGGACCTAAAAGAGGTTTAGCAGCAGGAAACTAATTTGAATAAAAAATTAGTTAACTTTATCGTAAAGAAATATTTACGATTTGATAAGAAAAATCCTTTTATATCTATAAGTGCTATTTTAGCATTTGTAGGTGTTGCTATTGGTGTGATGGTTTTAATACTATCAATGGCTATTATGAATGGAACTGCAAAAGAGTTTGAAAAAAAACTTTTTACAATGAACTACCCTCTTACAATTTATTCTAAATTTGATAATGCAATTAATAAATCTTTATTAGAACAGTTACAAACGAAATATCCAGATTTAAGATTTTCACCATACATTTCATCTCAAGTAATTGCACAAAGTGGAGAAGATATGAGTGGAGGAATGATTTTTGGAGTAATTCCCCAAAAAGAGGCTTCTATAAACGATATTTATAAAAAAGCATTGGGAAATTTAGAGTTAAAGAAATATGACATAATTACAGGTGCTGGGATTTCTGATAAGCTTTATTTAAATCAAGGTGCTAAAACTACATTATATTTTACATCATTAAACCCAACTGGATTTTCAATGATTCCTAAAATGAAAAGATTTACTTTTCAAAACTCATTTAAATCAGGTTTAAATGCTTATGATCAAGCTTATATGTATACTTCAATTGAAGCTTTACAAACTTTATTAAAAAAGCCAAAAGACACATATGATGGTATTCATATTTATTCAGATGATGCATTTAAAGATATTGAGAAATTAAGAGATGATTTAAAAAACACTGGTGCAGGAGTTTTAGGTTGGTGGCAACAAAATGGAAACTTTTTTGCTGCTATGAAGATGGAAAAAACTGCTTTATTCATAGTTTTAATGCTAATAATTTTAGTAGCTTCACTTAATATAATTTCTTCTCTTTTAATGACTGTAATGAGTAGACGTAAAGAAATAGCCCTACTTTTATCTATGGGAGCATCTAATAAAGAGATTAAATCAATTTTCTTAAGAGTTGGAACTATTATTGGATTTTCAGGGATATTATCAGGAATTGCTTTAGGATTCATTGGTTATTGGTTTTTAGATACGTTTGATATTGTATCTTTACCTGCAGATGTTTATGGTACAGCTAAACTACCACTTGATTTAGCTTTAAGTGATTTTATATCTATAGTTGTAGGCGCTGCTATAATTGTTATATTATCTTCATATTATCCTGCATCAAAAGCTACAAAAATTGATGTAATTGATGTTTTAAGAAACGAATAAACTTAAATTATTAGGTTTATTTCTTTTCTTCTTTAGGCTCTTTCCCAAAATTCTTTATAAAGTTCACAAACTCAACTGGTGATGTTAAAACTCTTTTTGCAATATTTAAGGGAACAGAAAAAGCATCTTTTGTTAGATTTGTAGATATTTTTGGATTATCTAAAGAGCCAAAAATATTAACTTTTGTTTCAACTCTTTTATCTTTACCTAATAAAACATAATTTACAATTGGAATTGTACCAACAACTTTTGAATAATCTTTTAAGAAAATTAGATTAATTTTTGAATCAACAGTTCCTTTGTTAATATCAATCTTTCCATTTCCTTCAAAATCAATTCCATTTCCAACAGTAATAAGTTTTTTAATATCTAAAAGCTTTTTGTCTTGATTATAATCAAACTCTAAAAGCCCATCAACAACTTTATAACCTGTTAAATTGAAGCCACCGTTCGTTGCCATTCCAACAACAGAAGGAATTGCAAGAAGTGGATTTATAAGTGCAGGAGATGTATTAATAAATAAAAGTAGATTATTTAAAATAGCTAAATCTTCTATTTTCACATCTTTTAATATCATTTTTCCACTTAATGAAGATGTACTTCCATTTGCTAAAAACAATATATTATCACCACTTAATATTTTTTTATCAAAAATAGTATTGATAAAAGTGTCGTTTAAATCATTTGCAAAAATATCAATTTTCTTATCTTTTGACTCTTTGAAAGTTAAGTCAGTTTTTTTATAATTTAAGTGAAAGTATTTACTCTTATCGCGTAATCTTAAAGTATAAACATCTGCTAAAAATTTAAATTTATCATTTAAGATAATATTTGAATTTAAACCTTCAATATTTAAATCCTCAATTTTATTTTCATTTTCATCTTTAGTATTTACTAAAATATCATAACCATTTATATTAATATCTAATTTATTATGACCTGTATATTTTAATTTAATTTTTTTATCTAAAGTTTCAATTTTAGTAATATCTTTTGAATAAGTACCTTTTACATCAAGCTTAGTTACTTTTTTATTGTCTTTTTGTAAGGGTATAAGTAAATCATCTACACTTGCGTTGAAGCTAATAGATAAGGGGCTTATTTTAGCATTAGCACTTATTAACTTATAAGTTTCATTATCTAGTTTTAGTTTTGAATTTTTAGCATTTATATTTAATATTGGTATTTTTTCATTATTATTACTTTTAGTATTGATTACAATATCTGTATCAATTAAAGATATAAAAGTGTTTTTATTTTTAATTTCTACTTTTATTTTTTTATCAAGAGTATTAACTTTTACATAATCTTTTTTTATTAAACCTACAACATTTAAAGACTCAATTTTTTTATTTTTTCTTTCTATTGGAAAGTCTAAGTTTTCAACAAAAGAAGAAAATGTAATATCATTTTCATCTTTAATCTTTAAAGATAAATTTCCATTTTTGATATTTATATCTTGTAATAATTTTGAATATTTATAAATACTTTCTAGTTTTTTTATATCAACATAAATGTAATCAGAGATTTTTATTTTTGTGTTAATAGCATCCAAATCTATATCTATATTATCTTTGTAATAGAAAAACAAAGGAGTTTTTACATTTTTTATATTTATTATTTTGCTATTTTTATCTTCAATCAAAAAAGATTTAATCAAAGCATCTCCACTAGCATTTGATTTATTTGTATCTATTACAAAATTTAAATTTGCTGTGATCATATTTTTATGTTTTATATCTGCGTTTACAATTTTTACTTTTTCATTATCTAAGAAAACACTAGCTTTTTTTGTACTAAATTCAAAACTATTTAGTAAAATATCAGATTTTCCAAGAATAAACTTCCCTTTTGTATTCATCTTTTTACTAGTTAAATAAGGAATCTTCAAATTTACAGTAGCATCAACAAAACCAGTTTTTTGAATAAGGGGTAAATTAATATTATAGGCTTTTAAGATATCTAAGATTCTGTGATCTAATTTTGCTTTTGGAGCTTTAATATTTACTTCTACTACACCATTTTTTTCGCTTGTAAGATTTTCTATATGAACAAAGCTACCATCAATTTTTATTTTTTCATATACAGGTTCAATTAAATCTAATGTTAATTTATCATTTCTAAATCCTACATCAATTTGTTTAGTAGAGATTTTTTTTGCATCTTTATGAAATTTTATTTTTGCATCTTTTATCACTGCCTTACCAAATAATGACTTTTCAATGATTTCATTTTTTTCTAAGTCAAAACTTCCATAAAACTCTTTTAATTGTATTTTTCCTTCAACATTATTATACATCCAAGATTCAGCAATCAAAGACAATCTAAAGAACTTTTTTAGGAATCTCAAACTTTCAAACTCTTGACTATTTAAATAAAAGTTAGCCATTTTTTTATTCATATCCAAAGTTATATCGCCTGATAAATCTTTATAATAATATTTACCTAATAAATCTAATTTTTCTTTAAAATAATCAACTCTAAGTTTTCCATTAAGCATAAGATTTATATCTTTTAAATATAAAGAGTATATATCAAAAACAACTTCTTGTGAATGAAAATCTAACTTTGAAGAGATATTAATAAATTTATTATCTAAATATAAAGCTTCTTCATTCAAAGCAATTGTAAATTCATTATCATCTATTACTAATCGTCTAACATCTATTTTTTGAAATATTTTTAGAACTGTTGGAAGCAATTCAATATTCTTTTTTAAATCTTCATAAGAATTTTTAACTTGTGATTTTTTAGACTTTATTTCTATATTCTCAATATCTACAATAAGCTTTTTATCTATTTTTATATAAAATTGCGAGATTAAAACATTCCCAAAAGACAAAGAGTTTATTTTTATGCCAGAAAACAACAGTGAAAACACTAATACAATAATAAATAATAAAGTAAAAAATAGAAGTTTAATTGCTTTTAGCATTATAGAGATGTTCCTTGTAGCTTGTATTATAATTTTATTTTATGTAACAATTCCCATGAGTTCAACAAAAGTATTATTCATCCCTAAAGGAAATACTAATAATACTGTATCTTACCTAAATAATACGGGTTTTGAGCTTAATATAATTGATAAAATTATTTTAAGATCTCTTGGATTTATACAAAGTGGGTGGATTGATGTTAATGAAAATAATCTTACAAAAATGGATTTTTTATATAAACTTACTACTTCAAAAGCTGCTTTAAAGAATATTACTCTAATTCCTGGAGAAACTTCATATATATTTTTAAAACAACTAGCAAGTAAGTTTAATCTTTCAGAAGAAAAGCTAAAAAAAGTATATAAAAAACACGCCTATAAATTAGATGGAAATATATTAGCAGATACATATTCTCTGCCATATGGAATGAATGAAGACCATATGGTTTTTTACTTATTATCGCAAAGTAATAAAAAATATGAAGAGTTTTCAAAAAAAATATTCGGACTTTATGATAAAAAAAAGTGGTATCACTATCTAAGTTTAGCATCTGTAATTCAAAAAGAAGCTGCAAGTATAGAAGAAATGCCAATTGTGTCAAGTGTAATTCATAATAGACTTACAAAAGGAATGAAACTTCAAATGGATGGTACTTTAAATTATGGGAAATATTCCCATGTTAGAGTAACATCAAAAAGAATTAAAGAAGACACATCAACATATAATACTTACAAATATAAGGGATTACCAAAAAATCCTATATCTGCAGTTAGTTTAAATGCAATAAAAGCTGCAATTTTTCCTGTAAAAAGCGACTATTACTATTTTGTAAAAGATAATAAAACAGGTTTACATAAGTTTTCTAATTCATACAGAACACATGTAAATAACATAAGAGCAAACGTAGGTGTTAAAAAAAGTTACACTAAAATCAAAGAAAAAGAAACAAGAGTTGATAAGCAAGCAAAAGCTATTATGAAGACCGATGTAAGCGAACAAAAGCCAAGAACTATTAAGTCACTTTGGAATAATGTAAAATAATGATTGTGCAAATTTGAAACACACACTTTTTTGCATGAAAATTAAACCTAGCTTTAAATAGTCCTAAATTGAAATACTGCTATTATATCCTCAATATAAAAATTCAAATTTAGGAACACACATGTCAAAGATTATTTACACAAAAGTTGATGAAGCACCTGCTTTAGCAACATACTCTTTCTTACCAATGATTAAAGCTTTCACGAAAAGCTCAGGTATTGAAATGCTTACAAAAGATATCTCATTAGCAGGAAGAATTATTGCAAACTTCCCAGAGAACTTAAAAGAAGACCAAAAAATCGCTGACCACTTAGCAGAATTAGGTGAATTAACTCAAGATCCTTCTGTTAATATTATTAAATTACCAAATGTTTCAGCTTCTGTTCCACAATTAAAAGCTTGTATTAAAGAATTACAAGAAAAAGGTTACGATGTTCCTAATTATGATGCATCTGCTGAAATCACTGCAAGATACGGAAAAATCTCTGGTTCTGCTGTTAATCCTGTATTAAGAGAAGGGAATTCAGATAGACGAGCACCAGGTGCTGTTAAAAATTACGCTAAAAATAACCCTCATAGAATGGGTAAATGGACAGCGGATTCTAAAACAGAAGTTATGCACATGAATGAAAATGATTTCTATGGTGCTGAATTATCAACTACTTTTGATGCAGCTGATGATTTAAAAATTTCTTTTGTTGATGCAAAAGGAAGTGAAACTGTATTAAAAGCTTCTACACCTGTTGAAGCTGGAGAAATTATTGATGCTACTTGTATGAGTGCTAAATCTTTACAAGAGTTTTACCAAACTGCAATTAACAGAGCAAAAGAACAAGATATATTATTATCATTACATTTAAAAGCTACAATGATGAAAGTATCTGATCCAATTATGTTTGGATTTGCTGTAAAAGTATATTTCAAAGATTTAATTGCTAAACATGGGGAACTATTTGACTCTTTAGGTGTAAACTTTAATAATGGTTTAGGAGATTTATACTCTAAATTAGACCAAGTAGACGCAGACAAAAAAGCTGAAATTGAAGCTGATATTGCAGCTGTTTATGCAAAACAACCAAGACTTGCAATGGTTAATTCTGATAAAGGAATTACAAACTTACATGTACCATCTGATGTTATTATTGATGCATCTATGCCTGCTATGCTTAAAGGTGGTGGTAAAATGTGGAATGCTGATGATAAAGAAGAAGATACTGTTGCAGTTATTCCTGATAGATGTTATGCACAATCTTTCCAAGCTGTTATTGATGATTGTAAAGCAAATGGTACATTAGATGTAACTACAATTGGAACTGTTCCAAATGTTGGTTTAATGGCTAAAAAAGCTGAAGAATATGGTTCGCATGATAAAACTTTCCAAGCTGCAGCTGAGGGAAAAATCGTAGTAACAAATACTGCTGGAGAAACTGTATTCTCTTTTGATACGCAAGCTGGTGATATTTTCAGAATGTGTCAAGCAAAAGATGCACCAATCCAAGACTGGGTTAAATTAGCAGTTACAAGAGCTAGATTATCAGCTACTCCTGCAATTTTCTGGTTAGATAAAAAGAGAGCTCATGATAGAGAAATGATTAAAAAAGTTAATAAATATTTACCAGAACATGATACAGCTGGTTTAGATATTACAATTGCAGCACCTGTTGATGCTACAAAAACTTCATTAGAAAGAATGAGAGCAGGAAAAGATACTATTTCTGTAACTGGAAACGTATTAAGAGATTATAATACTGACCTTTTCCCAATTTTAGAATTAGGAACATCTGCAAAAATGTTATCTATTGTTCCATTAATGAAAGGTGGAGGATTATTTGAAACTGGTGCTGGAGGAAGTGCACCTAAGCACGTTCAACAGTTCGCACAAGAAGATTACTTAAGATGGGATTCTTTAGGTGAATTCATGGCACTAGCAGCTTCATTTGAACACTTAGCAAATACTCAAGGTAATGTAAAAGCACAAGTTTTAGCTGATACTTTAGATAAAGCAACTGGAACTTTCCTTTTAAATGATAAGTCACCAGCTAGAAAATTAGGTTCAATTGATAATAGAGGTTCTCACTTCTACTTAGCAATGTACTGGGCACAAGAATTAGCAACACAAACTGTTGATGCTGATTTAGCTGCAGAGTTTGCACCAATTGCAGAAGCAATGACACAAAATGAAGATAAAATTGTTGCTGAATTAGTAGCTGGACATGGAAAAGAAATTGACATGGGTGGATACTATTTACCAAATGATGATTTAGTTGCAACTGCAATGAGACCATCTGCTACATTAAATTCAATTATTGGATAGTCTCTAAATAAATTGAAATAATAAAAAGGCAAAGCTTCAGTCTTGCCTTTTTTTAATTAAAAGAACTTTTAAGGATATATTATGAAAAAAACATATGAAGTATTAAATGTAAAATGTGGAGGATGTGCAGGTACATTAACATCATCTTTAAAAGAAAAATTTGGAGATGTAGAAGTTGATTTAGAAGTGCAACCACGTCAAATAACTCTTGAAATAGAAGAATCACAAGAAGAAGATTTAAAAGTAGCACTAAGAGGTCTTGGTTACCCTTTATCCACTGATGAATTATCAGGTTTTCAAAAAGCTACAACGACTGCAAAAAGTTTTGTGTCATGTGCTATTGGAAAAATGAATAAATAACTATTAATAGACAATTTCTTCTCTATTTTAAGTTTTATTTTAATGATGATAATAAAGAAGTCATATATAAATCTATCTCTTCTTGTTTAAGTCCATTTTCTAAAGCACCCTCTTTTACGCTTTGTTCACTAATTTTTGTAATAGAGCTATCTTTATTTACTTTATATACAAAATATTTTGTTTTTGTATCATCATAAAGATTTAAGGCTTTTACCATTTTTCCACTTGTATCATTAATCATTGGTATTGTTGAACCAATATTTAGTTCTGCTAGTTTTCCATTTACTGCTAATTTTTTTATAAACCATGGTGTTTTAGAAATATTGGCAACAAGAATAATATCTTTTCTAGTACTTAGTTTTATTGTTTCAACTAAAGATAAAGCTTCATGATTTAAAACAATTATAAATTTTTCTAAATCTTTTTTAAATAAATCTGATTTTTTTACATATCCTGATATTCCAATAACTTCAAAATGACTTGGAAGTAAAGAAGTGTTTAACTCTTTATTTAAAGTAACTTTATCTTGTTTATTTAATTGTTTTGGTGCAGTTAAATATACTAATAATCCAAAACCTAATACACCTAATAAAACTATTTTAAAAATATTTGCCATTTGTTATATTCCTGTTATTTATTTTTGTTTTTTTTGTTTTTTAGCCCATCTTTTAAATTGTCGATAGGGTGTTATATTTTCATCTATTTTTTTATTATTTATAATGCTTTCTACTAATTCATTTGCTAAATATGGAGATAAAACAAAACCTCTACCACCAACTCCATTTACTACATAAAGATTTTCTATTTTTTCCAACATACTTTCTTTTATATGTGTCCCATTAATTAAATGTGGAAATCTTTCAAAGCTTTTTCTAGAATCAATTAAAGATCCAATTATTGGAAAATAATCAGGACTTGATGCTCTTGCTCCAATTTTAATATTATTGATTTTTATATCATCAATATTATTAAAATGAACAATATCATCTGCTAATTTTATTAATTTCTTTGAATCTTCATTTATTATATCTTCTGTGTAACAATTAGAACAATCATCAATATTTTCGTTACATTCAAACCTATGATGAGTAGCACCAATTGAAACATTGTATAAGTCTTGAAACTGGCTTTTAACCGCCTTTGAAACAGAACACTCTTTATGATAATTAAAAGATATACAATCACTAGTTAAAATATCAATTTTCTGACCCCAAACAGCTCTAATATCAAAATATTTCTCTTCAATTAGTTTTGTATTAGCACCTGTACAAAGTATAAGATTCTTTGTTTTAACTTCATTATTTAAAATCCATATATCATCTTTTTTGACAATAGAATCAATCTTATATTTTAATTTCTTATTAATTTTTTCTGTTAATAAATTACAAATTTCATTAGGGTTAATCCATGAACCAATATCAAAAAGATAGCCATCATCTAATACCTTATAATCAAAATCCATATAAGATTCGTATGATTCAAACTTTTTCCTATCTTCATTATTTTTGGGTATTCGACATACACCCTCATTTAAAAAAGATTTACTGTTTACTTCTTTATAAAAAGATGTGGAAAATTTCAAAGATTTACTTATTAAATCTTTGAAATTATTTGGTTTTCCTAATAATGGAGATAAAAAAGCACCCGCTGCTCCACTTGCACCAAAGGCTACATTTTCATTTTTATCAATAAGTAAAACTGAATTTGAATATTTAGATAAAAAATATGCCGTACTACAACCAGCGATTCCAGCACCTACAATTACGTAATCAAATTCATTTTCTTTAGACATTTTTATCCATTTCTTCTAATAGTTGATAATTAGGACGCCAATACCCTCTTCCACCTCTTAAACTAATACATTTATAATCAGGTAGTTTTTTTCTATAAAAGTTAAGTCTTTCTTTTGTAGTTTTTCCAGTATCACAATAAAATACGAAGACTGTACCCTTAGGCATTAAACTCATTTCATATGGATTATAAGTGATTGTTTCAATTCTATCAAGGGGTTTTAATATTGTATCAACTAAAACAACTTTGATATTATCTTTATCAAGTTGTTTTGAATATTTATATAACTCTTGTTGCGTCCATTCATCTTTTTCAAACATTATAATTACCCATTTGTTTTAATTGCTAAAATCCTAACTAAATACATAGAAAATAAGGCTTAAACACTAAAGTTTTTAAGTTAAATTATCAATTAAGTGGAATAATTGCTAGTTATAGTACAAACCTTGATTGACTTAGACTCAAGTTTTAGATATAATTTAAAATTAAGAAAAGAAATATTTTATAATTTATAGGAAGAAATATGGCAAAAAGTTTATATGAAACACTAGAAGTAAATGAAAACGCATCAGCTGATGAGATTAAAAAAGCATATAGAAAATTAGCAAGAAAATACCACCCTGATGTAAATAAAGATAAAGATGCAGAAGACAAGTTTAAAGAGCTTAATGCTGCTTATGAAGTATTAAGTGATGAGCAAAAGAAATTACAATATGACCAACATGGTGATTCTATGTTTGGTGGTCAAAACTTCCATGATTTCGCTCAAGGTCAAGGTCAAAATGTTGACTTAGATGAAATGTTAAGACAAATGTTCGGCGGTGGAGGCGGTGGCTTTGGTGGTGGAGGTTTTTCACAACAAGGTGGCTTTGGCGGTTTTAATGAACCAGATTTAGATACAAGTGCTCAAATTACAATAGCTTTTGATGTATCTGTTTTAGGTGGAAAACAACATATATCGCTTAATAATGATTCATTTGATATAAAGATTCCTGAAGGAATTAAAGATGGTCAAAAAATCCGTGCTAAAGGAAAAGGAAAATCATACCAAGGACAAAGAGGTGATTTAATTCTAAAAATAAATGTAGCTGCTAGTCCTGAATATGAAATAGATGAAGATACTTTAATTAAGACTTTTGATATACCTTTAAAAACTGCATTATTTGGTGGAAAAATTGAAATTAAGACAATTCATAAAGATATTACATTAAAAGTTCCACAAAATACAAAACAAAATCAAAAATTTAGAGTTAAAGAGCTAGGTGTGTTAAATAGAAAAGCTGGTGTAAAAGGTGATTTATATTTAAAAGCCAATATTATTTTACCTAAAATTGAAGACTTAGATGAAGAGTTTGCAAAAGTTTTAGAAGAGAAATTACCTGAAAAGTAAAAGGATTGAACAATGCAGACGAATAGTTATATTGAACCAGTTTTTTTAATTTCTGCTGTTGCTGAAATTTTAGATATTCACCCTCAAACACTAAGACAATATGAAAGAGAAGGCCTTATAACTCCTTCTCGAACAAATGGAAAAATAAGACTTTATTCACAAAAAGATATAGATCATATTAAATATGTTTTAACATTAACAAGAACACTTGGAGTTAATCTTGCAGGTGTTGATATGATTTTACAGTTAAACAAAAGAATAAGCTTATTAGAAGAAGAAATACATACATATAAAACAAAAATTAAAAATATAAATAATTTAGCAGTAGTTCCAGATACAAAAGCATTAGTTGTACAACAAACATCTTTTGATATAGTAATTGTAGAAAAAGTAGAAAAGAAAGTAGAAAATTAATTCTTCTTATCTTTTTTTAGAATTGATATTGTACTACGTAGTCTCTCATTAAAGGTGGTACATCCAAATAGTTATCATCAGCACTTGAGATAGCATTTTGTGTTCCATCTTCATTATTTTCGCTAGGTTCTTCGTGTTCATCATTTTTAGATTCAAATCCAGTTGCAACAATAGTGATTTTAACTTCATCAGTTTCTAATGTTGAATCAGATGTTGTTCCAAAAATAATTTCAGCATTTGAATCCATTCTATCATTAATAGTTCCCATTACATCATTAATTGCAAATAATGAAACTTGAGGATGAATATTAAAATGTATTAAAATACCTTTAGCACCATTTAATGATACTTTGTCAAGTAAAGGAGAGTCAATAGCATCTTCTAATGCTCTTTGAGCTGCATCTTCACCTTTTGCCTTACCTATTCCCATTAAAGCCATACCACGATGTTGCATAATTGTTTTAACATCTGCAAAATCCGTATTAATATCAGAATTACCTGGATTTAAAATAACTTCAGACATTCCATTAACAGCTTGGAATAAGATATTATCAATGATTTTAAAGGCATCTTTCATTCCAACATTTTCATCAATAATTTCAAGTAATCTATCATTTGGAACAACAATAATTGAATCAGATACTTTTTTTAGTTCTTCTAATCCAAGATTTGCTAAACCTGCTCTTTTTTTACCTTCCCAAGTAAATGGTTTAGTAACAACTGAAACAGTTAATGCTCCAATTTCCTTAGCAGCTTTTGCAATAATAGCAGCAGCACCAGTTCCAGTACCACCACCAAGTCCAGCAGCAAT
This sequence comes from uncultured Campylobacterales bacterium, assembly GCA_938084175.1. GTDB lineage: Bacteria > Campylobacterota > Campylobacteria > Campylobacterales > Arcobacteraceae > Poseidonibacter. Next base: position 103,759 of record CALKDR010000013.1, read on the forward strand.
AAAGATAATATCAGCACCTTTAAGAGCATTCTTAATATCTTCATAAGATTCAACTGCGGAATCTCTACCAATTTCTGGTTTCATTCCTGCACCTAAACCTTTTGTAAGTTTAAGTCCTAATTGAATTTTTTTAGGTGCTTTTGAAATATGAAGCACTTGTAAATCTGTATTAGCAGCGATTAAATCGATTTTATGAGAACCTTCTTTAATCATGTGGTTAATCATATTACAACCACCACCACCAACTCCAATTACTGCAATTTTTGCTACATTGTCTGATAAAACTTTATTTGGCATATCCACTTTTATATCATCCACTTTAAATAGATTATCCATTAAAACCACTCCGAAACTTTACTCCAAAATTTAGAAACACCTTTTTTCTTATCTTTTCTAAGAGGTGTTAAAATTGTTGGATCATCTTTTAAGTTTAAACCCGCACTATCATCATTTGAGCTTGGTTTAGTATTAATTGAATTATTGTTTATTGTTTTTTCTTCAACAATAGCCTGTTGCTTTTTAACTGGTTTCATCAACTTTTTACTTGAATCTAGTTCATAGTTTCTATTAATTCCTAAAGAATAAACTAATAAACCTACAATTGTTGACATACGAGGATCATCAAAACTCATATAACCATTTTCAATATTTTTGGGATTTGATACTGCAATTGGAATACCATCATAGATTTTTTCACATAAGACTTTTATACCTTCAAGATTACTCATTCCACCTGTTATAACAATACCTGAACCTACATTATCTAAGATTCCACTTTTCTTTAATTTATTTTTAACTAATACAAGAATTTCTTCAATTCTTGCATGAATAATAGTTTGAATATGATCAAGAGCAATTTCAGAATGAGTTTCTTCATCACCAATTCTTGGAATTTTTACTTTCGTAACACCTAATTCATTTGATGATGAATAGTTTTTTGTTAATGAACCATATTCTGTTTTAATTTTTTCAGCTGCAGCTGGAGGTGTATGAAGCATTACAGATAAGTCATTTGTAATGTGATTAGATCCAACTGGAATAAAACCATTAAATATTAATGAGTTTCCTTTGTATGTTACAAATTCAGTTGTAGTAGCACCTATGTTAATCACAGTTGCTCCAAATTTCTTTTGTTGTTCATCTAAAATTGAAATAGCAGAAGCATAACCATCCAAAACAAATCTTGTAATATCAACACCTGATATTTTAAGTGCAGATTTTATATTTGTTAATGCTGTTCTTTTTGCAGTTACTATATACACAGAAACTTCAAGTCTAGAACCATTCATATTAAGAGGATTATCAACATCAACAGAATCATCAACTTTGAAGAATATTGGAACAACATGAACAACTTCATATTCAGGAACAATAGTGGCATTATAAAGTGCCATTTGCATTACTTGGTTTATTTCAGTTTCAGTAATTAATCCATTAGGAACATTTACAGAACCTGAACTTCTAATACTTTTAGTATAACTACCTGAAATAGAAACAACCGAAGTTTCAATAACTTCTGTTGTACTTCTTTTTGCAATATTGATGGCATCTTTTATAGCTTTTGATGCTTCTTCAATATTAATAATTATACCCTTATTAACACCCTCACTCTTTTGTAAACCAGTACCAAGGAAATTAATATTTGATTCTAAATCATGCTTTGCTATAACAGCTGTTATAGAAGATGAACCAATATCAATTGCTAAAAGAGTATTATTCAATTTTTATTCCTTTACTTCAATAGATGATTGAATTTCAATATCGTTTTCTAATTTTTTTACAAGATTGTTCATTAATTCTTCACTTTGTAATTGAATTAAAGTACTTTTTACTGACTCATCTCTTGATTTATCATAAGTTCCTAATTTTGACCCATTGATTTTATATAATACAACTTTTCCGTTTAATTTAATAATTCCAGATTTTTCATTTGCACTAAATAATTGATTTAAAAAGTCACTAGCTTCTTGTGCTTGTAATCCAATAATCTTATCAATAGATTGTCTTGATACATTTTTAGCTTCAATACCATTAAAGTTTTCTAACTCTTTTTTAGCTAATTCATCAAGCTTTTTATCTTTAGCAACTTGCATATATGAAACTTTTACATCCGCTAATGCTTTTTCAAAACTAAGTGGTTTAGATTCATTTTTATTTGCAACTTTTACAATAATGTATTTGTCATTTTCTAAGAACGGTTTAATTAAATCACCTTTCTTTGAAGATGTAATTTTTCTATTATTTTGTTTACTAAAAGGAAGTTTACTTTGATTATATAAAGTTGATGTAAGTAGCTTTTCTTCTTCTTTTTTAACTTTTAAGTATTTCTTTAAAGCTTCTTTTTTTGTAAATTTAGCATCTAATTCTTTTATGATTTCAGCTTTTGCTTCTTCATAAGATTTTAACTTACCATCTGCTTTTCTATAATCTGTTTTGAATTTCGCATGATGTTTTTTAATATCATCTTCTTTTGAATTTGCTGTTACTACTGGAACTTCTGTAGTTTCTATAACATAAGCAATTTCTGACATATAAGCATTTTTATTAGCTTCCCAGTATTGTTTAAACTCTTCATTACTTGGAGTTACTGTAATATTTTTTGCTTCAATAATTTTGTAAGAAATATCATCTTCTACAAATAATAATTTATTTAAGTTCTTAACTTCAACACTATTTGCTTGAACATCAAATAATGATTGAACTTTTTGTAATAAAATATTTCTTTTTAATGATTCTTCAAACTTAACAGGAGTTGTTCTATTTTGAGATAAAACTTTTATATAAGTTGCTTTATCAAATTTTCCATCTTTTAAGAAGGCATTATATTTTAATAATTCTTTAGCAATATCTCTATCTGTAATATCTAAACCTAAAGTATCAGCATAAGCTAAAATTAAATTCTTTTGAATTACTTGCTTGTATGCAACATCTCTTAAATTTAATTTATTTGCCATTTCTTCATTAAAAGTCTCACCAAATAGTCTTGCATATTGATCATAAAGAGTTGAATATTCTTGTTGATATTCTTCAATAGAAACTTCTCTATCTCCAACAACGGCTACTGTTCCACCTTCTTTTCCATAATCATAAGAACCCCAGCCAACAAAACCTGCTCCTACAAATGCGATAGTACTTATCCAAATTGTAATAACAAGCCATCTTTTATGTCTTTGCATCCACGTAATCATTAAATATAATCCTCTTAAAAATTTTAATTTTTATATTACTAAATTTTTGCTTGAATTTTAGTTAAATATCTATAAGGTTATTTTTCACCGCAGGCTTTGATAATAAATCATTTATAACAGATTCTCTAATAGTAATTTCTAATTTCTTACAAGCGCTTACAAATGCCTCTTCTTCTCCTACAATAAAACACATCTTTTTTGCACGCGTAATCGCAGTATAAAGTAACTTTGTATTATGCATTATATAGTGAGAAAAACTCATTGGAATCAAAGCATTTTCATACTCCATTCCTTGCGTTTTATGAATAGTTAAACAATAAGCAAGAGATAATAATGAAGATACATTATCAAAATCATAAAATACTACCATGTCATCATTTGGATATAAAACAATACATTTATTTTCTTCAAAATCTAACTTAATAATAAGTCCCAATTGTCCATTGAAAACTCTTTTTTCTATAAAATCACTTGAGCCATTTTTGTACATACTCATGGTTTGAGATCTCATATTTTCATTTTTTATATGTATTACTTTATCAGTAATTTTATACTCATAAAGTTTTGTGGCATAAGCTTTTCCTTTTGTATGATTAAAAAGCTTTTGTAGTTGCATATTTAGATTCTCAACACCTAACAAGCCACCTTTCATAGGGGTTATAACTTGAAATAAGGTCAATGCTTTATTTATTTTTTTTGCTTTAATTAAATCAAAATATTCTTGAATATAAGTAGTTGATATATTTAAAATATTGTTCATAATTAGCTCTGAATTTTCAACTCTAATATCAGCAAATTCATTTGAAGAATTCATATTCTTTTGGGCATAATAATTTGAAATTGAAACATTAATAAATTTAAAATCTTCATATTCTTCATTATATTTAGGGACTTCACCTTTTCTAATATCATTTGCAATAAGTGCTATTGCTTGATTTTCATTTTGTCTATAAATTTTTGTAAGTTTACAGATTGGAGCTAAGTCATATTTTATTGAATCGGCTAGAATATTTCCTGCACCAATTGCAGGTAATTGTCCATCATCACCCACAACAATAAATACAGTATCATCATCAATTTTTGAAATTATTTGATTAAAAGTAACAGAATTTACCATAGATGCTTCATCAAGTAGAATAACTTTATAAGGAAAAAAATCTTTTTCTTTGTGTTTTACTAGTAATGATTGAATAGTAGCTGAGTTATAACCCGTTGTATCAGATATTCTTTGTGATGCAATACCACTTAAAGCTATTGTCATAATATCATCATATGATACTACTTCTTCTAATAACTGTAAAAGAGCCTTACTTGAAGTTGATTTACCTGTTCCTGCGTAACCTATTAGAAAAAGTGTTTTATGTCCGTCATTTATAAGTTCAACTGCTTTTTTTTGTTCACTACTTAGTTCAAAACCTAAAGTGAGTTGTTTTTTTATTAAATAATCATCAAACTTTGCAATGATTTTACGATTTAAATCATTTTGGCGACTTTGAAAAAACTCTAATATTCTTTTTTCTGCGTAATATAACATTGAAAGTGCATAACGATTTTCTTTTGTAACAAATATTTCTTCTTCAACTAACATTTTTGTAAGAGATTCTTCATATAAATCATTCTGATCATTAAAACGTAATGAATCATCTAAAAGTTTATATAAATGCAGCTTGTCAATAGAAGAATTTCCATTATTATCACAATATTCTTTTAAGGTATAATTTAAGCATGCCATTATTCTAAATTGTGAAAAAGGATCAATTCCTAAGGCTTTTGCAATTTCATCAGCACGCTTAAAACCTATTCCTTTTATATTTATTAAAAGGTATGGATTTTTTTTAATTTTATCTATTAAATTATCTACTTCACCAAGTGATGAATAAATTCGCGTAATTAAATTTGATGTAACTCCAAACTTAGCTAGAAAAGAGCCAAGCTCTCTTAGGTGCTTAAACTTTTGCCAAGAACTAACAATCATTTTTAGTTTTTTTTCTTTTATGCCTTTAAATTGTAATAACTCTTCAGGATTTTCATTTAAGATTTTTACGAGTTCTTCTTCTTTATATTTTTCTAGTAGTTCTTGTGCAAACTTCTTTCCAACACCTTTTACTATTTTTGTAAGAAAAAAGAATATTTCGGCTTCTTTAAGCTCTAAAGTATCAAACTCAAACTGAACTCCATACTTTTTATGAGTAGTCCAGTTGCCATTTAAGACAACTTCTTCACCTACAATTTTTTCAATTTCTGTATCAAAGTATGCTCCACAAATTTTTTGATTGTTTTCTAAAACTGCAATTACATATTTTGTTTCTTCATTTGTATAAAGGACTTTTTTTATTACGCCTGTAAGTTTAAAGCTTTTATATTCTTCTTTTTTTTCGGCCATTAGTATTCATCATTGAATTTTTGATTTTTGTGTTTATCTTTACTATAAGAGCTATTATTCTTTTCTTTTTGTAAAAGGTTTGCATCTTTTAATAAGATAGCTCTTTCATTTTCAAAAGATTTTGAGTGTTCATTTATAAACTGTATAGTTTTTTCAATAAAGTTTTTTATATCTGTAATATATGCAGAATAAAGTTCCATTTCTTCTGCTTTTTTCATCTCTTCATAGTTTTTCAAAGTTCTTTTTTTGAATAACTCATGATTAAAGTTTTCTAATTTTAATAAAGATACAGTTCTTGTAAAGAATTTTTCTAAAACTCTTATATATCTGATTCTTAGCTGTTTTACATGTATTTCTCTAATAAGATACACCTTTTATTTATAATTATGAAGATTATAGCTAAAAGTTTTTTATAGTATATGAAATTATTGCATTTTGCAATATTAAATTTTGAAGCTAGTGCTAATTCCAAGTGTAGGACCTTTGTATGTTAATTTAACATTATCATAATCAACTGTTCTATTCTTTATTTAAAGAACAAGACTCTTTTTCTAGTTCAACAAGCACTATTAAAACAAGTTAATGAACAGAGTTCTTTGAGTAAATTTAAACCTTTATTGGAAAACTTTTTAAAAGATATTAAAGATTTAGATAAAAGTACACTAAAAGAACAACTTGGAAAATCTGGAGTATTTCTCGTATCAAAGATTTCACAAAGTAGTTTACAAAACACAAGCATTAATAAAAATTAAAAATGAAGTACTTAGTAATAATACACAAAATCAAACAAAAAACCTTTTAAATCAAATTGATTCTTTAATAAAAACTAATGATTTATTTCTTAAAAACGATAAATTAATAGAACCAAAAGCATTACTAAATTACTTAATAAATTCAAATGAAATAAAAGATGCATTTAATTCAAATAAAAATATTTTCCAATTAGTTTTAATTTTGAAAAATATATCCAGCAATATTGCTAATTGAGAGCAAAAAGTTTTAAATTTACACTCTACTAGTAATGATAAATTAGCTCTACTTGATAATTTAAAGCAAAATATTTCACAGTTAAAATCCGAATTATTAAATACAAATAATATTAGTACATTTACTAGTAATTTTGCATCAAATCTTAATCAACTTTTGATGTCAATGAAAAAAGATATCATAAATTTATCAACAAATCAAAATAACAATAATGCTCAAAATAATTTGCTAAAATTGAATTTATTCTACAAGAAAATTCGATTAAATTTGAAACAAAACCAATTGCAAATGATATGTAATCAATTCTATTACAAATCCAAGATAAACTATCTTCTAAAAGTGATTTAAAATCTCAAGAAATATTTAAGCAAGTTGAGAAGATGCTTACTCAAATTGATTATCATCAACTTTTATCTCATATAGGTAATTCTAATAGTGTTTATGTTCCTTTTTTATGGGATATGTTAGAAGATGGAATTATAAATATGAAAAAAACTGATGAAGAAAATTTTAGTGTCAAATTAATATAACACTAAAAGATTTTGGAAAAGTTGATTTAATGATGGCAATGTATGATAAAAATAAAATCGAATTAGCTATTTATGCGCAAAGAAAGCATTTTAAAATTGCAATAAGAGATAATCTTCAAAATTTAAAGAAATCTCTTAATGTTGTTGATTTAATTCCTATCAATATTAGATTATTAGATTTAAAAGAAGAATATGAAAAATCGTCAATTGATAAAAAAGCAGAAGCTTTTGTAAAACCATATGCAAATCAATCAATAACAAATATTGATATAAGAGTTTAAAATGGCACAAGAAGATATTAAAGAAACAGATAATCAAATAATTTCAAAAGCTGTTGCTCTTAAATAAAATATTAAAGAAGATAATGCGCCTAGCGTTATTACTAAAGGAAAAGGACAAACTGCGACAAATATCATAAAACTAGTAAATGACAATGATATTCCAATCAAAAAAGACAAAGATTTAGTTGAACTTTTATCTCAAATTGATATTGATAAAGAAATACCTGGAAGTCTGTATAAAGCTGTTGCTGAAATTTTTTCTTTTATTTATGACTTGTCAAATAAAAACAAAACTTAAACTTGATACAACTATAAGATTTTTTATATTATAATCGCGTCAAAATTAATCAAAAGTACTATATATTATGACTCGAAGCAATTTAGATAATCCTATTTTTTTATTTATATTTTTATTAGCTGTAATAACAATTAACACTATATCTTCAATTCATTTTTTATTACTTATGCTTGCAGGTGTTTGTTTTATTGCATTTTATAGATGTATTAGAAAAAAATATTTTTACTCTTTATTTTTTGTTGTATTAACATTAGTATTTATTGAAATAAACTCAGGTTTAAAACCATTATCTTTAACATTATTATCATTATTTATTTATATTTTTATTATTCCAAGTACTCATAGAATGATTTCTTTTAGTACTTTAAATGAATATATTTATATACTTATTTTTTATCTAGGTGTCTTCTTAATTTGGGTTATGACAATTGGAATGTCTGATAGTTTTATTGCAATTATTTTTGTTAATATAATTATCGATTTATTATTTTTAGGAGTATTTATTTGAATAAAAGACTAAACATAATTTTCTTATTTATCTTTGTGATTATGATTACATTGTTATCTAGAGTATATTTTTTAAGTATAAAATCAAATACCTATTATGAAGAATTATCAAAAAGAAATTATATAAGTAGAGTTAAGAAAATACCGGTAAGAGGAGTAATAGAAGATAGGAATGGGAAAAAACTTGCAGTTAATCAAATGGGCTTTTCTATTTTAATAAAACCTCATTTAAGGTCTAAAAAGAACAAAGAAAAACTTAATGATGCTCTTGACTTAATTGTAAAACATTTTCCAAAAATCAAAAAAGAAAAACTTTTAAAAGCATATATTAAAAGAGATTCAGCCTATAATCATAATTTTGTTGAAATTATAGACTATATTCCTTACCAAGATTTTTTTCCAAAATATACACTATTTGCATCAAAAAAGAGTATAAAAGTTGAATCAGCAGTAAAAAGGTTTTATCCTTATAGAAAAGCAGCTTCTCATGTAATTGGATACGTTGGAAAAGCATCTAGATTAGATATTTTGAAAAATGAACTTTCAGCACATAATGGAATTATTGGGAAAAATGGTTTAGAGAAATTTTATAACGATAAACTACAAGGAAAAAGTGGTTATAAAGATATAAAAGTAAATGCATTAAATAAAGAAATTGAAATTCTAGGAGAAAAAGAACCTTCAATAGACAATAGCATAAAAATATCTTTGGATATTGAGCTTCAAAAATATATTCAAAAAATCTTTGGAAAAAGAAGTGGTGCAATTATTGTAATGGATGCAAATAATGGTGAAATACTTTCAGCTTCATCAATGCCTGAGTTTGATAATAATATTTTTGCTTCAGGAATTTCTGTAAAAGAATGGAATATTATGAGAAATGATTTAAATCATCCTTTTACAAATAAACTAATAAATGGTTTATATCCTCCTGGTTCAATTATAAAAATGGGAGTTGCCTTATCTTTTTTAGAAAACGATATTAGTGAAAGTTTTACAGTTAAGTGTTCAGGTTCAATAAGAATAGGGAATAGAAATTTTAGGTGTTGGAAAAGTCATGGACATGGTAAAGTAGATTTTAGAAAAGCAATTAGAGAAAGTTGTGATGATTTCTTTTATAAAGGAAGTTTAAGAGTTGGAATAAATAAAATATCTCAAACTTTAGATAAATTTGGTTTTGGTAAACAAACAGGAGTTGATCAAGTAAATGAATTCTTTGGTGTTAACCCTAATAAACAGTGGAAACAAAAAAAGTTCAAACAACCTTGGTATGTTGGTGAAACAGTTATTACTTCTATTGGACAAGGAAATATGCTTGTAACTCCTATGCAAATGGCAAGATATACAGCATTTTTAGCAACAGGGAAACTTCCAAAACCTCATTTTTATAAAGCTAATTATGAAGAGCCTGAAGATTTAAAAATACCAAAGAAACAGCTTGATATGTTAAGACAAGGAATGTATGATGTTACGCATCATGCAAAAGGAACTGCTACAAGACACATTAAATCAAAAATTACAATTGCAGGGAAAACAGGAACGGCACAAGTTGTTAGTATTCCTCAATCTGAAAAAGTTAGAATGAAAGAAAGTGAATTAAAATATTTTCATCGTTCACACGCTTGGCTTACAACATATGGACCATATAAAAATCCAAAATATGTTGTAACTGTATTGGTTGAACATGGTGGTCATGGTGGAGATGCTGCTGGCGGAATCGTTAGTAAAATATTTGATAAGCTTTATGAGCTAGGATATATTAAAACTAAAAAATAAATTTCAAAACTATGACATAATTGTTTCTTTGATATTATTTTAACACTTTTTGTACTAGCTCCTACTTTAATTTTGATGGTAACATCTTTTACTAGAATCGTAATTGTATTCTCTCTACTTAGACAGGCAATGGGACTACAACAAACTCTACCTACTCAAATTGAAGAGGTACCTAAAATTCATACACAATTTTGCTTATCCCTAAGCCACCACTTCATTTCTTAACACTTTTTGCTTTTCTTCAAATTTAACAGGTGATAAGTTTCCTAAATAACTATGACTTCTATGTCTGTTATAATAAAATTCTGTATATTCAAATATCTCTTTTTTAGAATGTAAGTAATATCTCCTACATATTTTTTCATCTGTTTTTGATGCATTAAAGTCTCTATTTAATACATTTGGTGCTATTTCATTATTATGATCTAAATCAGTTGTAACTACAAACTTTCTTTTTATTTTTGCTTTTCATTTTTACTTTTATTTTATAGTACTTCATAATTTTAGCAATTAGTTTTCTTGAAACAATAACTCCATAATCACCTTCTAGGTCTGCTTTAATTCTTAAAATACCATATCTTTTTTTAGAGTTTATAAATATTAGTTTTACTAACATACGATTATTTTTTATCCACGCGTATCTTAAAGAAATTCTTTCGCAAAGTACGCTGTTGCCTTTTTTAG